>CP154827.1:1957500-1966088 GCA_039613835.1 Acetobacteraceae bacterium | reverse complement strand
TCTGGCGGATCGCTTCCCACTAGCTCCGATTTTTGAGGTACCACGCAACGGTCAGCCTGATTCCCGTTTCGAAATTATGTTTCGCTTTCCAGTCGAGAGAGTCTTCCGCATGGCTCGGGTCAATTTCATAACGGAAATCATGCCCCGGACGGTCCTTGACGAAACTGATCAGGCGTTCCCGCTTGCCCTGCGGATCGGGAGAAATCTCGTCGAGCACATTGCAGATCGCCTTGACAACTTCGAGGTTCGACCTCGGTTGCCGCGCGCCGATCGCGTAAGTTTCTCCGGGAACGCCGCGCTCAACAGCGCACACGAGGGCCTTCGCATGGTCATCGACAAAAAGCCAGTCCCTGACATTGCTGCCCTCTCCGTAGACCGGAAGGGGATGACCCTCAATCGCGTTGATTGTCACGAGCGGGATCAATTTTTCAGGGAAGTGCCAATATCCGTAATTATTTGTCGTATTCGTGACGAAACTGGGCAGACCATAAGTATGGTGCCACGCACGAACGAGCTGATCAGATGATGCTTTCGAGGCTGAATACGGACTGCGCGGATCATATGGCGTCGTCTCCGTGAAAGGCGGCGCATCCGGCGCGAGATGCCCGAACACCTCATCCGTTGAAATGTGATGAAAGCGGAAACTTTTCTGCCGGGCGGGATCCATTTGCTGCCAATAACGCCGCGCAGCCTCCAGCAATGTAAAAGTGCCGACAATATTGGTTTCGATAAAGGCGCGCGGCCCGTCGATTGAACGATCGACATGGCTTTCCGCCGCGAGATGCATCACCGCATCAGGCTGGTAGGTTGAGAAAACGCGATCCAGCCCCGCACCATCCAGAATATTGAGTTTTTCATGCCGGTAACGAGGGTCCGACGCAGCAGGACCGACGGAATCCTCTGTCGCGGCGTAGGTCATGCAATCGACATTGACAACCGAATGGGTCGTCGACTGGATGAGATGCCGAACAACCGAAGATCCGATGAAACCACAACCGGCTGTAAGTAGAATAAGAAAATTCTTTTCCCGCGAAACGATTATTGTTAAAATAATGCCCCGACCGCCCGGACGCCCCGTTTCACGCTCGTTCCCCGCGCCCACCGCCCTGATGGAGGGGTGCACATGGCAATCGACAGAACGGATACCCTTGCGCAGAACGCCAACGCGTTTATTACGACATCAACAGACGCTTAATATACACACATTATGGATTCGTTAAATGAGTTGCACCTTTTTTAATTGTGTTCGTGACATATTTTTTCTTCACGATTTTGATGTCGCATCATGACATCGCATGGACATTTTCTTGACGCTTTCGGATTGACGGAGGGGCCGAAGCGATTTTGGCTGATTCGTCACGCTATCGTGGACAAAGCGGCGCGACGTAAACTTTATGGCACGGTCGATGTGGCGTTGTGCCCTGACCGCCTTGAGGGCCAAAAGGCCTATTATGCCCGCCTCGCGCGGCGCCTTCCGGAAAACGCTGTTTGGTACAGCTCGCCTTTGACCCGCACGCGTGACACGGCACAGGCTATTTTTGACAACGGCTATGGCACGCAGGACGTGACGATTGAGGGGCGGTTCATTGAGCAGTCTCTCGGTAACTGGCAGAATCTTCTGCTGGAAGACGTCCCCCGGCAACTACAACAGAAGCCGCACCCATTCTGGTCGCTTTCCGCAACTGAATGCCCACCGGAAGGTGAGAGCATGTTGGATGTCTGCGCCCGTGTCGGACATGCTCTTGACGACCTTTCGGAGAAACATGTGGGAAAGAATATTGTCGTTGTCAGTCATGGCGGCGCCATTCGTGCCGCGATCGCCCACGCGCTGAAACTGCATCCTGAGACCGCCCTGCATTTCTGCATATAAAATCTGTCTGTGACGATTATCGAGCATATCGACGATGCGTGGCGGCTTGTGACGTCCAATGAGATTCAAAATCCGGGGTGAACCCCGTTCCGAACGATTGGGCCTGGGTGTGGAACGGGCGGATTTAACAATGATCCGCCCGCTTCAAAATCTCAGGAAATAGAAAAGTCTGTCAATTTGAGGCCGGTGACGCCGAGGAAAGTAACGCGCGCATTGCCGTCGACAAGGATAGACGTGTTACCGCCTGAGATCGTCGCCGTTTTCAGGAGTTTTTGCGCAGCTTCTGTCGCATTTGCCGGACGATAGGAATAAAGGAAAAATTGGTTGTTCGCGGCGCGGAAGTCGGTGATGTAGAAGTCGCCCGCCGTATGGTTGACAAGCATCCCGAACTTGTTGCCGGCGCCGGTTCCGCCGGTGACGGTTGCCGCAACGTGGCTCGTATTGACGCCTTTGAACGCTGTTCCGAAATAGAAACTGTCCGACCCCGTCCCGCCAACGATTGTTTGATTGCCTGCACCTGTCCAGAATGACATGGACGCGTTCGAGCGGGATGCGTCGACATATTGATCCCCTATGGCATGTGGCTGGTTTGCGGTGAATAACGAGCCGAAATTCGAGCCAAGCGTCAGATTAAGACCCTGAGCGCCCCAGACTGTCCCACCGCCTGACGAGACTGTTGACTGACCCGTGCCGGCAATGAATGTCAGATTGCCCGCCGTGGAAATCGTATCCCGACCGCGCCGACGACCGTCGCATCGCCGCTTGTCACCGTGATCCTTGAGGCTGTCCCACCGAAAACCGTGCTGTTATCAGCAACGCGGATGGTGTTGTTCGATGAAAGATCGGCGGCGGCGGCGTTGGTATAAAGTGTCGCCGTGGCACCGCCACCGATCAGACTGACGGTGTCGATGGCTCCTTGCACGCCGTTGATCATGTTAGTACCGGTGCCGCCAGTAATCGTATTATTGCCGTCGCCTGTCACAATGTTCCAATTCTGCCGGGAGCCGGAAACATCAATATTATTATCGCCGGCCCTGGCTGCGATCTGGCCGCCGACATTACCGAATTTGGCGTCAATCCCGTAAGCGCTATCGGAGATGAGACGGACATATTGGGCGGTGTTCGCGGTGCCGTCGATCGTGACGCGACCGTTCGGGGACGTGCCACTCATCGTGCCGACAAATAAATAAGCGTAATTTCCGTTGAGTTTATAGGATCCGGCGTCGGTGATGATGCCTTCAGCCGGGGCACTGGCCGTGCCCGTGCCATTATTATCACCTGCCGTGAGGACGGAAGCCTGAAGCGTATTAGCCGAGGCATATTGCGCGATGCTCTTGGCGTAATCGTTGATGATGGCACCGAGCGCATCCGTGCCGACATTTTCAACAATGATACCGACCTGTTTCCCAGGGATAACAACGTTTGACACGGCACCACCTGTTGTTTCGAGCGTCAGGGAAAGTGATCGCTCCGTTGAGCTGAGGTCGGAATAATTCAGGGATCTGGAATTGTCATAAGTCAGTTGCGGGTTGGCCACCGTCAATGTCCCCGACTTGTCGGTCGCGAGGCCGGTCCCGTTACTCTCAATACCGTAATAGACACCCGTCAGATACCAATGGCTGAGGTCTTTGAGCGCGGCGGCATCCGCGGGATGGGCTTTGGCAATCGCGTCGATCGCATATTTAAGGGCCTGATTGACGTCGATCGTCGCTTTGTAAGGTCACACCGGATGTCGAAGGATCATCCACCTTGATATAGGAGGTGGATTTACCGGTGATGTTGTAAATGATCTTTGTTTTATCGGACATGCTTGTGTATCCGACCGGTGACCCACGTCCATCAAAAGTTGGAATTTGCAAGAACAGGCCGTACTGCGTCGTGCCATTATCAAATTGCAGGGTGAAGTTGATTCCGCCTTCAATGAAGCCGGTTGAGCCCTTGATGTTGCTGACGGCGATGTCCGTTGTCAGCGTGATCGGGTGGTCGAAGGAGTAAGCTGTTCCAAAATTTTTTGCGGTGGCGATTTGCTGGTTGTTCAGCGTCCCGCCCTGAACCGACATTTATAGATGTAATTTCCGTTTTGGGGGTCTTGATAAACGGCGTATTGTGAGCTGCCAGCCGCGGAAGTTGACGAGCCTTGCTGCCAATTACCGACGGAATAGCCATTCGTATTATCCCAGACGAGGTTATCACGCCCCTTAAGCGGATCAAACGTCTCGCCCGCGTTCCATTGGGTTTTGCGCCAATCAGTATCATACCCTCCTGGGAGGTTTGGTTGCACGGGGTTAACGCTAATATTGCCATTTTGCGTGTCCTGCGTATTCATTGATAGATTCGGACCCGTTTTGCTCGGGTTCGAGACGATATATTTCACATTTGTATATGACGTATCACTCATAGTAAATAAAACCGCTTAACTCGTCCCCTTTTAAGGGGATCCAGACTTATTTCGTCAGAGTTAGGGGTCATTTTGGAGACAAGTATTCGAGCAGAGCATTTTCATGCTCTGCTTTGTCGATGTTTACTTGGGGTCAATGCGCTGAAATTGATCGTTTCAGCGATATTGCCTCACATTTAATGTATATATCTGAAGGGCAGCCTGCTTTTACTTTCGGTCCTGCCCCACGGCCTGGGTGATGGTATCGATCGGGGATCAAAATCCCGCGTAACCATCATCAAATACGAACACTCCAAAACACCTATAACCTCGGGCAAGTAAGGCAAAAATCTCTTTGATTGACGTGAGGTCAATCGGCGATCAGGGTCCCGCCTCCTTGTTCCAGTTTAATGAACGCAAAGAGTTGGAAAAAGTTAAATGTGATAAAATATTTTTTATCTTTTGTTCGTAAATGGGGTGTTCTAACTCACGACGTCCCTCCGTGCCTTCCGGATTTTGGTCCCCGGCCATCCGAATTACACCGTGAGAAAACGCCGTCCACATCCTCTGAAAAACGTGAGGTTGGAAAAAGGGTAATGGGTGATTCATGGGGAGCGTGTAACGGGACTTTACGCTTGGCGACCCTGCTCTTTCCGCTATCTTTGAGAGTTCGGTCACGCGCACGAAAAATCGTCTAAACCCTTCAAAATCGGGGGCTTTTACCGATCTTTTTTCTATTTGATATGAGTCGAGGCTTGATTTTTCGTGACTTGAGGTCAGTTAGCGGATTGGGATATTTCGTACCCGGCGTGGGGCGTCAGTCGCGGGGGAATTTCATCCCGTTTCCATGAGGAGCAGATAAATCAAACGGGTGAATAAGCCCTTGGAAGAGGGCTGGTTAAACAGCCTTTATGCGCGATGTCGCGAATATAAAACTTAGTTTAATTATTAAAGGTTGATTAAGACTCGGCCGCAAAGTGGGTTACGTCAGTTAATTTTTTTTTAAGTTTTGACGCGGCTTATTCTCTCCGCCGTTGAGAGACATATTTGGTTTAGAAATTGCTCTTGTCAATGCTTATGCTTGAGGGCGCCATTTGGCGACGATCATGACCTGGCTGAGCTGACTTTCCCAACCAGCGTGATGCGTCATTCATTGGTAGTGGAGTGAACATGCTTGACCATGCTTACACGGTTGGTTTTAAGGCGCGAGGGGAGATTGACCGAGGAGCGTATGGCATCAAGATGTATATTCCGGCTGTTGGCGCGAAGGTTGAGCTTCGGCTTGCGGGTGCGTTTGAGAAGTCTGAGTAAAGTCGCGGCCTGATTTTAGGCTGTATGACTGACCCTGCCTGCCCTAATGGGGCTTAACTTCGAGGGTAGGCGGGGTTATTTTTTGCGGGGGTTATTTGGGACGGTTGAAACCTGTGGCCTATGAGCAGAGGAGCCTGTCAGATTGAGTATGATTGTGATGGTTGCGGGGGCAGGATTTGAACCTGCGGCCTTCAGGTTATGAGCCTGACGAGCTACCGGGCTGCTCCACCCCGCGCTGGTGGGGGATGAGTGACTTGACCCCCTATTGTTACAGGTTTGATTTGGGTGGATCAGGAGACCTGGCGGCGACCGACTTTTCCGCAGCTTAAGCTGCAGTATCATAGGCGCTAGGGCGTTTCACGGCCGAGTTCGGGAAGGGATCGGGTGGAAATCTCCCGCCATGGCCACCAGGTCATCTGGCCCACCCTTTGCAGGGTGGAGAGGCTGGTGCATGCCCTGTCTCTCTTAATGAGTGAGACGGGTTGAGGAGGATGAGGAGGATGAGATGAGAGACACGCTTTGGATGCGTGGATGACTGCTATGTATGTGCATGCTGCTTTCCTGTTAGGGAGAGCGGCGTTGATGTGAATAATCAAGGGCGATTAGGACTGGTCAGCTGCACGTGTTACCACGCTTTCACACCCAGCCTATCGACGTGATGGTCTTTCACGGCCCTGTGAGACCTTGTTTTGAGGTAGGTTTCCCGCTTAGATGCTTTCAGCGGTTATCCTGTCCATACTTAGCTACCCGGCGGTGCCGCTGGCGCGACAACCGGTGCACCAGAGGTATGTTCATCCCGGTCCTCTCGTACTAGGGACAAATCCTCTCAAGTCTCTTACACCCACGGCAGATAGGGACCGAACTGTCTCACGACGTTCTAAACCCAGCTCACGTACCACTTTAATCGGCGAACAGCCGAACCCTTGGGACCTGCTCCAGCCCCAGGATGTGATGAGCCGACATCGAGGTGCCAAACCTCCCCGTCGATGTGGACTCTTGGGGGAGATCAGCCTGTTATCCCTAGAGTACCTTTTATCCGTTGAGCGATGGCCCGTCCACGTGGGACCACCGGATCACTATGGCCGACTTTCGTCTCTGTTCGAGCTGTCACTCTCACAGTCAGGCGGGCTTATGCCATTGCACTCGACAGTCGGTTTCCGACCGACCTGAGCCCACCATCGCGCGCCTCCGTTACACTTTGGGAGGCGACCGCCCCAGTCAAACTGCCCACCATGCAGGATCCCGGACCCGGCTTACGGGTCGCGGTTAGACATCAAAGACAGTCAGGGTGGTATTTCAAGGATGGCTCCACACAGACTGGCGCCCATGCTTCATAGCCTCCCACCTATCCTACACAGAATGTCTCTGATGCCACTGCAAAGCTGCAGTAAAGGTTCATAGGGTCTTTCCGTCTGACCGCGGGTACCCCGCATCTTCACGGGGAATTCAATTTCGCTGAGCCGATGCTGGAGACAGTGGGGAAGTCGTTACGCCATTCGTGCAGGTCGGAACTTACCCGACAAGGAATTTCGCTACCTTAGGACCGTTATAGTTACGGCCGCCGTTTACCGGGGCTTTAATTCAATGCTCTCACATCTCCTCTTAACCTTCCGGCACCGGGCAGGCGTCAGGCCGTATACGTCGTCTCTCGACTTCGCACAGCCCTGTGTTTTTACTAAACAGTCGCTACCCCCTGGTCTGTGCCACCCGCACATGGTTGCCCACATACGGGTCTCGCTTATCCCGAAGTTACACGAGCAATTTGCCTAGTTCCTTCAGCATCGTTCTCTCAAGCGCCTTGGTATACTCTACCAGTCCACCTGTGTCGGTTTCGGGTACGGTCTATATGCCAGAGCTCTTTCCCGGAATGCTCCAAAAGCCTGTCCAATCCATTAAGAACAGACAACATCTCGCATTCGTCACTTCTGGCAGGCCCAGTAATATTCAACTGGTTCCCATCGACTACGGCTTTCGCCCTCGCCTTAGGGGCCGGCTTACCCTGCGTGGATTAACCTTGCGCAGGAACCCTTGGACTTTCGGCGACAGTGTTTCTCGCACTGTTTGTCGCTACTCATGTCAGCATTCGCACTTCCGATATCTCCAGAGAGGGTCACCCCATCTCCTTCGCAGACTTACGGAACGCTCCGCTACCGCGCATACAATGTATGCACCCACAGCTTCGGCACGTGGCTTGAGCCCCGTTACATTTTCGGCGCAGGGTTTCTATTAGACCAGTGAGCTATTACGCTTTCTTTAAAGGATGGCTGCTTCTAAGCCAACCTCCTGGTTGTTTTGGAATCCCCACATCCTTTCCCACTTAGCCACGATTTAGGGGCCTTAGCTGGTGGTCTGGGCTGTTTCCCTCTCGACAATGGACCTTAGCACCCATCGTCTGTCTGCCGTGCTCATACTCCTCGGTATTCGGAGTTTGGTTAGGTTTGGTAAGGCTTTGGGCCCCCCTAGCCCATCCAGTGCTCTACCCCCGAGGGTAATACACGACGATCTACCTCAATAGATTTCGCGGAGAACCAGCTATCTCCGAGTTTGATTGGCCTTTCACCCCTAGCCACAGCTCATCCCCGACTTTTTCAACAGGCGTGGGTTCGGCCCTCCAGTGCGTGTTACCGCACCTTCAGCCTGGCCATGGCTAGATCACTCGGTTTCGGGTCTTCTGCCAGCAACTCATGCGCCCTATTCAGACTCGCTTTCGCTTCGCTTACACCTATCGGCTTAGGCTCGCTGCAAACAGAAACTCGCTGACCCATTATACAAAAGGTACGCCGTCACCCCATAAGAGGCTCCGACTGCTTGTAGGCATTTGGTTTCAGGTCTCTTTCACTCCCCTCATCGGGGTGCTTTTCACCTTTCCCTCACGGTACTTGTTCACTATCGGTCATCAGGGAGTATTTAGGCTTGGAGGGTGGTCCCCCCATGTTCAAACAGGGTTTCACGTGCCCCGCCCTACTCAAGAAATTATCCAAGAACTACGCATACGGGGCTATCACCCTCTCTCGCCAGACTTTCCAGACT
>CP154827.1:1825000-1952500 GCA_039613835.1 Acetobacteraceae bacterium | reverse complement strand
GGGGGGGGCAACAAGGCGTGGTTTTTCAGGGAAACGCCGCGCAACGGGCCGCCTTGACCGCACTGGCACAAACATGCGGCGCTGAAATTTTGTCAGATCGCCCCGCGGCATTAACGTTGAAGCCCGAATTTCCAGAACATTATCAACAGCACCTTTTATCGGAATATCTGGATCATGGCGCTGCAGAATAAGGATGTTGCACATGCATGACGCCACCATAAAGACGGAACTCTACCTGGCCGCTACCTCATCATTCTCAAGTCGCGACGCCTTGTCGTGCTTCGAGTCCGTTCTGGACCATTACCAACCCGCAGCGTTCCGCGTCGATTTTGACGGTGAGACGCAAATTCGACAGCAAGTTGAGGCCATTCGGGCACCTTGCCTGCAAAATAATGTTGCCTTGATGCCGAAAGACTGGCCTGAGGGCGTCGCGGCGCTCGGATGTGACGGGGTGCATATCAGCAACGCATCCGGCCCGATCGATATGATACGGAGGCGCCTCTCCGCTGACACGCAGCTTGGCGTTTTCTGTGGCGGAAGTCGCGACGCCGCCATGCAGGCTGGGGAGGCTGGCGCTGACTACATTGCCATCGACGCCGATCAGACGGATCTTGCCGCCTGGTGGATGGAAATGACGGAGTTACCGCTCGTATGCGAAAACATCAGAACGGCAGATGAGGTGGAGGCACTGACCAGGCTCGGCGTCGATTTCCTGCTTTTGCGGCTCGATTTCAATGCGCCATTTGCGACGTTGTGCGCTCAGCTTGCGGCGTTGGGGATACAGGGTCGATGAGGTTTTTTGCGACGTAGAACACGCCATTTGTCTGTTCCGTCGCGTCACTCCAGAGGATAAGGGCTTTTCCGCCTAACCCGATAAAGACCGGCTGAAGAGTCTGTGCGTCCATCGACACATTGATGAAGCGATGGTCAATCGTGCGGAGCGCAAGCGTCGTGGCGCGATGACGTTTGAGGGCCGCCGTGATATGCGTTTTGTCCCAAGTGCCGATCAGGATTGTCCCACCAAGCGCTTGACGCAGTGCCGCCTCATTTGCGGTCTGGAAAATCGTCCGGTCCGCAAAACGCGGATCCGCTTCCATCGCTTCATTGGAAGGCACAAGAATTGTCAGGGAAATGTCGCCGCCTAACAGAGGAAACCAGTCCGCTTTTTTCAGCGCAAAAAATGTAATCTGCAGCTTCGAGCGATGTGCTGAGCGTGTCCTTAAAAGGTCGGTCCCGGAAAGCCGTCACGGGCGGGGTGTGATAGGCTATGGGAGATGTGATCTTCTCCCGGTGAAATTGCGCGAACGTCACATCCGGGTCGATTGTCGGCAGGATTTTCGCTGTAATGACACTTTTCTGCAAGAGGGCCGATTTCGGGCTGACTTTGCCGTCAGACAGGTGCGACGTGCCGGAACATGCTGACAGCAGGATGGCGCTGAGCCCCGACAGGCCAGCGAAACGCCTGAGAAAGATACGGATCATGCCGGGATATCTGGAAGGGCTTTTTAGCAACCATCACCTCGCATCGTCCAATCGACAACACGCCCTTTGAGCAGCTCAAAGGTGGTCTGACAGGACACGTTATAAGCTGTCGGCGGCACATACATGCCACCCCATCCGCCAGCCCAAGGGCCGCCGCCGAAACCCCAGCCCCAACCGCCGCTTCCGGGGATGTAATCCGTCTGATTATCAATATAAGCGAGGAAGACGCGGCCACCCGCCTCAAAACTTCGGGAAGGCACGCCGAAGGCCCGGACGACATCCACATCGGACTTGCCGATCATGGAATCGAGAACTTTGCGTTGCTGCAATGTGGGTGTCGCGCAGGCTGAGAGGGCTAACACCCCGATAACCGGCAGAAGTCGTAACAATCGCATCAGAATGCCACCATCTTTGTTGTCGTGTCACGACGAAAGGCGCGTCTCGGCAAAACCTGCGCAAGGCGTTTCACAACACACGACACTGGCCATCACGTTATTCAATCCAACGGATATTTGCAATCTCTGTCGTGGAGGCGGCCAGCATGACGAGTCGATCCACACCCAAAGCGATACCGCTGCAAGGCGGCATATCCGGGAGGGCCGACAGAAATGCCTCGTCGAGGGGCCAGTTCTGGTCCGGCGTCAACGCCATGCGACGCAAACGATCACGCTCAAAACGCGCCCGCTGCTCAACCGCATCAGTCAGTTCCTCAAAAGCGTTGGCGAGTTCAATGCCCGCCAAATAGAGCTCGAAGCGCAGGGCGACGCGATCATCCTCAGGGTCACGGCGGGCCAAAGCGGCCTGGGCAACGGGCCAATGTGTCAGGAAACAAGGCCGCGTGCGCCCGATCTGCGGCTCAATACGCTCCAGCATGAGGCGGAAAAATAGATCTTCCCAGCTTTCGCCTGCCCTTAAAGAGGTGCCCGCCGCGTGGGCAAGCGCCGAGACCTCCTCACCGATCGTCAGGAGATCGACCCCGACATATCTTTGAAATGCCTCATTCACCGTCATTCTCTCAAATGGCTCTGTGAGATCAATCTCGTGACCATGATAGGAGAATATCGGCGGACAGGTACAGCGTATGAGCGCCTCTGTCTCGTCCATCAAATCGGAAAGGGACGCGTGGGGCCGATACCATTCCAGCATGGTGAATTCCGGCAGATGGGTCGCGCTCTGCTCTCCATTGCGCCAGACACGCGCCAGCTGGAAGAGCGGAGATTTCAATTCCGCCATGAGGCGCTTCATCGCAAATTCAGGGCTTGTATGGAGGTATCTCGTCAAAATTTGCCCGTCCGGCGTCATCAGGTACGTGCCGAAACATTTCAGATGCACTTCCTCACCCGGATTGGGCACGAGATAAGGCGTTTCAACTTCCAGATAATTCCGGGCCTCGAAAAAAGCGCGTATGGCTTTGATCACCAACAGGCGACGGCGCAGAAGCGGCAAACGGTCCGCGACGGAGGGACAGAAGAGCATTGTTTCATTTACCTCCGTCGAGACTTATGTTAAAGATGCGCCGAGATGTCGGGAAACGCCAAACTAAGTTCCATAAGGGATGTAGCCGCATTGGTCGAGGCTGGCCTTGTCAGCCCCACCATGATGGACCCCCTGCGCCCGGTTGAGGCACGTTACGATATCGCGATTACGCCAGCCTTTCGCGACCTCATCCAATCCGCCGACGACCCGATCGGTCGCCAGGTCATTCCGCGTGTGGAAGAGCTCGATCAGGCCGCGTTTCAGATGGCGGACCCGATTGGCGATGCTCATCACGCGCCGGTCAAAGGCGTTGTGCATCGATATGAAGATCGCGCGCTGCTCACGCCGCTTCTCATCTGCCCCATTTATTGCCGCTTCTGCTTCCGACGGGAACGCGTCGGCGCGGAAGGGGGTCTTCTAACGGATGCGGAACTTGAAGCCGCGCTGGATTGGTTCCGCCAGCATCAGGACGTGCGGGAGGTGATCCTGACGGGCGGGGATCCGCTCATGCTCAGCCCCCGCCGCCTGGCGCGCATCATCGCCGCCCTCTCTGACATGGCGCATATCGATATTATCCGTATCCATTCCCGCGTACCGGTAGCGGACCCTGAACGATTGACCCCGGCCCTTCTGGACACGCTTTCGACGGAGAAGGTCCTCTGGCTTGTCACCCATGTCAATCACGCCGCCGAACTGTCCACGACGGCGTCCCAGGCACTGCGCCATGTGCGGAAGCGCGGCATTCCGGTGCTGAGTCAATCCGTCCTGCTGCGCGGCGTCAATGATTCGGTAGAGGTGATGGAGGCTTTGTTGCGGCGGCTGGTGCAACTTGGCGTCAAACCTTACTACCTTCATCATCTTGACCCGGCCCCGGGGACAGAGCATTTCCGTGTGCCTGTCGAGAGGGGGCTGGAAATTCTGCGCGGTTTACGCGGGCGGGTGACGGGCCTCGCCTGGCCGACTTATGTGATGGATATTGCTGGCGGATACGGCAAAGTGCCGCTGGGGCCGCATTATCTTGATGCTGGCCCGACATCGCTGGAGGGCGTCACGGACCCGAAGGGCCGCCATCACAAATTGCCGAACAGCGATTTCTGACAGGTCTTCCAACGCGATCCGCTCTGCCTGCCGCCCATGCCTGGACTTCGTGCTGTCGCCGTCTTGCCCAAACTCCGCGAGAAGCGTAAAAAACCTCCGCGGGCCGCTATGGCAGTGACCTGAACCCGTTCGACACGTCCCAGAGAGTAAAATTTTATGAAACAGCAGGCTAACCTGATCCGCGCCGGCCAAGTCATCGAGCATGATGGACGTCGATGGAGTGTTCTGAAGCAGCAGATCATCACACCCGGCAAAGGCGGCGCGTTTATTCAGGTTGAAATGCGTGACCTGACGTCGGGCAATAAAACCAATGAGCGCTGGCGGACGGCGGATACGGTTGAGCGCCTGATGACAGAGGATAAGGACTATACTTACTCCTATGAGGATGGCGACAACATCGTCCTGATGGACCTGGAAACATTTGAGCAGGTCGTGCTGCACAAGGATTTCTTCGGGGATCAGCTGCCTTTTCTACAGGATAATATGGAGCTTAACGTCAAGCTCGTTGAAGGCGACCCAGTTGGCGTTTCGCTTCCCCCCAATGTGACGTTGGAAATTGTCGAGGCTGATCCTGTTGTGAAAGGCCAGACCGCCAGCTCCTCCTACAAACCGGCTCTTCTCTCCAACGGCGTCAAAACCATGGTGCCGCCTTTTATTGAAGCGGGGGAAAAGGTCGTCGTCCGGACGGAAGACGCCTCCTACGTCGAGCGCGCAAAGTAAAATCTTAAAAGCGACACGCTTTCACGAGGGCGCCGCCTCTTCACTTTTTTTTTCGTTATCAGGACTCGTTATTTATGCGCCTCTCCCCGCACATTACCGTCATGCAAAATGCTGCCATCAAGGCGGCGAAGCGCCTGTTGCGGGATTTTTCCGAAGTGGAACAACTTCAGGTCAGCATTAAAGGGCCGGGTGATTTCGTCACGCAGGCCGATTTGCGCGCTGAGGCGACATTGCGCGAGGAACTGGCGCGGGCACGCCCGGGCTATGCTTTCCTGATGGAGGAAAGCGGCGCTTCTGGCGGCGATAACTGGTCATGGCGCTGGATTATTGACCCGCTGGACGGGACGACCAACTTCCTGCACGGCATCCCCCAATGGGCCATTTCAATCGCTTTGCAACGCCGTTTCTCGGATGGGCAGACGGAAATCGCGGCCGCCATCGTTTACAACCCCGCGACAAATGAGATGTTCTGGGCGGAAAAAGGCGTGGGCGCTTTCCTAAATGATCGACGTCTTCGCGTCTCGGCGCGACGCATCATGTCGGAAGCTGTCTTTTCCACCGGGATCCCCTTTGCCAAAGTGCAGGAAGCGCTGCGCGCGCCTTTCCTCCGCGTGTTGACGCGTCTCATGCCACAAGTGGCGGGTATCCGCCGTTTCGGGGCCGCAACGCTTGACCTCGCCTGGCTGGCCGCGGGACGCTATGAAGGTTTCTGGGAAATCGGACTTAAGCCGTGGGATTGCGCTGCGAGCATTCTGCTCGTCAAGGAAGCCGGCGGTTACGTCACCACGCCGGAAGGGCAGGAAATCAGCGACTTCGATCAGGATGTCAATGTTGTGGCCGGAAATAGTCATTTGCATGGACCGTTACGTGTGACGGTGTTGCAATCCCTTTCTGAATAAAGCGGGATGATCGCATGAAATCGAGCAGGTTCCTATCGAGCGGTCCGATCTACTGCCTTTTCAGGCATGTTCCGCGCCATTACGGTCTTATGGCCGCGATCAGCGCGCTTTGTATCAGTATGGGCAGCGCCTCAGCGGAGGTTTCGACGAATCTCGGCGCCCTCGATGAGGTCGCACCCGTCAAGCAGGCGCCTCGGCAGCAAAATGTGAAACGCCCGCCTGCCTCTCCTGCTGACCCTCAGAAGACGGGCACCTCGGCGACATCATCGAATAAGGGTTCAAACGGCGCGGCTGGATCGAACGGCGCGCCAGCCATGCCGCCCTCCCATCGTGAGGCAGAACGTCGTGTGGGGCCACCGCCTGACGTACCGCCCGCGCCGCCCAAATCTGTCGTCATCGCGCCTCCCCCTGTCGCGGTCGAGACTCACCCGCCTGTCGCGCCCGCCCCCGTCATTATTGACCCGAAAGCGCAGGGCCGCGTTCAGAAGACAGCGCATGGAATGGTGCTAGTTTATCAGCCGGGCAGCGCAAATCTGAATGAAAACATGCTAACGGCCCTGAAGGAATATGCCGCCTTGCTGGCTAAAGACCCGGGATTGCGCATTACGATACGGTCCTATGCGAGTGGGGAGGCGGGCGACCCATCCGTCCCGCGGCGTATATCACTGGCGCGCGCATTGATCGTCCGATCCGTGCTGATCAATGAAGGTGTGGCGACGACGCGAATCTATCCGCGCGCCCAGGGCCTGCCTAAAGGGGATATCGCGCCGCCGGACAAGCTTGAGATCATCGCTGTCGGCGCCGCGCCTGCGCCGCCGGGTGAGGCCTATTACCCTCATAAACCTCAAAAGACCACGCCATGACCCGACCGCATCGTTACCTTGCCCGGATGATCCTGTTTCTTGTGCTGGTCGGGCTGATCGGGTTTGTGCTGCATCAGACACTTTACCGTGCCTTCATGTCCAACCCGGTGCTGGATGGTTTTATCCTCGCCGTGCTTCTGATTGGTATTTTGTGGAATATCCGCGTCGCTCTACGGCTTTTCCCTGAAGTGAAATGGGCGGAGACCCTCCGTCAATCCCGCACCGCGCTTGTGCAACCGGACCCGCCGCGCCTCCTCGCCCCCCTGGCGCGGTTGATCAGGCTCAATCAGGGTGGTGACCGTGTGCGTTTATCATTTCAGGCCAGTCAGGCGGCATTGGATAGTTTGTCCGGACGTCTGGATGAGGGGCGGGAAATCTCCCGTTATCTTACGAGCCTGCTGATCTTTCTTGGCCTGCTGGGGACGTTTTACGGGCTTTTACTGACGGTCAACGCCATTGCCGGGGTGATTGGCGGCCTGACGGCGGGGGACCAGAATCTCGACGTCATGTTTGACCAGCTCAAAATCGGCCTGACGCAACCTTTACGCGGGATGGCAACCGCTTTTTCCGGCTCCATGTTCGGGCTGGCAGGGGCGCTGATCCTTGGCTTTCTGGACCTCACAGCGGGTCAGGCACAGAATCGCTTTTTCAATGAGATGGAAGAATGGCTCGTCGGCCATGTGAATACGGCATCGCCCGTCACGACGGATGGTAACGGGGCTGCCGTACCCGCTTATGTCAGCGCGTTGCTTGAGCAGACGGCAGAACATCTCGAAAGCCTGCAACGCGTACTCGGTAAAAATGAAGAGACGCGCACGCAGCTTGTCGCCCTTATGGCTGGTTTACAGGAAAATATGCGGCAAAATGCCGAGACGATTTCTGCCAATCAACGCGCACTCCAGCGTGTTGCTGACACAAATGCCGCTGTCAGCCCCTATCTGAAGCGCATGAGTGAGCAGAATCTGTCTGAGACGTCCCCGGAACATTCAGGTGACATGATGTCGCGTCGGATGGAGCAGTTCGACGCCACATTAGCGGCGCTCTCCGGCGCCATCACATCGAGCCGGGACGATCTCGTCGGGGAAGTGCGGAATGGCTTGCGCCTTCTGGCAAAAACAGTTGCCGCAGGAAGCCGTGACAATCCGCAGCCCGGCGCTTTATCCTGATGGCAAGGCGATCCCGTCGCGGCGCATCGCATGAGCTGAATGCCTGGCCCGGTTACGTCGATGCCTTATCGACATTATTGATGGTCGTGACATTTGTTCTGCTCGTTTTTGTGCTGAGCCAGCAATTTCTTGCCACTGCATTGAATCGCCGGACACATAGTCTTGATACGCTGAAGCGGGAAGTTGTTGCCCTGCAGCATACGCTTTCCCTCACTGAAAAGCGCAATTTTGCGCTCAAAAACAAGGTCGCCTCCCTCACAACGGAACGTGACGCGGCGCAGAAGGCAGCAAACGCCACCGCGACGGAAAGCGTGGCGACCCTGGCAATATTGCAGGCACAGATTTCCGAGCTGAATGCGCAGCTCAACGCCATCGCCCAGGCCCTGGATATTTCGCAGAAAGACATCGCGGCGCGCGACCAGCAAATTACCAATCTGGGCGAAAAATTGAATGTCGCGCTGGCGGACAAGGTAAATGAACTGAACCGCTATCGCTCCGAATTTTTTGAAAAACTCCAGAAGGCGCTGAAGAGCCAGAAAGGCATCTCTGTCGTCGGAGATCGTTTCGTGCTGCAAAGTGCCATATTATTCCCGACCGGCAGTGCGGAGTTGACGCCCGAGGGGCGGAAGAAAATCACCGTTCTGGCAGAGACACTGCACTCCTCCGCGCGACGCATCCCTAAAGACCTTCCCTGGATCCTCAGAGTCGATGGCCATGCGGATAAAATGCCGATTCATTCGAGTTTCGTAAGCAATTGGGAGCTTTCAACGGCGCGGGCGACAACGGTGGTCAAAGCGTTGATCACTGCAGGGATTGATCCGCATCATCTGGCCGCAACCGGTTTCTCGGATTATCAACCGATTGACCCACATGACACGCTAGAGGCCTACGCCCGAAACCGCCGCATCGAATTCCGCCTGACGGACCGGTAAAAGGTCCGGCAAGGCGCGATGCGACACCGCGCATAGGTAATGACAAGGGCGGCAAATGCGATTATGTATCCGCTCATGACCGGCACGCCTCTTTCCCTGATTCGTAACTTCTCGATCATTGCGCATATTGATCACGGCAAATCAACATTGGCCGACCGGCTGATACAGGCTTGCGGTGCCCTGACCTCCCGGGAAATGAAAGACCAGGTCCTTGATAATATGGAGCTGGAACAGGAGCGCGGGATTACAATCAAGGCGCAGACCGTGCGTCTCTCCTATCCGGCAAAGGATGGTCAGATTTACATCCTTAATCTGATGGACACGCCGGGCCATGTGGATTTTGCCTATGAGGTCAGCCGCAGTCTCGCGGCGTGTGAGGGGTCGCTTCTTGTTATTGACGCGTCGCAGGGGGTGGAGGCGCAGACACTCGCCAATGTCTATCAGGCGATTGACGCGAGACATGAAATTGTCCCCGTCCTGAATAAAGTGGATCTCCCCGCCGCAGATGTGGCGCGCGTGCGTGACCAGATTGAAGAGGTCATTGGCATCCCCTCCGATGACGCGGTTGAAGTCTCGGCCAAGACCGGGCTCAATATTGAAGGTGTTCTGGAAGCGCTCGTCACGCGCCTCCCTGCCCCGAAGGGCGATGCGGAAGCACCCTTGCAGGCGCTGCTCGTCGATAGCTGGTATGATCCCTATCTCGGCGTCATCATCCTGGTGCGCATTATGCAGGGCAGAGTGAAACGCGGTGATAAAATCCGCATGATGCAGACAGGATCAACCTACCATGTTGATCAGGTCGGCGTATTCCTGCCGAAAATGACGGGGGTTGAGGCCCTTGGCCCTGGGGAGATGGGCTATATCAACGCGGCCATCAAAACCATGGCTGATGTGGCGGTCGGAGATACAGTGACACTTGACCGCCGCCCGGCAGAGAAGCCACTTGCCGGCTTTAAACCGTCCATCCCGGTTGTGTGGTGCGGGCTCTTCCCCGTTGATGCCGACGACTTTGACAAATTGCGCGATTCCCTTGGCAAATTGCGCCTCAATGACGCGTCATTCCACTTTGAGGCAGAAACCTCAGCCGCGCTCGGCTTCGGCTTCCGATGTGGCTTTCTGGGACTATTGCATCTTGAGATCATTCAGGAACGTCTCTCGCGGGAATTCAATCTGGATCTGATCGCCACGGCGCCTTCCGTCGTCTATCAGATGCATCTCACCAATGGGACGATTGAAGAGCTGCACAACCCGGCCGACATGCCGGATCCTGGCAAAATCACCGCTCTGGAAGAACCATGGATCAAAGCGACGATCCTGGTTCAGGACGAGTATCTTGGCAGCGTCCTCACCCTTTGCAGTGAGCGGCGTGGCGTGCAGATTGACCTGACTTATGTGGGGGCGCGGGCCATGGCCGTTTACCGCCTGCCGCTCAATGAAGTCGTTTTCGACTTTTATGACCGCCTCAAATCCTTGACCCGAGGTTATGCAAGCTTCGATTACCAGATGGACGGTTATGAGGAGAGTGACTTGGTGCGCATCTCCATCCTCGTTAATCAGGAGCCTGTGGATGCGCTCGCTTTCATCGCCCATCGCGCGGTCGCGGAGACACGGGGGCGGGCCATCTGCGCCAAATTGAAGGAACTCATCCCGCGGCAGCTTTTCAAAATCGCGATCCGGGCGTCGATCGGCTCACGCATTATCGCGCGTGAAACGCTGGGGGCGCTTTCAAAGGATGTGACGGCCAAATGTTATGGCGGTGATATCTCCCGTAAGAGGAAGCTGCTCGAAAAGCAGAAAGAGGGCAAAAAGCGGATGCGCCAATTCGGCAAGGTCGAAATCCCACAATCGGCCTTCCTTGCCGCCCTTAAAATGGATTAATCGCGTCATCGCGCCCCGTAAAGGGTGATGACGCGATGGCGGTCTCAAAGGAGCGGGGATGGCGCGCCCCCGCAGACAGAATGTGGGCGCCGCTGATATAAGCGGTCCCTCACGCCCTCCTACGTCGTCATTTTCCCGCATCGTCACAGGGGCGCTGGGCGCAACCTTATAAACGCGGTTCGTAATGGTAAAGTGGGCCTAAATCGATGACATGATCGTCAAGCCGACTCTTACAAAATTTCAAGCGTTTTCAGCGCTTCGGGGTGGCTGACAGGTTTTTCTCCAGGGGGCGCGTGCAGCAAGGTCAAGAGGGACGAGATATTTATGAGTCTCTTTAAGAAATCCGGCACATCCGGCACGAATCGTTGGCAAAGCTGGCCGATGCTTATCCTGTATATTTTTGCTGCCATCATCGTCTTTCTTATCTTCTTCGCCCGGGGAGACTGGTTTATCCCACTGGTTGAGAAACAGGCCTCGGCGGCGCTGGGCCGCAAAGTCACAATGGAGCACCTCCACCTGCGCCCCTGGCGCACGACGTCGCTTGAGGGGCTACGGATCGCGCAACCCGAAGCTTTTGAGGATCGGAAAAACGATTTCGCGTCGATCAAAGACATCGTGGTATCCTTCGACCTCTGGCGTTACCTGACCGGCCATGGGAAAGAGCTGCTCCTCATCAAAATCGACACGCCGCGGGTTGACCTTGCTTCCAAAGCGGATGGCACGGCGAATTATCAGTTCAGCGACCCATCCAAACCCGCTCCGAAAGATGACAAGCCGTTTGACCCGTCTTCCCTCCCAAAAATCGGGGATCTGATCGTCTCTGACGGCAAGATCAACGTTGCGCTCGCCAAACCTAAAACGGACATGGAAGTGGCCATCGCGACTTCCAAACCGCGCCAGGACGGAGATCGGGATATTTTGATCAACGGCGCAGGGGCGCTACAATAATGCCCCCATCACCGCGCAGATCAAAGCAGGGTCGCTCTGAAGGACCTGACGCATGAATCACGTCCCTATCCATTGAGGCGCGCGTCGATAATGGTCCGACCCACGTCGATCTGAAGGGCGTCGTCAAGGATCCTTTACATTTCAAAGGGACGGATCTGCTTCTGCATTTCTCCGGGCCGGATATGGCGCTGCTTTAGGGCCTGACGGGCATCCCCATCCCGCACACGCCGCCCTTCGACGTTAAAGGCCAGCTCGCTTATTCCGCCGAGATGATCCGCTTTAGCAATTTCGCCGGGCGCATGGGCAACTCAGATATTGGCGGCACGATCGCTGTCAGCCCGCGCGACAAGCCCCCTTACGTCGACGCCCGCCTCCATCCAAAAATGTTGATCTCGCCGATCTCGGTGGGTTTATCGGGACCAAGCCGGGCAAAACGGAGGATAAGGCGCAGGCGCAACGCGGCAAGTTCCTGCCCGCCGACCCGATCAACATTCCCAAGCTCAACGCCGTCAACGCGCATCTCGTCTATCACGGCGACCATATCCAAAATAAGAATACGCCTTTCGACAATATCAATGCCGATGTCGTCATTGATCATAGGGCGATTGATATCAAGCGCCTAAGCTACGCAATCGGGTCGGGCGAGCTTTTCCTGAAGGGCACGCTCAAACCGGCGGGCTCGAAGGAATTTGCGGCTAATATCGCCGTCGATGCGAAGAGCCTCCCCCTTGGGTAAGCTCCTTCAAGGGCTGGGCGATAAGGACAGTGAGGGGCGCATGGGTGGATATGCGAAACTTTCCGCCCGAGGAAATTCCATCGCCAGCCTTCTCGGCAATGGCGATGGAAGTGTCTCACTCGTCATTGATCGGGGGAGTTGAGATTACCGCGCTCCTGCCTAATCTGTTGGGGCTCAAATTGGGGAGCGCACTGCTTTCCGCGTTGGGCTTATCTGAGAAGACGGATCTCAAATGCTTCATGGCTGATCTGCCGCTTAATAATGGTGTGCTGTCCACCCGGGCTTTCCTGCTCCAGACAGATGATACGCGCACGCTTGGCGGAGGCACCATCAATCTCCGGACGGAAAAACTTGATTACCATGTGACGACCTGCAGCACGTCTTTCTCGATCCTGTCCCTTCCGGGGAAAGTCAATATCTCCGGTTCACTTCGCGCGCCCTCCGTTTTGCCGGGCGCTGAAATCATCGGGCGCGCCGCGACAACGGCGGCTTTGGCGGCAGCTTTTCCACCGGCACTTGTCCTGCCAACGATTCAATTCGGTGTTGGCAAGGGAAGCCTTTGTGAGCAGGCGCTGAATGACGTGTCCATCCACCCGGCATCCGGTGCCACCCCCTCACTCGGGAAGCGACATGTTAAACCGAATGTGAGGACGCCCCAGCACGCGCGGCCCGACTCGGCAGAGAAAGTTCACCAGGTCTGGATGAAGCGCCTCGCGACGCAACATAAAGCGTCGCGATAACAGCGAGAGTCACGCGGGGAGCCAAGTCGTGACGATCAGCGCACCGCGCGCGCCCGTAAAATCCGCACGCTACAGCGACCGCTCTTTATTTTGTCCCGAGATAAGCGGCCATGGATTGGCGGGCCTTGCGCGCGTCACCACCCAGCCTCATGAGGTCAGGGATCTGGCCCGGAGACATGATGAGGGATGTCACGATGCGGAAGAATGAAATGCGCCCGCTCCCCATGATGCTTCCAACCGCTTTGGGCAGATCCCGCGCCGCATCATCGCAAATGACGCGGAGCACACAGAACCGCAAGCCGGAAAGGGCGACGACGCCGCTTTCCATATCCACGGCGCGGCAATGCGTTTCCGTCCAAAGACGATGCTTGTCAGTCGCACGCGTCACCGCCACGTCACTATGGTAAAGCCCGCCTGATGACGCGCCCCGGCGGTCAAGCCCCAGCGCGCCGAGCAGATCAATATCGCAGGTGATAGGCTGGCCGTCGACAAACACCCAATCGGGTGTCAGAATGTCCCCAACCCGCGCATCGGCAGACAGGCCGCCCGCACACCCGAAGGAGAGCAGCGCCTCCACCCCGTTTCGCCTGAGCGTCTCGACGCCTCGCATGGCCCCTTGTCGCGTGGCACCGCCGATCGCGATCACCGCATCCGGGAAGACGGATTGGATCAACCGGGCTTCCGTCTTGAGTCCGACAAGAATGCCGAGTTTCAAAATCCGTATTCCACCTTGCCGGAATTGCTCGCGGCGAGATTGCGATATCGGCTCAACGCCATGAGCGGGAAAAACTGCCGGTAACCATGATAACGGAGATAAAAGACCTTCGGAAAACCAACCGCGTTGAAGGGTTTCTCCTGCCATTCACCATCCTCACCCTGCGCGGCGACAAGGTAAGCGATTCCGCGTGCCACGGCGGGACTGTCCTTGCGGCCCGCCGCCATCAGGGCAAGGGTGGCCCAGGCTGTCTGCGATGGGAGGCTTTCATGATATTGCCCGGGCGGTGCGCCTTCAAATGTCGCGCAATCCTCGCCCCATCCACCATCTTCCCGTTGGACGCTTTCAAGCCACGACACAGCCCGGCATATGGCGGGGTGGTCATGATCGAGCCCGGCCGCATTCAGGGCGCAGAGCACGGACCATGTGCCGTAAATGTAATTCGTGCCCCACCGTCCAAACCATGAGCCGTCTTTCTCCTGCTCCTGCAAAAGATAGGCGACGCCGCGATCAATAATATCGCGATCTCCCGGCAGCGCTAATTGTGAGAGGAAGGAAATGCAACGCGCGGAAACATCCGCCGTCGGCGGGTCAAGAAGCGCACCATGGTCGGCAAACGGAATATGGTTCAGCGCATCAAGATTATTATCGACGTCGAAAGCACCCCATCCGCCATTGCTGCTCTGCATGCCGATGATCCATTCCCGCGCACGGGCAATCGCCTCTTTATTTGCCTTGGGGTCCTCCCGATGGAGCAACATCCCGACGACCGCCGTGTCATCGACATCCGGGTAGTAATCATTGTCATATTGGAAAGCCCAGCCCCCTGGCCGCGCCTTCGTATTCATCGCCCAGTCGCCTTTAAGGTCCAGAATTTGGCGCTCACGCAGCCAGGCGGCGGTTTTGCCGAGCATGTCGCGTGTCGCTTCAGGCGCGGTCGGGCGGCTTCCCGTTGAGGCTTCCAACATCGCCAGCCCGGTCAGCGCCGTATCCCAGACAGGCGATACACAGGGTTGACAGTAGGATTCCGCGCCATGGGTGACGATCAGGTCCAGAAGGGCCTGCCATGCCTGACGCGCACGCGGGTCATCATCGCTGACACCAAGTGCGCGATACATCATGACGACATTGGCCATGGCAGGATAAATCGCGCCCAACCCCCCGTCACTTAGCCGGGGCTCAATAAAATCGAGCGCCGCCTGGATCGCCTTTTTTCGCAATTTGGCGGGCATGAAAGGCTCAATGGGGCGGATGACCTTGTCGATCCCGGTAAAGAGCCGCCCCCAGACGGAGCGGAAGGGCCCGTGATTCCAATCCCGAATCTTCTCTGGCGGGGTGACGAAAAGCTCCTGAATCGAGATATTCCGCGGGTTAACCGCCTGCGCCTCAACCGCGCGCACGACAAGAAGAGGCGTGACGACGGTGCGGGACCAATAAGACATGTTCCAGATGGAGAAGAACCCGGCGCGGGGCATCAGCACCAGTTCAATCGGCATGACCGGCGTGGCGCGCCATGGCACCTGACCAAAAACGGCCATCTGAAACCGTGTGAAAACGTTGGCGCGCTCAGCACCCCCGTGCGCCAGGATCGCCTCACGCGCGCACCGCATATGCGGCGCATCCACATCATCTCCAATCGCTTTCAGGGCAAAATAAGCTTTGACCGAAGCGGAAATATCAAATGCCCCGTCATGATAAAGGGGCCACCCCCCGTACTTCCCCTGAATGCGCCGGAGATAAACGCCCATACGTTGCTCGACGTCTTCATCAATACGGTCAAGGAAATGCTCAAGCAGGATGAATTCCGCAGGGATGGTCGCATCAGCCTCCAGCTCAAACACCCAGTGCCAGTCTTTTTTCTGCTTCTGCGTCAAGACACTGTGCGCCGACTTAATGGCCGACTGTACCTGATTCATGTCCGTACTCGCTGATGGGTGCCGCGACCCATTGGCGGGACGTTCAGAATGAACCAACATATTTTCTTCGCCCTTATCAAACATCTTTCTATCGTTCAGAACATTCTTCGCTGGTTGAGAACGCGCGCGGCTTCTACACCAGAACGAATGGCACCCTCAATGGTTGATGGTAGCCCGGTTTGCGTCCAGTCCCCCGCGAGCACCAGATTTGATAGCGGCGTTATTGTTGAGGGACGTCGTTTATCTTGCGCCACACTTGCCGCAAACGTCGCGCGTTTCTCAATGATCACGCGTGCTTGCGGCGCGTCCTGTGGCAATTTTGTCGCGGTCAGGGGCTGGACGACCTGGCGCACCTTCTGCCAGATCTGCTGCGTGAGCGCCTCCTGCGCCATTGTCAGATAGCGATTGGCCGCGCTGACAGTTACGGAAAGGAGGTCCGGCTTCAGGTAAATCCACTCCGTGATGCCGCCATTCACCCCGATAAACCCGGCCCGGCCTGCCTCACCATGATAGGTCGTGAGCGTCGGAAGGGCGAAATGCACATTAATGATGCTCTGAAACGCATCCGGCACGGTCAATTCCGGCCAGAAGGGCTGGAGCAGGCTGGCCGCCACGGGTGCTGGTGTCGCGATCACGATCTGGTCATCCGGGGCGATCTCGATGACTTCCGCGCCCACCTCCAAACCACTAACCCGACCCTCCTGAATTTGCAGCCCTGTCACGCGACACCCTGTCCGCACCTCAGCCCGCATACGCGCCAGATGGGCCTCTGCCGGTGTCACAAACGTTTCCGACAGGCCAAGTTTCGGGTAGAAAGGCCGACATGCCCGCCCGCCTTGAAGAAGGCATTCCTGAACGACCTTTTTCAGAAGCGACGCCCCCGCCGCATCGATCGGCGTATTCAAAGCGGAAACCGCGAACGGGGCCAGTAATCGTCGGGATAAAGCATCGTTTCCGAGGCAGGACGCCACCACGTCATCCGGCTGACAACGCAGTAACCGCAACATCACGGCGAGGTCACGCCACCGCATTCCCGGCACGCGCCGGGAGGGACAGAATGCCCAGAATGGAAAGCGTCCCTCATTGAGGCGCAACACCCAGGATTCGCCTGTCGCCACGTCATGCCAGGGGAAGATCGGTGCGCCGGGCCCGGTCAGGTCGTCATAGGCGCCGATCAGCCCCAGAAAGCGAAACGTTGCGCGATTGGCAGAGAGCACGAGATGATTGCCATTATCGACCCGTCGGTCGAGGGCTTTGTCATAAAAAGACCGGACACGCCCCCCGCAGTTTCTGGCGCTTTCATACAAGCGCACATTTGCGTTGCCGAGTGATTCAACGGCGGCGGATAATCCTGCCAGCCCCCCTCCGATAACGTGGATCATGGGCATTATAACTAACGAAACCCGACAATCAGCGAGCGCGCCAGGCGCAGCGCCTTATTGACGCGCACGGGCTTTTCCGGCTGTGTCCAGCCGCGTTTCTCAAGCGCGTAGAGGATGAGCTGATAGGACGCGGCCATCATGGCGGCGGGGCGCATTGGCTTCTTCCCGCATTTTTTCATGGCGGCCCATGCGAGGCGGTAATGATCATGCGCGCGCTTCGCCAGGACACGTGCCAAACCGTCAAGTCCAGGTGCGTAAAGCGCCTCCTGCGGCTCTGCCCGGACTTTGAACCGCGATAATAATTCCTTCGGGAGATATAAGCGTCCGCGATCCGCATCTTCCTTGATATCACGCAGGATATTCGTCATCTGCAAAGCGCGGCCGAGATGGTGCGCGACACGCTCCGCCTCCTCCGACGCGTCTCCGAAAACCCGGACGGACAAACGACCCACGGCGGAAGCCACACGATCACAGTAAAGATTAAGCGCCGCCTCATCCGGCGCGATGACCGGATCGGGGACATCCATCAGCATGCCGTCAATGACGGCGTCGAAATCCTTCTGCTGCAGGTCAAATTCCTGGATTGTCGCAGCGAGAACCCGGTCAAGCGCGTTCTGCGTTTCATTCTGAAAGATATGTGCGACACGGGCACGCCACGCCTCAAGCTCTTCAACCGGATTTTCGACCTTCGTATCGCCATCGGCAATGTCATCCACCTCACGACAGAACGCGTAAATCGCGAACATGCCGTAGCGGCGCTCCCGCGAGAGGATATGCATACCTTTGGCAAAAGAAGTGCCTGCCCGCGTGACAATCGCCTCAACAGCCGCCAGATCTGCTGCGTGACAACCCAATACGCGGTCAAAACGTGATCCAGTCAAAAGAACACCCCAAACCGTTAAGTAATCTGCTTTTAAAGGACGCGGCGTTGACACAGCGGACCGAAGCATGATCCGCCCTTCTTTACACCACAGAATGGCAAAACGCCAAATAGCGACGAGGGCGCCCGGCCCGCGAATCATGTCGGCACGCATGAGGAAAGACGTCGGATCTTGCGCGTTCCGGCGGTGTGGGATCCTTTAGATCAGGCGGCGGCTGTCTGTCCCCAAAGACCGCACCACATCCCATAATGAGAGTTTGACCCGGCCCGCGACGGGGTCCTCCCGCCGAAGGCGGCACGCAAGGTGGCGGGATAATGCGACGATGATCGCCGTGTAAATGCGCATGCGTCGATTGCGTATAAGGGGGGGCAGGGTCGCAGCCTGATCATTCAGGGAGTCGATCTCATCCAGCATACGGTCAAAAACCCGTCTCAAACCGGGCTTACTGTGCGAAAACGCCACATCCCCGACCTCAGCCCCCTCCTGCGTGAGGAAGTCCTGCGGAAGGTAACAGCGATCAAGTCGTTTAAGGTCCGTCGACACATCCTGAAGATGGTTAATGACCTGCAGCGCCGTACAGAGCGCGTCGGAGCGCGGGAGAATATCCACCGATTCACCATGCAGCAACAGCAGGAACCGCCCGACAGGATTGGCGGAGAAACTGCAGTAATCGACCAGTTCCGCCCAATTCGCATATCGGGATTTCGTGACATCCTGTTGAAACGCCTTAATGAGGTCGGACGCGACTTCATAGGGAAGGTCGAGCTTTTTGAAATGTCGATGGAGGGTCTCCGCCGTCGCCGCATCGTGACGCCCAATCGGCGCGTCGGCCCCGCGTAATATTGCGTTCATCGCGGAGAGGCGCGCCGCTTTCTGGTCCGGCGGGAGGGTGGGATCATCGGCAATATCATCGATGCAACGCGCGAAATGATAATAAGCCATGATATGACCGCGATTCCGGCGGGAAATCAGCAGGGTGCCGACCGGGAAATTCTCATCCCCCGCCCCTTTTCCTGAGGTAACATCGGGGCCAACCCAGCTTAAATCCGCGTCACATGGCATATTCTTCCCTCATTTTTACCAGCAATATCGCGCAATAACCTGTGTAAAGGGTTGCGCGTCACTCAGATGGGTGAGGGTCAAGCTTATCAGCTTTATGACAGACGTGAAAACCGCCCGCGCCCGCCTTATCACGTCACGGAAATCACCTGGAGGCGAGTCCTAGCGTTTCTCTACCGGATGGGCACGAAACCATGCAACAGCCTCAATAACGGCTTCCCGCGCGGCACGGGGCGCATATCCCAGATGCTGCTGTGCTTTGAGAGATGAAAAAAACATTTTCTTGTGCGACATGGCAAGCGTTTCCCGCGTGACGCGTGGTGTCGTCCCGAAACCACGGGACAGCCACTCTGAAATAATCGCCACAGGCACCAGCCAGGATTGCTTGAGTTTGATTTTGGGCACTTTGACGCAAGCGACTTCCCCGATCAGGGAGAAGAACCGATCCAGCATCAGATTTTCACCACCGAGAATATATTTCTCGCCAATTTTGCCTTTCTCAAGCGCTAATAAATGTCCATGCGCGACATCATCGACATGCACGATGTTGAGACCTGTATCGACATAGGCGGGCATGCGCTGGCCAATCATGTCACGGATCATCTGGCCAGTCGGTGTCGGTTTAATGTCACAGGGCCCGACAGGCGTGGACGGGTTGACGATAACAGCCGGGAGCTGGCGTTCCAGGACGAGGCGCAGAACCTCCTGCTCCGCCCGGTATTTGGACCACTTATAGACGCCGATAATATCATGCTCTGAGACAGGCGTCGTCTCATCAGCGGGGCGACCATCCTTCGTCAGCCCCAGCGCCGCAACGGAAGAGCAATAGACGATCCGCTCCACCCCATGCTGAAGCGCGGCAAGCATGAGTTGCCGCGTGCCTTCAACATTAGCCCGCATCATCTTCGTCGGGTCAGGCACCCAGAGGCGATAATCAGCCGCGACATGGAAGAGATAGCGGCAACCCTTGAGGGCGTGGGCATAGCTTTGCGGGGAAAGCAGATCGCCCGTCACGATTTCAGCCTTGAAATCCGCGATATTCGCGCGGTTTGCCGCATTTCGCACCAGCAGTTTCAGTCGATACCCACGCGCGCTCAATTGGCGCGCGACGGCAGAGCCAACAAACCCTGTGGCGCCCGTAACAAAGATGCAATCTGTCATCGCCCGCCCTAAATCTCATTAAAATCGTCAGAGTCGTAGACATACCAGTAAAGTCATCTAAAGCAACCGAACCGTTAAGAAAGTAAAGTGAAATTTTAGGATGATATCCGCCTTCAATATGGTGTAAAGCCAGCCCGGTGTTTCGGGGCTGTATTCCCTGACGGTATCTGCCTGAGGCTATGGGTTGAGCTGGCAACAGCGCCAGCGTGTCCGCGCCTTTTAACCAAGCCGGACGACCCTTTTCTTTGAAGACAATCAGCTCCCTCTTCTTCCTCCTTGGCGTCGCTGTCATCACGGTGATCATGGCCAAACTGGGTGTGCGTCCCATTCTGGATGCTTTCGCACATCTGGGTGCCTGGGGCTTTGTCGAAATTGTCCTCGCGCAATTGGTGGTCAATATCTTTCTGGGAGTTGCGTGGTTTGCGGCCTGCCCTCAATTGGACCTTGGCCGGGCCATCGGCGCACGAGCCGTCCGGGATGCTGTCAGTAATTGCCTCCCTTTCTCGCAATTAGGCGGCATGATTGTCGGCGTCCGGGCTACCTGTAAAAAGCGCCCGGCGCGCAGTCGCAAGCCGCCGATCGGCCTTGCAGAGGCCGCCGCCGCCAATATCGTTGATATCACGACCGAAGTGCTCGGCCAGATCGCCTTTGTCCTGCTGGCGATCCTGTGCCTGACGCGTCACAGCGGCGCCGCGCAATTTACGGTGCCCGCCGCCCTCATCGGCATCAGCATCATCGCCATCGGCGTGGCCGGATTTATCTGGACGCAACATAGGGCGGTGCGCTGCTCCGCCGCCTTGGTCTGGCTTTGAGCGATCACATTACCCATAGTTGAGGCGCGCTGATCAACGACAATATTCATCAATTTCAATCCTATCTGGAAGCATTATGGGCGCGCCCTGGCCGCGTCGCCCTCAGTGCCTTCCTGCATCTGCTTGCCTGGATCAGTGGCGCGGGCATTACCTATCTCGCACTTCATCTTCTGGGTGCACCGATCAGCTTTATCGCGGCCATCGCCATTGAAGGCATTTCTGCGGCATCATGTCCGCCTCCTTTGTCGTCCCTGCCGCGTTGGGCGTGCAGAGGCCGCTTATATCGCCCTTGGCCTGCTCGTCGGCGTCAGTGCCGATAGCGGCGTGGTGATCCCCCTCCTCCGGCGCGGGCGTGACCTGGCGATCGGCATCCCCGTCATCATTATCTGGCAGCTTTATGAGTGACGAAGTCTCCGTAACCTGCACGCGGATGACGCACAGCTTTCAGCCGAACCATAACCGACCGCCTCATCTAGGGGCTTGACCCCCACGCTCAGGCTGTTAAGCCCCGATCATGGCCATATATAATAAAATCTGCATTTTAGGCATCGGCCTGATCGGCGCGTCCATTCTACGTGGCATGAGGGAAAAGCCAGATATCGCGTCGCACAGCGTTGCCTACGATATTGCACCCGATGTCGTCACGCGAGCGCGGGCGCTGGGGCTTGCCGATCTTTATCTGCCGGACATTGCCGCTTCTGTCAAGGAGGCGGATTGCGTGGTGATTTGCGCGCCCGTCAGCCACATTGCCGAGACGGCCCGTATCGCACTCCCCTATATGAAACCCGGTGCCACACTGACCGATGTCGGATCCACACGGCAATCTGTCATTGCGGACATCGCGCCCTATCTCCGAGAGGATATTTCCTACATCCCAGCCCACCCCATGGCGGGGACGGAGTTTTCCGGGCCCGACGCCGGAGTCGCCACGCTTTTTGAAAATCGCTGGTGTCTCATCACTCCCACTTCCCAGGCGAAAAAACCGGATGTGGATCGGCTGGTGACCTTCTGGCGGGCGCTCGGCGCCAAAACGCGCATGATGGAAGCATCGGAGCATGATCGCATCTGCGCGATTGTCAGCCACCTCCCGCATCTGATCGCCTTCACGATCTGCGACACGGCCGATAAAATGTCGGAAACCTACCGCACGGCCGTTCTGGATTACGCCGCCACCGGCTTTAAGGATTTCACGCGTATCGCCGGTTCGGACCCAGTGATGTGGCGCGATATTTTCCTCTCCAATAAAGATGCTATTCTGGAGACGCTGGCGCGTTTTCAGGATGATGTTGAGGATCTGGCGCGCGCCATTCGTGATGATGATGAGTCACGCATCATTGATGCCATAGAGAGAGGGCGGCGCATCCGGAAAAGCCTGGTGGATCGTGAGCAAGCGCAAGACCCTGCGCATCTCACGCCACGACTACCAGGCTTTTCCGGTCACGTCGACAGGTCGGCCTCTCGCCCCACACCGGCCAACGCGGCCCCTCTGCGCGTCGGCTGAATGTCGGTGTGGTGAAAGCAGAGGACGTCGCGGCCCGGGCAGGCCGCTTATGTCGCGGGCGCGAGCGTCAGACGGTGACGACGCGCAAAGTGTTGGTCGCGCCCATCGTGCCGAAGGGAAGGCCCATCAGGAGGACCAACTTATCGCCCTTCTTGGCGTAACCCTCTGACACAGCCAGCTCGACCGCCTGATCCACCACAGCCTCGACATTCAGGACCGGCATCTCCTGCCCCACCGACATGGCATAGACGCCCCACACCACATTGAGACGGCGCGCAACATCATCATTTGGCGTCAGGGCCAGAATGGGGCATTCCGGACGCTCTCGCGAGATGCGCAGGGCGCCGAGCCCACTCGCCGTGTAAGCGACGATCACAGCAGCGGAAATCGACTCCGCAACCTGCCAGGCCGCCTCGGCAATCGCGCCGTTGACGGTGCCGTCACTATCGGGGCGGAAAGCCCCATCCTGCGGACTCCATTCCTGATCCTGCTCAATGCGTCGAGTCACGCGCGCCATCACGCCGACAGCCTCAAGCGGATATTGGCCAGAGGCACTCTCCGCGGAAAGCATGACCGCATCCGCTCCATCATAAACCGCATTGGAAACGTCCGTGACCTCAGCCCGCTTTGGCGTCGGCACGCTGATCATGCTCTCGAGCATCTGAGTCGCCACCACAACCGGTTTGCCCTGAAAGCGGGCCTCCGCGATGGCGCGCTTCTGCTCAATCGGGACTTCCTCAGCCGGCAACTCAACGCCGAGATCGCCACGCGCCACCATGACAGCGTCCGATACGGCAATGATTTCGCTCAATCGCGCCACAGCCTGGGGTTTCTCCAGTTTGGTCATGATCCATGCCTGACCTTTGGCGATCTCCTTCGCCTCAAGCACATCTTCCGGGCGCTGCACGAATGAGAGGGCGATGTAATCAACGCCAAGCTCCAGCGCGAAATCGAGATCCCGGCGATCTTTTTCCGTCAATGCGAGGATTGGTAAAGCGACATCCGGGACATTGACGCCCTTCCGATCGGAGAGGAAGCCGCCCACCTCAACCTCTGTCAGGAGATGCGACGCGTCACCGGAAAGCACACGCAACCGCATTTTACCGTCATCAAGCAGAAGGTGACTCTCCGGTCGTGCCGCTTCGATGATTTCCGGGTGTGGAAGGCAGACGCGTTGCGTGTCGCCAGGCGCACGATCCAGATCAAGGCGGAATTTGGCACCTTTCTCAAGCTTGACCCGCCCTTCCGCGAAGGTGCCGACACGAAGTTTCGGTCCCTGAAGGTCGGCCAGGATAGCCAGCGGGCGTTTCAGTTCCGCCTCGACATCGCGCACGATATTATGTCGGGCTGCGTGATCCTCATGCGTACCGTGGGAAAAATTGAGACGGAACATATTGACGCCACCCACGGCCAGCGCCCGGATCATCTCATAAGTTGAGGAGGCTGGACCCAGCGTGGCCACGATTTTTGTGCGTCGCAGGCCAGGCTTTCTAACAGCTCCTCCCGAAAGGACATGCGCTGTGGGTCGAGAAATCGTCATCAAGGTCTCCGGTATCAACGTCGTATTCGCCTTTTAAGCTCAATCCGGCTTCAGAACCTCATCGGGGAGGAGTCCCCAGATATTTTTCCGTTCTAACCAGCCTTTATAACCCTTTACATTAACCTGACACCAATCGGAAGCGGCTGCGCAAACACGCAGGCGCCCGACAACGCCCGGCCGCAGAACCGCCACAACGCGGGACTGTGTATCGGGGTTATGATACAGCCTGGCCACATGCTGGGCATGGGCCTGCATTTCATCCTCTGTCAGATAACCGACAATCTGCGGGTCAGCATGTGTGGGGGATGATTTTTCATCGACATGCGCGCCCGTTTCCAGAGGCGCATTGATGGATGGAATGACGAAATGTCGCTGGCCATATAATGTGGCCTGATGCACCCAGGCTTTGACGCCGTCACTATCTTCGACAAGGCGCCACACATCGAATTCCCGCTCAATTTTTACGGGAAGGCCACGCCGACGATAAATCCACTCAATCGGATAACGTTGGCCCGGTCCACGCCGGAAGAACACTTTATCTGATCGCAGCGCCGCAAGGCGCGGCAGTGGCAGTCCGGTTTGGGAGCCCTTATTTGCCGGCATCCTCTCCGCCTGCGCTTCCGCAGCAAGGGCCGCCAGAGCAGCCTTTCCCATGGCAGCGTTGGGTGTGGCTGGCGCGGCGGGGAGCGCTGTTTGCTTTGTTTTCGGTCGGAGATTTGACTTCGATACGTGCGCGGCAACGTGTTTGGCCGCGCGGCGCGGTGCTTTCCGGCGCGCATGTGGCTTTTGCGCGGCGTGGGCGCTGTGCGCCACATGATTGTGGCGCGCCGCTTTCTTGCGGGACGGGGACGCGTCTGACGCAGCAGGCGCGATGAGGATGCCCATCGCGAGCAGCATCAGGAAATTTGGAAAACATCTCCGCGCAAGACTCGGCCCGCATTTTGCGAGAGAAAATTCTGCCGTCAGACAGGCGCGATGCGGATTGCCGATGCTCATCCCATCAATATGCCATCGCGCGCGCCAGAGCACCAGAATTTACGCTGAGACGACCTGAAACCGAACGGCACGGCCTTCTTGTCAATTGTGAGAGGCGCCGCGTCGACGCAGCCTGTCTTCAGAAAGGCGGTCAGCTGGCCGGGGGGAGATCTTCCTCCAGCACCGTAATGTGGATCGCGTAGGAAACTTCGCCCTCATCCTCATCCCGATGGATTGTTCCGATCACTTCCCCATTTGCGGCGAGCTCGACAGATAGGCCGGGCCGTGGCGGCGCATTGACGATGAGGCCCGGCGACCCCAGAAGACGCCGCAACGTCTCCTGCAGACGTTGAATTTCGGATGACGTGATAATAGCCATGTCAAATTTCTTCCTGCATGCGTGAAGACGCCTGTTTAAAGCATCTCCCGCCCATCCGAAACCCTCCCTCGCGAGGATGCCTCCTTTTTGCCCCATTTACGCCTTGAGCTTGCCATGCCCTTGCTGCGATAAGGGGGGCATGATCAAGCTCATCGCGGCCATTAATTCATTGCTTCTGCCGAGCCCGCCGCATTATGCACATTCAGATGTGCTGGCGACGCCCCGCGTCATCGCTGATGCCATGGCCAATCGGGGCGCCACTATTGCGGCGACCGTTTTGACCCAGCAAAATCGCTGGCACGTCGTCGCGCAGGCGATTGCCAAGGCTGACCCGGTTTTGCCACGGTCCGATCTGCGCGCTCTGATGGATCATGCGCCTGAGACGGCTTTTCCGATTTTGCGTCGCGCCATCCGCCTCCGGATTGTTAATGATACATTCGGTGGTCTGGCGCTGATTTCAATCGCTCGGTACAGCCCGCTCAACGGCGCTCAGGTCTGCCGAGAGGGCAATACGGCATGGAAGCAGAGCGCGATGGAGAAAATCCGGAGCTTCCACGACATTAAATACACGTTCCAACGACTGGATTGCCTTCAGGCGTCCGAGGATGAACCTGTCGGATAAAGTCTGGAATGCTGACAATTCCCCGGTATCCTCTCGTAAAAGCGCATGACCCGCATGGCCGGGTCATCGCGATTTGCCATGAAAGACGCAACTTCCCGGCCTTCAGGCTTTTAAAAGCCTGACAATGGCTGAGAGGACCCAGATGCGACATGCGACATATTTCATGGCCGCTTCGATCCTCACGGTTCTCAACGGATGCGGCTTTTTTGACTCGCGCAATGCACGATTGGCAGAGTCTCAACTGGTCGGGCTGTCATCGCAGCAATTGCAAGCCTGTGCCGGCGTTCTCGCCAAGAAGGAAAAAGTTGGCGACCATATCGAGCTCTACCAATATACGAGGTCAAAAGCCGTAGAGACTGCTTCCGGCATGACACTCATCCCGGTCGGCGATATCGCCAATCTGATCCAAAACCTCCTGAGCGGGGGCGGGACGAATTGCACGGCGGTCATGCGTCTGGATTATGACCGCGTTTCAGAGGTGCATTATACGGGCGACACGGATGAGGTGGTCGGCTCAGACGGGATTTGCGCCGTCATTGTGCGTGGCTGCGTCCGTCATCCACCCGCAATTTATTCGGCGCAGGAAGTGCCTGTTGTGAAACCGGACCCAACCTCCCCCGTCACGGACACCTCCCAAAAACCCGCGAAGTGACAAACGGGATTTCAGGCGCCCAATCCGCAATGTCAGGTCAGGCGGCGCTCCATCCGCACATGCGCGACGCCCGATTTTTTGAAAATCTCGGTGATCGCGGTAAAGCCGTGTTTCTCGTAAAATGGCGCGGCTGTAAGGCGGGCATCCAGCACGACGCTAGCCACATGCTCCGTCTGCAGAAGGCGCATGACGTGCTCAAGCAGATAGCCGCCATAACCTTTGCGCTGACACGCAGCCGCCGTTGCGAATTTGCGCAGTCGCACGCAGTGATTACCGATATCGAATACTGAGAAGCAGCAAACGACCTCTTCATTGATTTTCATGCCGTAATGGCGCGCCTGTGCATCGCCCTCAACTCGACACCCATCCAATGTCAGGGATGGCCAAAGCACAGCCTGCCGCAATGGCAGCGTTTCATCGACGGTCAGCGTGATGACCGGCAGGATTTCATTTGCGGCGGTCATGACCGGATTCTCCTTTGCCCTTTTCGATCGCATAGCGCATGTCAGTAATGGCCTGCCCCAACCCGATGAAAATGGCCTCACCCATAATGAAATGACCGATATTCAGCTCTTTCAAGCCCGGTAAACGCGCGATGGCGCCAACATTCGTGGTTGTCAGCCCGTGTCCCGCATGGAGCTCGATCCCCAGCGACCCTGCCAGATCGGCCCCATCCCGAAGGCGCGTCAAAGCGTCCTCAGACGGGTCTCCCGCGTAGGACCCTGTATGTAACTCGATAACCGGCGCGTTCAGCGCCGCGGCAGCATGGATCTGCGCCGCATCGGGATCGATGAAAAGCGAGACACGGATACCCGCCTCCTGAAGCCGCCGGATTTTGGGGGCCAGCGTATCCTTCTGCCCGGCGACATCCAGCCCGCCTTCCGTCGTCACTTCCTGCCGCCGTTCCGGCACCAGGCAACAGGCGTGAGGGCGCAATGCGCTGGCAATGGAGACCATCTCATCCGTCGCCGCCATTTCGAAGTTGAGGGGGATGGTGAGCGCGGCTTTCAGACGCCGCATATCCTCATCCCGAATGTGACGCCGATCCTCCCGCAAATGAGCGGTGATCCCGTCCGCGCCATACTTTGCCGCTTCCAGCGCCGCGCGAACGGGGTCCGGGTAGGTCCCGCCCCGCGCATTCCGCAATGTCGCGACGTGATCGATGTTAATGCCGAGACGAATCATTCTAAATCCCTGTCACGCGCGACGCCGGTGCGCTGCCAGTTTATGCGCCAGCTGGACGGCCTCGAACATGCTTGACCCATCTGCCATGCCGCGCCCGGCAATGTCAAAAGCTGTACCATGGTCAGGCGATGTGCGCACAATCGGCAGCCCGAGCGTGACATTGACGCCATGCGCCATATCCAGCGTTTTAAGTGGGATCAACGCCTGATCATGATACATGCAGAGGGCGACATCATACGTCCCCCGCATTTGCGTTGTGAACATCGTATCTGGCGGCAAGGGATCGGAAATCTCCGCGTCGAAGCGGCGCAGGGCCGTGATCGCCGGCGCAATGATGCGGGCTTCCTCATCGCCCATATACCCGGCTTCACCCGCATGGGGGTTGAGCCCCGCAACTGCGATGCGCGGCGTCTTAATATTGAAGTCTCTCTGTAAAGAGGTGATTAAGGTGGTGCCGATTTTTTCGATAAGCGGCGTGTCCAACTGCGCGATAGCGTCACGCAGACTGACATGGATCGTCACCGGCACCACGCGAAGATGCGGCGAGACAAGCATCATCACCTCCGCGCCGGGCACATCGCATAAATGCGCGAGATATTCCGTATGCCCGGGGAAATCGAAGCCCGCATCTTTCAGGACATGCTTGCTGATCGGGCTGGTGACGATGGCGGCGACCTTCCCCTCTCGCGCCAGGCGGGTCGCGCGCTCTATCGACGCGATAATCGAAGGGGCATGACGTGGATCGGGGCGCCCCGCCTCCGCGCGTTCCTGTAGCGTGACCGGCATGACGGGCAGGCGCGTGGCAAAACATGAAAGCGCCGCGTCCGGTGACGCGACGATTTCATGCGGCACATGATCTGGCAGAAGGCGTGGGTCGCCCAGCCAGACGAAGCCAGGCCCGCTTTGACGCAGGGATTGCCAAAGTGGCGCGATCAGTTCCGGCCCGATTCCGGCAGGGTCGCCCATCGTGATGGCAATCGAAGGAAGAGGCGGGCGGGCCGTCATACGGGCTTCAGGCGGCAAAGGATGCAAGGATGCGCACCCAGGACCGCATGCCGCGATGGAACTGCTCAAGCCCATATTGCTCGTTCGGGGAATGGATGCGGTCATCATCCTGAGCAAATCCGACGAGAAGCGCATCCATATCCAGTGCCTCCTTGACCTCTCCCCCGCAACGGGGATCGACCCGCCACAACCGATCATCAAAGCGGGCTTACCCCATTCATCCTGAAGGGCCGCGCGGGTTTTTTCAAGGAATTGACCGGCCTGCGCCAATCGAGAGCCCGATGACGCCCCATGCGACGTGAATTGCACCTTCGCATCCGTTGGCAGCAAGGATTCCACATAAGCGCGGAAGGTCTCCCGGATTTTCTGCGGGTCCTGACCCGGCACGAGGCGGAAGGAGATTTTAGCGGTCGCTTTCGCCGGGATAACGGTTTTGAACCCCTCGCCCGTATAACCGCTGATGATGCCATTAACCTCAAAACTCGGCCGCGCCCAGATCTGCTCAATTGCCGAAAAATCGCGTTCACCCGCCGCATCCGTCAGACCCAGCGGTTGAAGGATCGCCTTATCATCGGGGAAAACGGTCTTCCATTGCACACGGATTTCCGGAGAGGGCGTTGCGACGCCGTCATAAAAACCGGCAAGGACAACGCGCCCGGCCTCATCGCGTAAGGAACCGATAATACGCCCTAATATCTCTGCCGGGTTACGCGCGACGTTTCCGAACATGCCGGAATGCAGGTCATGCTGCGCACAGCTTACCGTCACTTCCTCAGCCAGCAGGCCACGAAGGCTGGTCGTGATGGCGGGGGTTGTTCGATCCGGCATATCCGTATCGCAGATGAGGGCGATATCAGCGCGCAACTCATCGCGATGCGCCTTCATGAAAGGTAGAAGATTTTCGCCCCCACTTTCCTCTTCCCCCTCAATCAGAAATGATACAGAAGCAGGGAGCTTGTCTGTGAGTTTCTTCCAGGCGCGGCAGGCCTCTATAAATGTCATTACCTGGCCCTTATCGTCCGAGGCCCCGCGCCACGATGACCTTGCGCCCATCCTAATTTTCAATCACCGGTTCAAACGGTGGATGACGCCATAAACCTTAGGGTCGGTCGGTTGCACGTCGTAATGACCGTAAAAAAGCACATGGGCGGCGTTTTCAGGCTGGTCTGCCGATATATGGGCGACAACCATGGGATGACCCGGCGTGTCTTCCGTCCTTGCTTCAAACCCGATTGATGTCAGGTCAGAGACGAGGTGATCTGCGGCCCGACGGCAATTCGCCTTATGCTCCGGCCGAGTTGAGATTCTCGGAATTCTGAGGAATGTCTCAAGCCGAGCGAGACTCGCCTCCAGCGTGCGATCAATTTCCGCAAGAACTTGCTCCAACATCTGCGACATATTATCATTCCTTTTCATGCGATTTGGACGACATGAGGATCGCTTTTAAATTTGCGAGATTATCCTCCCTCTTCGGCGCGTCGCGGCGCGCATATTCAGAGTAGATGTCCCAGGCTTCCTCATTTTCATAGAGTGTGGCGATGGCCTCAACGAAGAGTTCCGGCGCGTTGGACACATAGACGACGCCATTCTCCACCCCTTCACCTGAAGCGATGACGGGGAGGCCGTGACTTAAGGCGCATTCCGCCTCAACAGTGAGGGAAAGTGAGGCATCTGACGGGTCAATCATCAAGCGCGCCCTGTCGCAAAGTGCTTCGAGCGGACCCCCCTCAAGGGGCGCGCCGAGATGGATGTAATGTCGCAGGCTGGTCAGCAGGGGGATATTTTCAGGCACCGCGCTGACATGTAGCTGCACCGGGTGGCCCAGTTTCTTCTCCAGTCACGGCATAATCTCCCGTAATGTCCAATGTAGGGCGCGATATCCGACATCGCCCCGCTCAAGCACCGGCAGGGCGAAGAGAAGATCGACACGCTCCCGGAAGGATTTCGCGTTCCCCCTCTGCTCACCGATCGGCAGGCTGCAACATTTTTCGATACCTGATTTCTGCAGGGCTGCGACTTCATGCTCACTGGCGACAACGATAGATTGAAAGAGCCAGAGAAGGCGGGTGAGTTCTTCTTCCTTCAGAACCGCCTCCTCAGACGGGGTTTCCCACCCGTCCCGTGCACCCATAATCGGTGTCCGGCGTGTGCCTGTCTCAAAGGCCGGCTGGCGCGCATCGCAAACGTAACCTGTCAGCGGAAAACCATCCTGCGCGGCCGTCAACGCACCCCATATCTGAGGGACGAGCCGCGCCCGTCAAACCAGACATAATCAAAGCAACGCGCGCGCCTTCAGGAAGGATTGCAATGTCACATCCGCGGATGCCTGCGCCAATTCAACTTCGGGGTCGAAGAAACGACGAAGCTTCGCATCCTGCGCCTCTCGCGGCGTGACTGAGAAAATCGTGACCTTCAGCCCGAGGGCAACCATATCCCTGACGGTGGAGGCCAGACGCAAGGAAGCCGCATAAGGCTTATATCCCGGCAGATCATCGGTGATCATCATCACCCGACGCACCAACAACTTGACGGAGGCACCAAGTGCGGCAGAGTGGGCGGCTTTCACCGGTCGATAGGCGCAGAAATCACCATATTGTTTGATAAATTTCGCGCGATCACCATCGCCTTCCACCTCGAAGCCTTCATCCCGGGACAGATTGTGAATGACCAGGCTGGGGTCATAAATAATTCTGCACGCAACGTTCCTCTCCCTCGGGCGGGCGTCCAGCGTCGGGAAGCGGTAACCGGCCGTGGCAAAATCATCCTCATGCGCTGCCCGGACGAAACTCTCCTTGTGGCAGAGATAGGCATCTCCACCGACAGAGTCGCAGGGACGTCGGTTTTGCAGGGCCGGGCATGTACTTTCCGCCCCCTCCCCGAAGTTATAGAGACTGCCATCGCGCCATAGATGCTGGCCGGCCTCCTGAACCCTGCCATTGCGATCGAGGATCAGCGGTGCGATGACGGCAAGTCCGCCTCGGCATCAAGCTGATCAATAATTGAGAGCGCACTCGCCTCCGTGACGACGAGACCCGTCTTGAGGAAGAGTATTTTATCGGTGCGGATATAGGAGAGGAACGCATTATCACGCATGGTGCAGATGGATTGGGGTTGCAGAACCGCCCCTTCCATTGGCAGACGCCCTTCCTTCAGGTCGAAGCGGATAAAATGCTCATATCCATTACGCAATTTACCCAGCGCGACCTCAGTCGCCACATCCTGATAAATTTCACGATACCAGCCATCGTCAAAATAAGGATTGGGATTGAAGGCCGTCGGTGAGTCATTTGAGAGATAATGTTGCAAGGCGTAGAAATACGCCCCTTCCGTGATCATCTCCTGCACGGCGGGGTAATGTTCAAGATACCAGTCAGGATCAAAATACCATGAGCATCGAAGCGATGCGACGGTCGTATCCTCCTGAAACCGGGTAAACTCACCCTGAGGACTGAAATAACCCTGACGCGCCTGGAAAAGTGAGATGCGCAGCACGTCAGGGTCAAAAAACGGCGTGCTGATGCGCTGCTCTTTCTGGCCGAAGCGCAGATAATGATCATAGCCATTGCGCAGCCCCTCATCTTTAAGACGACGCATGGTCAGATCGGGATTATGGATAAAATACCCCGTTTCATCGAACATCCAGTGAGGCGCGCAGAAGCCGATCTTGTCATAATGCTGGAAACCGGACACAAAGATACCCCGATGAATGCCGTCGCCGACGGAGCGATTATTGCGACGGTAAAAGACTTCATCAAAATAACGATTGGGCGAATGTCCGTAGGCTGAGCCGAAATCGCGCCAGAAAGCCTCCAGATTTTCATCAGTGACATCACGGGCGATATTGATAATTTCCTCCTGGTATCGCTGGCGATACCAGGAGAGGTCAAACTCTGCCCATAGCGGCTTATGTTCCTACGCCTGATCCAACCGCATTCCTTTCCTGCAGATCGCCACGCGGGCTTTCGGACCGACATCCTGACGTCAAACCCAGACGAACATTATTTTGCTGCAATTGATATCGCGAAAGGCTTTGGCCAAACAACCCATCCCGCCCCATTTATGCAGATTTTTAACGCTTGGTGACTTTCGGAAATATGCTGAATTCAATCAAAGCTTTAAGCCCGGAATACTGACGTGCCGCCTGAAGCAGACGCTATGTTACGGGGTGAAAAGATCCTTTCAGCCTGGCATCCGGACCATCACCTGACACGAAGACTTGATGACCGAAGCGGCTCAGGCTAGTTTGCAACCGTGTGGGCTGGAGAGATGTTTCTCATCTGGTTACCTGCGGAGTGAGACGATGTTGCGCCTGCTTTTTATTATCATCTTTCTAGTCATACTGATTATTTTTGCCCTCAGCAATCTTGATACTGCCACGCTAAAAATGATCAATTTCGACATTAAACTACCGGTCAATATTCTTGTGCTTGTCGTCGGCATAGCCAGCGCGCTTTTTGGTGCCGCCATGTCATCCGTCGACGGTTTCCGTCAGCGTCAACGCGCCCGCAAGGCTGAGCAACAGGTCCAGACCCTCCAGACGCAGCTTGTCAGCCTGCATGAGCGCCTCGGCGCCGCGCCCGATGCCACAACCGGCACCGTCGGCGCCACTTGACGCCGCCACCACGATTTACCATCCGTGAGCCTTACCGATAAGCCCGCGCCGCGCACCCGCCTCATCGCCGCCTTAGACACAGCCGACATCACCCAGGCGAAGAACTGGGCGGCGCAGCTTGCGGGTGTCGTGGATGCGATTAAACTCGGGATGGAGTTTGTCTATGGCTGCGGATTTGATGCGGCCAAGGATTTATCCCGCACCCAGCCCGTTTTTCTGGACCTTAAACTGCACGACATCCCGAATACGGTAAGCCATGGGTTGAAAAGTCTGGCCCACATCAATGCCTGCCTCCTCACGATTCACGCTGCGGGTGGGCGTGAGATGATTGCGCGGGCCCGTAAGGCGATTGATGCGGCTTACCCCGCTGAAAGCCGCCCCGCCCTGCTGGCCGTCACGGTGTTGACGAGTATGGATGCGACCGGTTTGCGCGAGATTGGCGTTGACGCCACGCCGGCGGAACAGGTGATGCGCCTTGCGGACGTCGTCCTGCGTGCCGGGGCCGACGGGCTGGTGTGCTCTGCGCAGGAGATCACGCCGATCCGTCAGGAATTCGGGGCGAAACCCACGCTGGTCGTCCCCGGCATCCGCCCGGCGGGAAGCCAGAGCCACGATCAGAAACGTGTCATGACGCCCGGCGAAGCTGCCCGAATGGGGGCGGATTGGATTGTCGTTGGTCGCCCCATCACCCAGGCCCCTGACCCCACCCAGGCCGCCCGCGCCATTCAGGATGAGATCCAGGCCGCAAAATGAGTGTCGGCGTCAAGATTTGCGGGCTGAGAGATCACGAAAACGTCGCCGCCGCGCTGGACAACGGGGCGGACTGGATCGGCTTTGTGTTTTACGCGCGATCCCCACGCTTTGTGACGCGGCAAGAGGTTGGCGCGCTGCTGACGCGCTTCGGGGACTCGGCGGTGCGCCGCGCGGTGGGGTTGTTCGTCAAACCTTCGGATGATGAGATCGCGGACGCATTGGCCGCCGCGCTCCTATCGATTTTGCAGATTTACGACTCGCCTGAGCGAGCGGCGGAAATCCGGCAGCGTTTCGGTCTGCCTGTGTGGGTCTCCATCGCCGTCACCACCCTTTCCGACCTGCCCGACGCGCCACTTTGTAACGGCCTTGTGATTGAACCTGCTGCACGGACGGAAGATGGTCGGCCCGGCGGGAATGGCCGCATTATGGATTGGGCACCGCTGAAACGCTGGAAAGCGCCGCAAAACTGGCTGCTTGCCGGGGGGCTGACGCCGGAAAACGTCGCTGAAGCCATTGCCACCTCCGGCGCGCCAGCCGTCGATGTTTCCTCCGGCGTTGAAACCCGACCCGGCGTGAAATCCGCTGAATTGATAGCCCGGTTCGTAAAAGCCGCAAGAACCCCTTGCGCTTGACGGGAAGCTTGCTATCTTCCGCCAGCGCTGGAGAGATGGCCGAGCGGCTTAAGGCGCACGCTTGGAAAGCGTGTGTGCGTTAATAGCGTACCGAGGGTTCGAATCCCTCTCTCTCCGCCAGAGGCGTTTCCTGGCACAAACCTAGGTGACCCAAAAAACTCAAAAAGCAGCCCCTTAAACAGAATAACTCTCCCAAAATTTCTCGCTTCTTTCCGTTCAAGCAAAAAAAATTTGGGGGCAAATTTGGGGGTCACGAAATGTCGTTAGAAGCGACCGACCAAATTGTCGTCAAGGAAGTCACAGAATTATCGAAACATCGGAGATGCTGGCGTATTCGTATCAAATCGACTCTTCACCGTCTCGCAGCATCGACAAGAAACAGAATATTGGATGCCGTTCTTCAATAGAGTTTGCAGCGATGCGAAGTAAGGCTCCAAATATTCGTGCAGAAGCCCTTTCGCGAAAATTGTTTCGATCAGCCTTTTTGTTGAATCCGTTGACTTTACCTCCAAACTGTTAGTCGCGCAAATTGACTTCATAGAGCTCTCAAAGGCTTTCGACGCCTCATTGATACATTCCTCGTATCTCTTATATCTGTAGTGCTCGTGAGCCTTTAAAAATTCATTGTTGGCGCCGTTGAAATTGCGTCCGCTCAACAGTTCGAGAACAGGTTTAACAACCTCAGAACGCACAAATTACGAATCAACGCGAATTATCCTGTTTGATTCAAATCTATAACCTATGCTTTGCTCGTTAAATCTACCGTTCAATTCTTCTATTGCGCTTGAAACAGTTACTGGTGACCACATCGGACTAGGGTAAGTTGACCTCGGCCTCACGAAGGGCATATTGCTGAAGACGAGTTCAACGAAACTAAGACACAAGTCTACGTCGGTCTCTTTCAAAAAAAGTTGAACAAGTCTTCTTGCAGGCTGTCAGCGCTAAGACCTATTGAGAAACGACCTAGCTCCCTGGATAAGATCGAATCGATTTCTCTGTAGAACTGGAAACTCGATTCACCATAAGGAGAATTGATATCGCCCACGACATCCAAAATGATTTTTATTACTTGTACCTTGAAACTATTTGAGAGTTGGTCGTACGAGTATACGTCCGATATTTCTCCCCGTTCACGCTTCTTACGTTTGAAATATAAATCGGTAATCGCCACTAACTTCCTCGATGATTGAGTTGAAAACGAAAATTAAAGCGTGCAAAGAATCCAAGTGTTCGTCTTCGTTGCACGTCCAATATCGATGATTAATAATCGATAGGTAAGAACCAGTTAAAGGATCCCTAAAAGGCGAACAACTTAGCCCCTCTAATCTCGACGCCGATGACACACGTTTATGAAGGCTGAAACGTTCGTCATTGCCCCTAATTAAACGATAAACGACTTAAGAGCTTTGACGAAAGCTAGTCGTCTTGCTGTCTAACAAGGATTTCATCGCGAAACTGCAATTTAAGCCCAATGTCCTCAAGTAACCATCACCGATGTCTCGAACATTATAAACCTCTCAAAAGAGAATCCACAATACTTTGATTTAAAAAATTTGTCTTTAAAATAGGCCTAAAAGACAGCGATGATCTACCTGTAAGATAAGCGTATAGTTGTTTCGATCAACTTCAGACGCGTCGAGTGCGCTAATCTCAGCCATGGACGTTACATTTGTCCCATCCTTCCCCCAACGCATCCACCAAATAATTTCGCCCCATCCGCACGTAAACCAACGGGTTGGCGCGTTGCGGGTCCTGTTCCGCTTCGATCACCACCCAGCCATCATAATCCGGCAATTCCGCGAAGATCCGGCGGTAATCGATCCCGCCATCGCCCGGCACGGTAAAGACGCCGGAGAGGACGGCGCGGAGGAAGCTCCATTCGCAAACATCCGCCTGCGCGCGTTTAAAGGGGCGGAGGTCTTTGGCGTGGATGTGTTTGATGCGTGTTCGGTAGGTGCGTGCCAGTTCGGCGGGGTCGGCACCGCCCTATAAAGCGTGGCCTGTATCGAGCAAGAGCTTCACGGAGGGGCCTGTCTCATCCATAAACCGCACGATATCCTGCCTTGACTGCACCACCGTCCCCATATGGTGATGATAGACAAGGTCAATCCCTTGCTGGGCAATATAGTCCCCCAGCCGCGTCATGCGCGTGGTCAGAAGCGCCCAGCCTGCATCATCCAGCACGGGGCGTTGTGAAAGCGGCGTGTCAAACGCCCCGTGCTGGATGGAATTCGATGTCTCACAGACGATGCAGACCTTGCGCCCCATTTCCTTCAGCAATTGAAGATGAGCAGAAATGGCCTCGATTTCCGCCGCCTCATCATGAACAAGCAGATTGGTTGACCATCAACCGGAGATGAACGCCATATTATGCGGTGAAAGGACCTTTTTCAGCTCAGGCGCGGAAGTCGGCAATTTATGCCCCATTTCCATGCCTTCAATCCCGGCAAACCGCGCTTCCCTCAGGCAGGTGTCAAGCGATGTCGTAACCCCGAGGAATCGGAGGTCATCATTTGACCAGATGATAGGGTTCGTGCCGATTTTGATCGCCATATTGCCCGTCCTTCTTTATCAGACCCAAAACGGCCGCGTTCAGTTTCCGATACGCTGCGCCCTGCGTGCACGTTCATAATTGGTGCGTGCTTTATTAACCTGCGGGCGCGTTGAAACCTCCGGCACGGCCACATCCCACCATGCGCCGCCCTCTTTCGTGTTCGGTTTCGGGTCAGTGTCGATCAGGATCGCCGTTGTGCGGTCCGCCTTGCGCGCGCAATTGCTTCGGACAAGGCCGGGAGCGACGCGACTTTTTCCGCGAGGGCCCCAAGCCCGCGCGCATGTTGCACAAAGTCAATCTGTGGGAACTGCGCCATATGCTATGAGTCCACCCAGAGATTATTGAAAGGCGCACTCCTCGTCGCCTGCTGAAGACGGTTAATGCAGCCATAACCATGATTATCCAACAGGACGATAATCATGGTTATGGCCTAACATGACGGACGTGGCGATCTCGGAATTCAGCATGAGGTAGAAGCCATCCCCCACCATCACAATAACGTCCCGTTTCGGCCGCGCCATTTTGACGCCAATCCCGCCGGCAAGCTCATAGCCCATGCAGGAGAACCCGTATTCCATGTGGTATCCACCCGGCTGCTCAGGCCGCCAGGTTTCTGCAATTCCGCTGGTAGCCTCCGGCCGCGCAGACGACCGTATCGGTCGGTTTCGCGACACGTTGCGCCGCACCGATGACCTGCGCATCAGTTGGCAGCGCCTCTCCTTCCGGGACGGCCTGGTAGGCATCGGCCGTTTCAAGCCATCGCTGACGCGCCGCTTGCGCGCGCTTCGTCCAGCCAGCATCCGCTTTCCAGCCTTTCAGCGCTGCCGCGATCTGTTCCGCGGCGATTTTTGCATCCGCAATGACCGGCAGGGCGTCATGTTTGACCGCGTCGAAAGGCTGCAAGTTCAACGCGATGATTTTCATGTCCGGGTTTTTGAACAACCCTCAGGACCCGGTGGTGAAATCCTGTAAGCGCGTCCCGACCGCAATGATGAGGTCGGCCTCCTGCGCCATTTCATTCGCGGCCGTGCCCCCACTAACGCCGATCCCGCCCATATTAAGCGCGTGCGCGGTGGGCAGGGAAGATTTCCCGGCCTGCGTTTCCCCGACGGGGACGCCATAGGCGTGACTCATCGCCGCCAGCGCCTGTTCCGCCTCGGCATAGAGCACACCGCCACCGGCGATAATGAGAGGTTTGCGCGTCTGACGGATCAGCTTCACGGCGTCAGTAAGCTCACGTGCGTCGGGCACCTGGCGGCGGATGCGCTCCCTGAAAAACGCGTTGGGATATTCAAAAGCCTCGGCCTGAACATCCTGACACAGGCTGAGCGTGACAGGCCCGCATTCAGCGGGGTCGGTCAGCACACGCATCGCTTGATGGAAGGCGGGGATTAGTTGTTCCGGCCGCGTCAGGCGATCAAAATAGCGGGAGACCGCGATGAAGGCATCATTGGCTGAAACCACTCCATTCCCGAAATCCTCAATCTGTTGTAGGACCGGGTCCGGGATGCGATTGGCGAAGACATCACCGGGAAGCAAAAGGAGCGACAGACGATTGACATGCGCCACCGCAGCACCGGTCACCATATTGAGCGCACCCGGACCAATGGAACTCGTGCAGGCCATTACTTGCTGGCGTCGACGTGCTTTGGCGAAAGCGGTCGCGGCATGCATCTTATCGTCAGCGTGTCGGGGCTTCCGGCGCCATCCCATTGATGGAAAACTTTTTCTAAACACTCAGCACGTCATAATATGCGGCTTAGACCCGCTTCGTTTTAACGTTCGGCATCAATCCATTTCTCCGGAGAATTTTCATGACGCGGCGTCTCGCCCTTCTCCGCACGCGTTTTCCCCGGCGCCTGCGACATTTCCCGGTCATTTTGCGACGCGCCTTTGTTAATAACCCTATCCGATTCAAATTTCGTTTTATAAAAGGCGGGGAGACGAAAAATTTCTTCAATGACACGGAGTATGCGGCGTGATCGCGATCATCGATACGGAACGGGAAGGTGAACGAACGCAATGTGAAGCCCTTGCACGCGCCCTGGCCATGCCATTCAAGGTGATTGCCCCTTGGACCACGCCCCCTTCCGCGCCCGACATCATCCTGTCATTTGGTAAAGCCTTGAAGCCGGGACTGGCCCTCCATAGACGTTTCGAAAAAAACCGCTTTTGATACAATTGGGACGGCCACGTTTGTTCCCGACATCCAGACTCGACCTCGTGATTATCATGCCGCAGGATGATTACCCCGAAGCCGACAACGTATTGCACCTCAAATTACCGCTGAATGGCGCGGCGCTTCAGCCGGAACACCGCTTAGGGGCCGAGACCCAGCCCGCGCAAAAGGGTAAAACGACTTTGATCCTGAGCGGGAAAACAACTCACCACGCGCTCGGACGGCGTGAATGTGATGAGATGCTGCGTCTGGCCAAAATCGCCGCCCATCGCGCCGGTGAGGCGCTTCAAGTCATTTTCAGTTGCCGGACACCGTCTGACATCGCCACTTACATGCAGGATCAATGTCGGCGGGATGGCATCACAATCGCACGACGCCGCGTGCGGGATGTTCTGGTTGAAAGTGCGCGCGTGATTGTTACGGCGGACAGCGCGTCCCTTCTGGCCGACCTCATACGTTCCGGTTTGCCCACCTGGCTTTACCCGTTGCCAATGCGGAAAACGCTCAACCACTTTCTCAAGACCACATCCTGCGCTCTCTTTCCCCGATGGCGCCGAAATTTAATTAAAAAGGGCCTTTTGGCTGGCGGCGCGGATTTTGCACGATGGCATCGGTTATTGATCCAAGCAGGCATTGTGCGCGTCCTGACTGAAGAGACCGCTAAGAACGCCTTGTGGAAAAATACCCGCCCCTTCCGCGGATGACGATCTTGAAATCTGCGTAGAACGGATCCGCACCCTTCTCGCGCAGCGACTCACCCGCGACGGCCAACAGGCACAAACGCCATCCCATTCTGAGGAAGCGGAATTTGAAAGGCTCAGGGAAGCGGTCTGTTGACAGGCTCGTATAATCACCTTGGTCGAGAAGGATAGTTCTCAAACGCCGATATCACGAAGCCGCTTTCCCTTATTTAGATTTTCCTCAATATCTTCGAGGGAGCAACCTTTCGTCTCCGGCACGAAAAACACCTTGACGAAGAAGAAAACCAAATTGAAACCGGCGAGTAGCCAGAAAACGCCGTAATCATGAATCACCGCCATAACAGACAGAAAGATATTGGCGATCAGCCAGTTTGTTACCCAGTTGGTAAAAGTGGATGCCGCGACGGCGGCGGTGCGGCCTCTTAGAGGTTGGATTTCAGCACAGAGCGTCCACGACATCGGCCCGGAGCCAACGGCGTAAAAAAGACAAAAAGGGCGAGAAGGGTGATTTCAGTCACTTTGAAAATCATCCCCGGTAAACCCAGATACGCGACAAAACCAAAACCGGCTAACATAATGGAGGCCGCCAGGGTGCTGATCATTAAAAGGGGACGGCGACCCACGCGGTCAATAAAGTAAATGACAAGCCCGACGCCCGTGAGATTGACCGCCCCGAAAATCACTGTACACCAGATGGATGCCGCGGTGGAAAAACCCATTTTTTCGAGAATATGCGGCGCGTAATACAGTATGACATTAATGCCGGTCAGTTGCTGCAAAGCCTGCAGCGCGACACCCAGACGGCCCGCGCCCTCCGCTTCTGCCCATCGGCGACCAGCCAGCGTGGTGAGTAAGGGATCTGCAACATCGCAATAATGAAAATTACGGTCGGGACAAGCAGGATGCCCAGCATCCAGCGCCAATGCCCGCCATAAGCCGGCAGGCTGTCAGACAGGAAAGCAAGGAGCATTCCGCCGCAGACGATGAGCTGATAAATAGAGATCATCGTGCCGCGCTGCGATTCCAGCGAGATCTCCGCAATATAAAGCGGCGCGGAAAAAGGCGGTGAGCCCAACGCCGAGGCCGAGAACGACGCGCCCCCGATCATGATGCTGACATTCGGGGCCAGAGCGCAAAGCAGCGTCCCGAGGAGGAATAGAAAACCCGCCACCAGCATCGCCGCTTTGCGTCCCGCCCGCTGGGCGATAAAGGCGGCCGCAATCGCGCCTGCCGCCACCCCAACATGAGGGAGGACACAATCCACTCGTCCAAGGCGCGGATTGGAATGAAGGTCATCTGTCAGTTTTCTGGGTGAGTCGGCATTGGTCGTCATGGTCAAACCATGATAGCTGACCGCATAATCTCTCGGCTCATTGACGATATTTTCGTCGATTTCAGCCCATTCCAAGGCATGGATGAGGGAACCGGCGCCTGTCTCGGGAGTGTTCTGCCCATCATACGACATAAAGGCGTTGTGGAAGAACGCTTTATTGGAAGCGCCGATATAAATGACGGGCGTTGTACGTCCGGGATCCCATACTTTGTCTAAAGATGTCGTTGATGGAACTGTTCCGTCGGCCCGCGTCATTTCGGTAGCCCATCCATATACCGAGATGCTGAGTCCATCATCGCTCACGCCTGCGATGGGGCCGAACAGATTTCGGAAGGCCGGAAAGGTGGAACTTGTCCCGATCGCTAACTGCACCGTCCCTTCAGGGACAGAATTGGTCACGATATACATACCCTTGTGGATCTCTGCACCCTCTCCGTCGCCGTCAGGGGCGTGCTGAGCGTGACATCGTGGGCTGAATATCGTTTTACGGGAAGCATTAAACGTGCATTCGCATTTGCAGGTTGCCCGTACAACATGACACCATCATGTGTAGCAACATAACCGTCTCGATATTCCTTCGCGGAAATTGCAGCCCTCCGGCCATATACGGGCTCCATGAAGAGGCACAGGACGCAGCCCGGATTGAATGGGCCGGTTGTGGAGCCGTGCACCACAAGATTATGCGGCTGCGTGGCAATCTGCTTGTAGGGAGAATGCGGTAAGTTAATGAGGTTACCACCAAGGACGGAGGCTTCAAAACCCGTGGAGAGCGCTTCGCCTTCAACATCTGCATCCAGGATGGGCGTAAACGTTCCGTCCAAGGTTTGACCGACCTGTAAAACGGATGTCGTGACCGGCGCTGTCACGTTGCCCCCGCATTGAGCCCGGCGACGCCATTCGGCTCATTGATCTCGGACCGCATGATGGGTGTGTCATCGTCTGTAAGATAAGCTGACCCTTCAAATTTGAAAGCGTTTTTCGATTTTTCAACCTGGCTGGCATCGAGGCGCGTTTCACTTTGCGCAAAGCAGACCGCGCCTGAAAGATTGAAAGTTAAGACGTGCATTAGAAATATAATATTTGGGAAATGTTTTTTTCATCTTGTTCCTCCCGAGCCTATTTTACCGCGATCCTCGTTGAAGCATCAGAATGACAAGGCGTGGCAGCTTAACAGATCGTCGCCCGAGCATGCCCGCCTGCCTGATCGATCCGTTCGTGAAAATGTCATGACTTCTCGCGCTTATTTGATCAGAACTATTTTACGACAACGAACGAGATAACGGTCGTCCTGTCGGTAAACCTGACGATCATTTACCTTTTTGGTGGCGCGCATCATCGCGCGCCAGCAGACTTAATGAAGGCGTAAGTAAAGACGCACACTCGCGAGATTTGCTTTTTAAACAAAAATCATTATGGTGCCCCCGCCATTGCCCCGTTGGGCCTGAATACAACGACCCCTTCTCATCTTCGGAGATTTACCGTGAAACTGTCTGAGTACCGTGCTCAGTTGGCTTTCTCGCCACTGAATGAGGTGCTGGCCGGAATGGTTGGCACGTTCGCCCTCATTCCAGAAGTCATCGCCTTTTCCTATGTTTCAGGCGTGTCGCCTGCCATTTCGCTTTACGCCTCCTTCGTCATCAGCATCGCGATCGCGCTGACAGGTGGTCGGCCAGGGATGATCTCCGGCGCGGCGGGGTCCATCGCTTTTGTGGTCGGCGCGCTGGTTCATCATCACGGAGTCCAATATATGTTCGCGGCCACGATGCTGGCCGGATTCATGCAATTATGTTTCGGGCTGCTCCGCCTACATGTTGTGATGCGCTTTGTCTCCGACGAAGTGCGGACAGGCTTTGTCAATGCGCTGGCCATCCTCATTTTTTCAGCGCAGGTGCCGCAAATGCTGCATGTCACCTGGTATACGTATGCGCTGATCGCGATCGGGCTGGCCATCATCTATCTCGTGCCGCACATATTCACGATGATTCCCTCTCTCCTGATCTGCATCATCGTTCTGACGCTGATCACTGTTTTTTATCCGATGCCGGTCCGCACGGTTGCTGATCTCGGTACCCTGCCAAACGGGCTCCCGCAACTGACATGGCCGCATGTTCCGTTTAATATTGAGACGCTTGAAATCATCTTCCCCTATGCGCTGGCCATGGCCGCTGTCGGCCTGCTTGAGTCACTCATGACCGCCGGCGTGGTGGATGAGCATACGGACACGCACGGTAATCAGCGGATGGAGTGCACGGGGCTCGGGATCTCCAACATGCTTGTCGCGGTTTTCGGTGGCATTGGCGGGTGCGGCATGGTGGGTCAGCCGGTCGGTAACCTGCGTTATGGCGGGCGTGGACGCCTCTCAACTTTCGCAGCCGGTGCGTTTCTGCTTCTCCTGATGGATGTGCTGCATCGCTGGTTCGCCCTTGTGCCGCTTGCCGCGCTTGTAGCGATTATGATTATGGTTTCCGTCAGCACCTTTGCCTGGGGATCCCTGCGGGATCTGCTGCGCCATCCCAAATTATCGACTGTGGTAATGATCGTCACGGTGCTCGTGACCGTCAGCACGCAGGACCTCGCTGCGGGCGTTGTCGCGGGCGTTCTGCTCAGCGGCGTGTTCTTTGCCTGGCGGGCGACGAATATGCTCAGCATCAAGCATGAGCGCGAGGGTGATGAAGAGATTTACAGGATCTCAGGGCAGATCTTCTTCGCGTCATCCGACATGCTTTTCGACGCGGTTGATTTCCAGACATCCGCGAAGAAGATCGTGATTGATGTGGACCGGGGGACATTCTAGGACATCACAGCCGTCGCCAAACTGGAGAAAATTGTCAGCAAATTACAGGCGCGCGGCGTTCATGTGGAGGTTAAGGGCCTCCCCGTGCACGCCAGCATGACATTATCGCGGAGCAATCTGACAAGGCTCTCCTGGCCGTTTGAAGAGGGTAGAGGCGCGAGGGCAAACATCCCTCGCGCCGAATATATGTTTAGCGCGGCAATTGCGGCCAACCCGTTGCCGGGCGGTCAAAATGAGAAAACATTTCGTGGTCGGGGATATTGGTGAGATCCTTGCTCTCCGTCTTCACTATTTTTTTCATCGTCGCCTTTGACAGCATGACCCGCAAATCGTGAAGCACATGGGGCGAAGCGGCGAGGACGAGGCCCTTGAGCGCGGCGTTCTGCGCGAGGACTTTCTCAATCTCCGCGGCGATGGTGCGTGCAAAACGCTCCTTCGTCAGCTCTTTCGGGTCGGATTTCGGCTCTTTGATCGACGTGGTCAGCAGGCCATCTTCGTCAGGGTGATGGTGCGCGTCCAGTCGGTGGATTGTCCGCATCTGATGACCGTCATAGCGCATGAAACGCGCTTTTTCACCATCACATACGGCGTATAAGACAGGATCTTGTACTGGCATTTTCGTACCCCCGTTTAAACCATTATCTGGTTTATCAAGATGTATTCACCGCCGAAAAATCCTTCAAGTCAAGCACGTCACCTTTCGTGCAAACCCAAGGCTGAAGTGACCTCATGCCACACATGTTGATCCGGCGCATAAAGCAGGCCGGATGCCTTGTGCCCGATGCGGTAAGCTGCACCATGGTGAAGGGCGCCATAACCACCCGCCTCTGTCAGGAGGACATATCCGGGGCAGTGATCCCACGGCATGACCTTCCGATAATATAAAATATGCACATGTCCCGAGGCGGCCATCATATATTCGATGGATGCACATCTCAGATCCCATAAACGCTCGAAAGCCAAAGTGATATAAGCAGCTTTCTCCGTCAGATTGACGACGTACAGGGACCAGGATAATTTTCCGCGGAGACCGGATTAAAAATAATAGAAGCAACCGACGCCGCATGTGAGATGACGGCAATCATGACGCCAAATGCCGCGACCCCCTCAACGTAATTGACGGTGCCGTCGATCGGGTCAATCGTGAAGGCAAGGGATGCATGGGCCAGCTCATTTACGAGTTCGGGATTTTTGCCACCGCCCCCTCCTCCACAATCAATGCATGGGGGACCAGTTGACGAAGGCGCGCTTCAATATAGGCTTCCGCTTGCTCATCAATTTCCGTTACAAAATCACGCGGCGTTGATTTGACGCGGATCTGATCCGGCCGGAGGCGCCCAAAGTCCGGCATGATGAGATCTTGCGACACGTCTCCCGCAATCCCGATGCAGGCTGTGACGAGTTTTTTGAGATATGAGGATGAGAGGGGCGTTTCCTCATTCATGCCAGCGTCTTCCCCCTCCGGTGACGTCGAGTCAGGCAATCAGATTGAGATACTCGGGAAAGCTTCGTTCAAACCGTTTGAGGTCATTATCGGAGAGGTGAACCGTCAGGTGAATAACCGCTTCTTCATCCGTTCTTTCAATGACATCGCCATATTCATAGAGCCACGCCATGGCGGCACCATCCTGGATGCTGAGTTTGACGTGGATGACGGGCAAATGCGCTGTCAGTTGCGCATCGATGGCGCTCAACAGATCGGGCAAGCCCTCCTGCGTCAGTGCTGACACGGGCACGGCCCCGCCAACATGCGCCACATGCCGGACGCCGCCGAGAATATGGGATTTGTTCAGGACTTCGACCACACGCTCAGGTCATGTCTCATCCAAGACCCCATCCCACACCAGATTATTCAGAACCTGAATGACATCTTCACGCTGGGCGTCGCTATCGGGATGCGCCACATTGCGCACGTGCACAATGACATCCGCCTCGGCCACTTCCTCAAGCGTCGCGCGGAAGGCGACAATGAACTCCGTCGGGAGGTCACTGATAAACCCGACTGTGTCAGAAAGGATGATCCGACGCCCGGAGGGCAGCGTGACCGAACGCATTGTCGGGTCGAGCGTCGCGAAAAGCTGGTCTTCCGCCTGGACATCGGCCCCTGTCAACGCGTTGAACAGCGTCGACTTGCCAGCATTGGTGTAACCCACAAAGGCCACGACCGGGAAAGGCACTCGCTGGCGGGCCGCGCGATGCAGCCCACGCGTCCACCGCATCTGATCCAACTCTTTCTTGAGCTTGACCATCCGCTCACTTAACATACGGCGGTCGGCTTCCATCTGCGTTTCACCCGGCCCGCCCAAAAAGCCGAACCCGCCGCGCTGGCGTTCAAGATGGGTCCATAATCTGACAAGACGGGATTTCTGATAAGCGAGATGGGCCAGCTCAACCTGGAGCACACCTTCCCGCGTCGCCGCGCGCGCCGAATATATCGAGGATCAGTCTCGTCCGATCAATCACCTTGCAGTTCAGCGCTTTTTCAAGATTGCGCTGCTGCACGGGGGAAGGCCGCGTGTCGACGACGACATCAACCCCCCTCATGCACTTTTGTAGCAAGCGCCTCGACCTGCCCGGCGCCGAGCAATGTCGCGGGCCGCGCTGCCCGAAGCGGGATGACCTGCTGGAACACGATATCGAGACCGATAGAGCGGGTCAGGCCGGCAGCTTCCTCAAGGCGGGCATCCGCCCCGCGAAGCTCAGCGCGGAGAGATGTCCTATCAGCGGGGAAAATGACCGCTGCGCGTCTGGCAGGTGGCGCCGTTTCAATTAAACCCAAAACGCATTAACCCTCAAATATCGTCGATGTCATCGTCCTGAGAGAAAATCGGAAGCGGAGCACCGGGCAAAATCGTACTGACAGCGTGTTTATAGACCAATTGTGATTGATCATCACGCATCAGGATAATCGTGTGCGTATCATATTGCGTGATCTGACCGGAAAGCTTGACACCATTGACCAGGAAGATCGTCAATTTGGCTCTCGTCTTGACCACCGATTGCAAAAAAATGTCTTGAACGGACTCACCTTCGTGTCGAGGGGAGGCGGAGGATTTTGTTGCTTTGACCAAGTTCGTGCCTATTTGTTAGATGAGTTGCAACCCTGTCGCCAGGGCTTTCGCAATCGAAACGCATATGATGGGGTTCGGCTCCATGCCGAAAAGAAATTTACCCTTGATTTGTTGGGTGGTTGCGGTCGTCATGTGACACGCCGAGTTGTTTCAGTTTGCGATGCAGCGCGCTCCTTTCCATGCCGACGAAACTGGCCGTCCGGCTGATATTCCCCCCGAACCGCATCAGCTGAACGTGAAGATACTGCGTCTCAAACAGATCGCGCGCCTCACGTAACGGTAATGCCATGACATCGGCGTCAGAATCCATCCGCGCCATGGACGGCGCACCTTGACTGACGGTTGATGGCAGCATGTCGGCTCGGATAAGGTCGTTGCCGCTGCCGGGCATCATGATCAGAAGATGCTCAACGAGGTTCCGGAGTTCCCGGACGTTACCAGGCCACTCATATGCTTGGAGGGCTGCCATGGCGTCAACCGATAATTCACGTGGCGGCAGGCCCGAATTTTCGGCATATTGTTTCAGGAAATGTTGCGCAAGGCCGGGTATGTCCTCCCGACGCTCCCGCAGGCTGGGGATTCGGATCGGGACGACGGCGAGGCGGTAATAAAGATCTTCCCGAAAGCGCCCGGCCGCAATTTCAGCCGACAGGTCACGATTGGTCGAGGCCAGGACACGCACATCGACTTTCACGCGCGCGGCACCGCCAATGCGTTCAAAAGCCTGATCCTGCAGGGCGCGCACGATTTTACCCTGCGTCTCCAACGGCATGTCGGAAACCTCATCCAGGAGGAGCGTCCCCTTATGCGCGCGCTCAAGCACGCCCGTGCGTCGCGCCGTGCCGTCACTTTGCCCCTCAACGCCGAAAAGCTCATCCTCAAACCGGCTTGGCGCCAACGTGGCGCAATTCAGCGCGATAAAGGGCGCGGACGCACGTTTTGACCGCTCATGGATCATCCTTGCGGCGACTTCCTTCCCGGCGCCTGCGGAGCCGGAAATCAGAACGCGTGAATTTGTGGGCGCCACGCGCTCAATCTGCGCACGCACGGCGCTGATGGCGGCACCGCTGCCAAACAAGGCCGCGTCACTTCCCGCGCGCAAACGCAACTCGGCATTTTCCCGCTCCAGCCTTGCGGCTTCAAGCGCGCGGCGTGTGACGACAACGAGTCGCTCTGCGTTGAAAGGCTTCTCGATGAAATCGTAGGCACCATGCTGAAGGGTGACGACGGCGGTCTCGATGGAGACATGGCCGGAAATCATCACCACAGGCTGGGTCGGCTCTTCCGATTTGATCATTTTAAGCAGAGCCACGCCATCAAGGCGGGAGCCCTGCAACCAGATATCAAGAATAATCAGGGAAGGACGGCGCGTGCGGAAAGCCTCAAGGGCCTGGTCGGCATTGACGGCAACCCGCGTTTCATAACCTTCATCTCGCAGAATTCCGTCGATGAGCATCCGAATATCGGGCTCGTCATCGACGATCAGGATTTCATGCTCCATAAGTGCTTTCCATCAATGGTCTCAGCATCAAACGCACCACTTATCCCTGACCCAAGACATTATGACGGGGGAGGGTCAAAATCGCGATTGTCCCCTGCTTATCACCCCGATCTTCTAAAGAAATGGTGCCGTGATGGTCATCCATTATTTTTTTTACGATCGCGAGGCCGAGGCCGGTACCTTTCGGCTTGTGCGTAATATACGGCTCCGTCAAACGGTGTCGATCCGTTTCCGGAAGGCCGGTGCCGTCGTCTGAAATCATGATGTCAACATGCGCGGGCTCGACCCGAAGTGCAACATTTATCTCGCCTTTCCGCAAGCTATCGGCACTTTCCTCACCCATGTCGGCGGCTGTACGATCCTGCGATGACATGGTGATGGCATCGGCAGCATTTTGCAGCAGATTTGTTAGTGCCTGGCCAATCAGCCGACGGTCACACGTCACCATCGGCCCTTTTGCCGTCAGTCCGGATGTTTCAAAGACGATCTCCGGATGCGCGTTTTTCTGCAAGACAATCGCTTCCCGCAGGAGGCGTCCCAGATCCGCCTCTTTCAACTCTGGCGCCGGCATACGCGCGAAGGCCGAGAATTCATCCACCATGCGTCCGATATCGCCGACATGACGCACGATTGTATCGACGCAAAGCCCGAATGTCTCCATGTCAGAGGAAATCTCTTTCATGAAACGCCGTTTCAGGCGCTCTGCGGAAAGCTGGATGGGCGTCAGGGGGTTTTTGATTTCATGCGCGATCTGGCGGGCCACATCCGCCCAGGCCGCTTTACGCTCAGCAGATTGCAGGGCCGTGATGTCATCAAACGTCACGACATAACCCGCAACATCCGCGCCTTTCTGCTCCCGCGCGACGCGGACGAGAAGCGTCCTGCCGCGCGCCCCGACACCGAGCACTTCCTCACCCCCCTGCATGTCAATCTGGATTTCAACGTGGCGCACCTGTCCCGGTGTATCGCGGACAGCATCGAGGATGTCGCTAAATTCCGGCACACATTCCTGAAGATGCCGCCCTATAAAACCGTCTATATCGCGCTGAAGAAGGGTCGAGGCCGCCTTGTTCGGCAATTCGATAACCTGATGGGCGTCCAATCCGATGACGCCAGCCGAAACACCTTCCAGCACGCTTTCTGTAAATCGGCGACGCTCATTGATCTGTTCGTTCGCCTCGATGAGGGCCGTCCGTTGCGCGGAGACCTGATCGGTCATGCGATTAAACGCGCGGGAAAGAATACCGACTTCATCATCCCGCGATGGATCGCGGGACCGCCTCCCCTCCGGCACGCGGACGGACAGGTCACCGAGGCTGACCCGTCGGGCGGCAATGATCAATAATCCGAGTGGCCGCGCGATCTGATTGGCCAGGACGAGCCCCGTCAACATGCCGACCGTGAGGACGAGAAGGCTCAAAAGCGCGAAAATCAGCACAAAACTGATCTGAATCGCTGAGCGATTGGCATTAAGGCGTTGATATTCACTGACGACGGCATTTGTGCGCCGCATATGCTCAAGGATCTTGGCATCCACCGGCCGGGTGATGGCCAGCATCAGGCCGGTTGTTGAACTCAGACTCACCACGGCACGCACCGTTTTTTCATCCGGTGCGTCGAGGATAGCGGCATCGCTGGAGCGCGCGAGGGACGTGGTTTCTTTCGGCGGCAATTTAAAGGTGCGCCCCTGTAACGCGGCCAGCCCCCCGACGCCACGACCTTTTCGGTAAAGGCATCATAGACAACAGCCTCCGTCAGGCCACGTTCTGTCGCCTCGAAATCCAAAATGGATGCTAATTGCGCCGCATTATGCAGGAAATCGATCTCATAATGACCCGTCTCCCCGCTACTGAGGGGCGCATAGGCACCGTGGCGGAGCATATCGTCATTTTCCGCGATGATGAGTTGGTTCGCCATCGCGAAGGCCTCCGTACGGATATTTTCATTATGCTCCTGCAAATAACCCGCCGCGACGTCGCGTGCTTCGCTCAAGGCCAGATTGACGCGGTTGGAAAACCAGATCTGCACCCCGAAATGGAAAAACAGTGCCGCGATTGTCCCGATCACGACAGCAGGCGCAACCGAGACAACACCGAAAAGGGCGATCAACCGCACATGCAGGCGCGCCCCGGCGAGGCCTGTCCTCCGCTCCGAAAGCATTTTGCGCAGGCGTGACACGATCGTCATCGTGAGAAAGGCCAGCACGATAATATCGAGGAGGAAAATCATCCCCTCAATTTCGGGGCGATGCGTGATTGACATCCCCCCCGCCAGCACGATGAATGTCGTTGAAACCAGGACAATCGACGTGACGATCAGGATCAACGCGGTCTGCAATCTTGTGACGAGCGAGAGCAGGCTCTGCCATCGACCCCGTAAATAAGGCGCCAGGGACCAACCCGCCATCAGAGCTGATCCAGCATGATATCGAGCGATTTGAGTTTTTTGCGCAACGTATTGCGATTAAGCCCGAGAAGCTGCGCCGCGCGAAGCTGGTTCTTACCCGTGACCTCTAAAATGCGCCGGATCATCGGACGCTCAACCTCCGCAATGATGCGCGTATGGACATTGCCCGCATCGCGCCCATCCCCGACCAGCATATCCACGTAGCGCTTGACGAGGTCTTCAATGGTCTGGGCCGGGCGTGCATAGGCGGCGCTGCACGCATCGTCGGATTCTGCCAGCGTCTCACGCGTCAAGATCCTCTCCCCGCTGACGCGCGCCGCGCGGCCTAAAACGTGACGCAAATGGCGGATATTGCCTGGCCAATGCCGCGCCTGACACCACGCAATGGCATCTGACGACAAGCGTCGACCTGAGAGCATCTCGATCTTTTCCCAGGCCTGGCAAAGCGCCGGAATATCTTCAAGCCGGGCGCGAAGTGGCGGTACCTCTACCAGGCAGGGAAGAAAAGTGGCGGCAAGCTTTTCATGGATAAAAACATGCTGCCGCACCTGATTGGACGTCAGCCCCGATGTCGCGAAGATCCGCACTTTGGCCTGAGGCCGATTTTCAAGCCAGTGGGCGATGGCATCCTGCTCATCAAGGGAGAAAGCCTCAATCTCCCGGAAGAGCACACCTTCACCCATACCATTCAGACAGCGGGAGAGATCCTCACCCGGGCTGATGATGCGCCACGATTTTACCGGGTCCAGAAAGGCATGGAGAAGCCGCGCCACAAAAGTCCGTCCGACGCCGCACTCCCCATGGATGAGGACGGGGTCAGGGGCGTCCAGGAGGCGCTCTAATGATGCACGTAGAAATTCAGTCGGTTCGGAAGCGCCAACCCAGTGATGCGCAAGATAAGTGGCGCGGTCCATCAATGGCGCTGCACCGAAACCGGCAGGCGAAGCACCGGACGGCGTCATAAAGGTGAGCCCATGTCAGGAAATGGCGCAGATGGATGTTGCGTTGGGATGAGCGCCATGGATCGAGCCCTGTTTCATAGACTGAGGTCAGCCGAAAATGCGTCCCGAGACATAAGCGGCTTCATTTGTGCCGTCATGTCCGGGTCGGCGGGCCCGGGTGAATCGGTGTCCTCATCACGTCGACGACACGCGCCGGACATGATTGCATTATCGTAAAATGCGTTAATCAGTCGCAAAGCCTCTCTTCCCGAGTCGATTCGGTTGATCGTGGCACGGAATTGCGCTGAGGAGGGCAAACCGACAGAATACCATGAGATATGCTTCCGCGCGAGGCGAAGGCCCGACTGCTCCCCGAAATGTGCAAGCATTTTGGCGTAATGCCTCAGAATGATCGCTTTCTCTTCCTCCAGTGAAGGATCCGGCATGATCTGGCCGGTCGTCAGGGCCGCGCCAATCTGCGCGGGGAGCCACGGACGGCCATAACAGCCCCGCCCGACCATGACACCATCCGCGCCGGACAGCGCCAGAGCCTGCCGGGCATCGGCCACGGAAATAATGTCACCATTGACGATCACGGGAATATCGACCGCATCTTTAACCTGACGAACGAATGACCAGTCTGCCCGGCCATTATAAAACATCTGCCGCGTCCGCCCATGGACGGTGATCATCCTGATCCCGGCTTTCTGCGCGATGCGTGCCAGGCGCGGGGCGTTGAGGCTGGTATGGTCCCACCCCATGCGCATTTTGAGGGTGACCGGCACGTTGACGGCTTTGACAGTTGCTTCGAGCAGGCGTGCGGCCCTGACCTCATCCCGCATCAAGGCAGAACCGGCTGACTGCCCGACAGCCACTTTTTTGACGGGGCACCCGAAATTAATATCGATAATGTCCGCGCCTTGATCGACCGATAATTTCGCCGCCTCGGCCATGGCCTCCGCCTCACAACCCGCAAGTTGCACCGCGTTGGGACCGTTATCTGCCATGCGCGTCGTGCGGAATGTATTTTCATTTTCCCGGATCATCGCCCAGGAAGCGATCATCTCCGATATGACGAGGCCCGCACCCAACTCTCGCGCAAGCTGGCGGAAAGGCAGATCCGTCACGCCCGACATGGGCGCCAGGATAACAGGCACCTCAATGCGCACGCTGCCCAGCGCGATAGGGGCCAGAGCCGACGCGGGTGGCGGCGGGTTTGTCACGGATGAAGTCGGATACATAACGTGTGCACAATAGTCAGCTCAGGCACCGGAAGCAATGAGGATTGTCTTATCGACATTTCCCATCACGCACCGCAACAGCGGCCTGGCAAGCCTTTGCGGGAGGGTAGAGCGCGGGATTGAGGGCCTGCTTCAGGGGCGCAGAAGCACCGCCACCTCCGCCCGCGCCGTTGCATCATGCCGCCACAAGCCGCGTGCGACGGAGGTCAGCGTTCGGCTGCCGGCGCTTTTCACGCCGCGCATCGCCATACACATATGCTCAGCCTCCACAACGACGAGGATCGCTTGCGGCTTCAAAGCGTCTTCAATCGCTCTAGCGATCTGCGCCGTCAGACGCTCCTGCAATTGAGGTCGACGGGACAGGACGCTGACGGCGCGCGCCAGCTTGCTGAGGCCGGTCAGGCAACCTTCCGACGGTAGGTAGGCAATATGCGCCTTACCGAAAAATGGCAGGAGGTGATGCTCACACATGGAGTGGAAACCAATATCGCGCACCACCACCATTTCATCATGCTGATCCGCCTTGAACACCTTTTGCAGGTGGTCGCATGGGTCTTCCACCAGGCCGCTGAACACTTCCTGATACATGCGCGCAACACGGGCGGGTGTTTCCGACAGACCTTCCCGATCCGGCGATTCACCGATAGCGCCCAGAATGTCGCGCACAGCCCGCTCAATGATTTTCGTCGCATCTTCCGGCACCTCAATGGTGCTCAGCGCAGGCGCGGACGTGCGCGCGGCAAGGGTTTTCGTCATGCGTCATCCTCAAATTGACGATAGGGGCGGACATCGCCAGCTTCTCGATGCAGTTCATTTAGCAATTGGTGCACGATTTTGCCAGAAATCTTCACATCAGCGGCAATATCCGCCAACGGGACGAGGACAAAGGCTCGCTTCGACAAATGCGCGTGTGGCAGAGTCAATAAATGATCCTGCACATGAAAATCCCCGACAAAGAGAAGATCAATATCGATCGGCCTTGGCCCCCAGCGCCCTCCCGGCATACGGCCCAATTGGCGCTCTGTTTCTTTACAGAGGCGTAGCAATGCATGCGGCATAAGTCGCGTGCGCCCAACCACGCAGAGATTGAGGAAGGCGGGCTGATCCGTTTTCCCCCAGGGTTGCGTCTCATATAAGGGAGAAATCGCGGTGACCTGCACCCCGTCCTCCAGCCCAAGGCGCGTGATCGCGTCATGCAGAATTTCAGCCCGTGCGCCCTGGTTACTCCCGAAAGAAAACCCGACCGGTCGCATTCGATGATGCGTCACCATGACGGAGACATTTTCAAAGGTGGCTTTGATGGGGGCGTCGGGTTTCGACACGCGCAATGTCACTGCATTGATTTTTTCAAAACGCGATAATAAGGCGCGCGCCGTGCGATCCGCCACTGTCTCAATCAGTCGATAGGGTCGCGTCGTCATGATGTCCGCAATGCAATCCGTCACTTCAGCATAACAGACGGTTTTTTCATAATCGTCGTCGCGTATCGCATCATCGACCACAACGCTCAGCGTCACATCGACGAGGAATGTCTGTCCGTTGCGCTGCTCCTCCTCAAACACGCCGTGGCGCGCTTCAAAAGTGAGGCCTTCAAGACTGATCGTGGCGACCGTCATCCGTGACGCCCTGAAGTGACCACGCTCAGAGCGTGGGTGACACGCATCGCGTCAACATGCGGCGCCACATCATGCACCCGGATGATCGCCGCACCTTGACGCGCCGCAATGGTCGCCGCCGCCAGGGAGGCCGGAAGGCGGCCCTGCACATCACGCCCTGTCAGGCGGCCCAGGATGGATTTACGGGAAATGCCGACGAGAAGCGGCAAATCGAAACGTTGTCGCAAAGCCGGCAGGGCATCGAAACATGCAATATTTTGTGCGTCCGACTTATTAAAGCCGATACCCGGGTCAAGAATGATCCTCTCGGAGGCGACGCCAGCCGAACGGGCTCCGTTGATGGCTTTCTCAAAAAAGATAGAGAGAGCGTCCGTGACGTTACCGTCCGCCGTCTCACGCAACCCATGCATGATGACGATGAAGGCGCTAGTTTCAGCGGCAACTAATGTCATTGCCGGGTCGATGGACGTCCCGCCCACGTCGTTGATCATGACCGCCCCGGCCTGCACGGCATAACGTGCAATGTCGGGTTTATAGGTGTCGCAGGATACGGCGCAGCCTGTCCGGACGGACGCCTCAAGAATGGCGGAGATACGGGCGCGCTCCGTCTCCAGCGAGACCGGACTGGAATCAGGGCGGGTCGACTCGCCACCGATATCGATGATGGCCGCCCCCTCCTGCGCAATTGTCAAAGCGTGCTGAGCGGCCGATGCTTCCTGTGTGTAGACACCGCCATCCGAGAAGGAGTCCGGCGTCGCGTTGAGGATGCCCATAATCAGCGGTGCCGACGCGCCGCGATGGGCGCGCATAATCTGGCGCCCAAGCGCCTCCCGCGTCGATGCTTGCGCGAACATCATGTCGTGCTTTGGCATGGGCGGCTCGTGCGGAAATGGGCGCGACATCGGCAAGTCTGACGCCATAAGCTCCTCTAAGCGCAGTATAGGGTCTCAACCCAACCATAGGGGTCTGGCTTGCGCCCATATTGGATATCCGTCAAATTTTCAAGAATGGACGATGTGACCGGCCCGGGATTTTCCCCGTCTCCAAAGCTGACCATATGGTCCCGACGTTTCAACCGCCCGATCGGGCTAACCACCGCCGCCGTGCCGCAGGCAAAAGCCTCTCGGTAACGCCCGGATTGCGCGCCTTCAAAGATATCGTCAATCGCGATCTGCGTCTCTTCCACTGCGAGATTGAGGTAGGAGGCGATGGTGGTGATGGCATCGCGGGTGATACCTGGCAGGATTGTGCCCGTCAGACGTGGCGTGACAAGGGTATTGTCATCGCGCACGAATACGACATTCATCCCCCCTAACTCCTCTACATGTCGACGTGTGGCCGCATCGAGAAACAGGACCTGATCGCAGCCCTGTTCTGTCGCTTCACGCTGCGCCATCAGCCCTGCGGCGTAATTCCCGCCGCATTTGGCAGCGCCCGTTCCGCCCATTGCCGCGCGCGCAAAATGTTCCGTCACCCATATATCGACGCAGGCTTTGTCGAAGTAATTTCCGGCGGGGGTGGCGATCACGATGAACTGATATTCCCGTGCCGGGCGCACGCCCAGAAGCGCCTCGGTCGCGATCATGAACGGCCTTATATAGAGGCTTTGCCCCCTGCCCTGCGGCACCCATGCATGGTCACACGCCATGAGCGACTCCAGGCTCTGCATAAACAGCTTTTCCGGGAGTTCCGGCATGGCCATACGCCGGGCGGAATCCCGGAAGCGCCGCGCATTTTCCCTGAGGCGAAACGTGACAATATCGCCGTGCTGCGTGCGATACGCCTTCATTCCTTCAAAGATTTCCTGACCATAATGAAGAACGGCCGCTGCCGGGTCCAACATCAGGGGGCGGCGCGGGCAGATCATGGCGTCATGCCAGCCACGCTCCGCCGTGTACGACACGATCGCCATGTGATCGGTGAAGTGACTGCCGAATTTGGGGTTTTCGAGAGCGGCCTCCCGCGTCGCATCGTCAAGCGGGTTGGCAGAATGTTCCACTGTGAAGAGGTGTGTTGCCGACGTATCTTGCGCTTCTTTGGTCGCGGGAGAACGATTCATCTGACTGTCCCTTCATAGGCGCTGCACGTGGTGGACGCGGTGTCCGCTCAGGCTGCGCATAGGGTGGGTGAAAGATGTGCTGCGCCCGAGATTGATTAACGCATCATGACCCAAAACAAAAAACCTGTCCATAAAGGACAGGTTTTCCGTAACATAGAACCAGACAGAAATGAGGCGCGATCAGCGCTTCGAGAACTGGAAGGAACGACGGGCCTTGGCACGGCCATATTTTTTACGCTCAACCACACGGCTGTCACGAGTCAGGAAGCCCGCGACCTTCAGGATGCTGCGCAAAGCCGGGTCGTAATAAGTCAGGGCACGGGAAATACCGTGACGCACGGCACCTGCCTGGCCTGAAAGCCCGCCACCTGTTACGGTGCAATAGACATCAAACTGATTATAACGATCCGTCAGCAGGAAGGGCTGGGTAATCAGCATACGCAGGACAGGACGCGCGAAATAAGTTGTCACCGGGCGACTATTAACAATGATCTCGCCGCTGCCAGGCTTGATCCACACACGCGCAACGGCGTCTTTACGACGTCCCGTCGCGTAGGAACGACCCTGCGCATCACGCTTGACTTCATAAACCGGAGCTGCCTGTGCGGCAGGTGCAAGACCAGCCAGATCCTGCAGAGATCCCGTAAGCTCTTGAGTTTCAGACATCTCTTAGACCTTGATCGCGTTAATGGTGTTCTTGCGGTTGAGGGACGCAACATCCAGTTTAACGGGCTGCTGTCCATCATGGGGGTGCGCCGCGCCGGCATAGACGTGCAGATTTTTCATCTGCGCACGCTGCAATGGCCCGCGCGTAATCATCCGCTCAACGGCTTTCTCGACAACACTGCCCGGGTTGGCGGCATTAAGGCGCTGCGTGATCGTGCGCTCCTTAATGCCGCCAGGGTGCCCTGTGTGGTAATGAAAGAGCTTCTGCCCGACCTTATTGCCCGTCAGGACGATTTTCTCGGCGTTGATGACGACGACATGGTCGCCGCAATCCACGTGAGGGGTGAATTGAGGTTTGTGCTTGCCGCGTAGGCGGTTTGCGATAATGGTGGCGAGGCGGCCAAGAACGAGCCCTTCAGCATCAATCAGGACCCAGCCTTTCTTCACCTCGGCAGGCTTTAGCGAAGGGGTCGTCTTCATGTATCAGTTAATCCAGCAGCATGTGTTGGTATCGGTGCGCGTTTATCGACGTATCACGGGCGCATGTCAAGCGATTTTATTATGCGGCAAGCACCAAAACCGGCGGTAAATCAAGCTGAAATCGCGTGTGGTAACATATTACCTCATTAAAAAGCGGGAGACAGGTTGTCGATACGCCTCTTCACCGCTAGCATGATCACAGTTTTGATAGGCCTTAAGGACATCTTCCGGTGAAGCGACCCGTCTTGCTGACAAGTCTGTGTGGGACACTTGTCATACTTGGTTATGCCGGCGCGCGACATGAGGCCAATGCTGAGTTGAAACGCGGAATTTCCAATTTCTACGCGCATCTGCCGCCTGGCGTGACCTTTACCTATAAAAAAGCCTATCCACGCATATTATTCCGCGGCGCTGCTTTCACTCAGGTTAAGATTTCTGACGCGCATGTTACTTTCACCACGGATCATCTCCTTATCAATGCCCCGTCCGGCGCGCCCCGGACGGGGCTTCATTTTAAGCTCATGACGGCGATCCGGCCACATTTTGAACTCCAGCAGCGTGCGGCCGCCTCCTGGATGCAAATCCGCGCTGAAGCTGACGGGTTGCGCCTGCGGGATGTTACGCTTCCCCCCATTGATGCGGATGATCATCACCCTGTCGATATCAAGACCCTCATCGCGACACGTCTCGGCCAGCTCACGACGGACCATCTGCATGGGCGGGCCGTCACGGATCAGGGCGGCGGACCGGACGGAGTCGTCGCCGCAACGTCAGCACGCCACTCCGTGACATTCAAGGCTGCATGGCTCGATATTCGCGGCATCAACCACGCCGTCAGCACGATCACGGAGGCACGAAATATACGGATCACCTCCCTCAGGGGGCTCCCCCCGCCGGACGGAACACCGAGCCATGAGGTCGCTGAAGTCGAGATTGCCTATCTGAGGAACGTCGCCTTTGATGCGCCTGATGAAATACGCAAAATGCTTGGTTTGCCGACGTCAGACCTCACCGCCCTTTGCCCGACTCTGACAGGCAGATCGTCATTCGGGAAACTGGTTTTTTCCCAAGGCAATTTTCGCGGGCATATCAACCCGTTTCATTTCGAGACAACCCTCGACGGTAATATTTTCAGAACCGTCGCGTCGCCTGTTCAGATCAAGATAGATGTAGGGCTTAACAGGTTTTTCCTACCCATCTACCTTACCTCCCTCTCTATGTCCTATCAGATGACGTGCAACAGGCGCACGCAGGTTCTGGATACGCATTTTAATTTGACCGTCCCTTATTTCGCAACGCTTAATCTGGGCGGGACGATATCAATGCATTCGCCCACCACCTCGAAAATTCCGAGCTATTGGCTTATGGACGCTTACATAGCCTATCGGGATCTCGGCCTGATAAAATATGGTCTGGGCACGACGGCGGAGAAATCGACCATCTCACCCGCTTTCCTTCGCGGATTATACTCTCAATATACGTCCCGACCCGTCCGGGAAACTCCTGGCTGGGCTAAATTGTCGGATTTCCTGAGTCATCATGACGATCGCACCCTCCAGTTAATTTTCTCGCCGGCGAACCCCGTTGAACTTGATCTGACACCCGACCGAAGCGTCAAATTCGATAAATTTCTGCGTCCGTCCGATTGGACGGTGACGACGACACCGTGAGCGCGCTTCGTATCCACGTCATCGGGGCGCTCGGAAGATCGGGTTATGCCCTGTCCGAGGCCCTCATTGCACGCGGCTACGTTGTTATCCCGGTTATACGACGTGAGGGCAATTTGCCAGCCGGGGTGCAACCCGCCCGGTTCGCCGATCTTAACGGCGATGGGACGTCGTTGGAGGCTGCGTTGCATGATGCGGAAATCATCGTCAACACTGCCAATGCCTGTTATACTTCCGCAGTATTGGCCGCCATGCCGGAGGACTCGCGCCTCGTCGCAATGGGCAGCACGAGGTTATTCACACGCTTCCCGGATAAATTCGCACATGATATCCGCAAGGCGATCCACCTTTTATCGGAAAGCCGCGTGCCGAATATCATGCTTCTCCCCAGTATGATCTACGGCGCCCGGGCGGACGTGACGACGCGTCGACTGGTCGGGATCCTGCAAAGACTGCCTGTCATTCCGCTTCCCAAATTCGGGCGGATGCGTATCCAACCGATTTTTCAGGATGACGTCACCCTGGCCCTGATTGCAACGATTGAGCTAATGGCCGGGTCCGGTCACGATGATCTGCCCCCCTTTATCGTTATCGCCGGGCCGCGCGATGTGGCTTACCGCGATTATCTTCGCATGGTCGTCAAAGCGGCGGGTTTGCGGCGGCGACCGATCATATCGGTGCCGGTTTTTCTTCTTAAGGCGCTGATCCCGATCCTCGGCCTCATCCCCGGCGTGCCTCACGTGACGAAGGCGGAAATTGACCGATTGACCGAAAATAAATGCTTTTCCATTTCAGACATGTCAAAAATATTGCGTGTCACGCCTATTGAATTGGAAGAGGGTTTGCGCTTCCTGTTTTCCGGCAAGAATCGACGGCGTTGAGATGTTCGGGTTTCTAGGGCGCTTCTCTTTTACGGAGGCGTGCGGATGAAAACGACATGTTTACGCTGGGCAGCTATTCTCTCTCTGACATCTCTCATTGGCTGCGCCGTTATGCGCGAGCCGATTATTGGCGACTGGCAGGGTTATCAGCCGCTTTCAACCCCGCAGGGTCAGGTCGCGATTGAACTGGTGCTTTACGGAAGACCCGGGGGAAAGAGCGGCAAATTGCGCCTCTCCAGCCAGGACACGATGGACAGAAGCCAATGCTGTCGACAGCTCTGCCTATCTTGACGGCACATGGACCCTCAAAGATATTTTTGTGAAAGGGCGAATCTGGCGCAATCTCACAATTGATGCGCCGGGGATGAGCTTCCCGACCTATGTCCTGCTACCAAGTAACGACCTTGTGCCAGCGCTTGATGATGGCAGCCCGGATATTAGCCAGGCCGGTTGGGGCTGTTACCGCCTCGCACCCGTGCCGAAAATCAGTTTTGGCTATGGACGCGTCTGAATCGACAAAATGCCAGAAAGGGCGGCGGCGCGTCGCGACGACTCTGTAACGCTTGTTTCTATTCTTGAGAAAAGGCTGGGGCGAATGACGGGGCTCGAACCCGCGACCACCGGTACCACAAACCGGCGCTCTACCAACTGAGCTACATCCGCCACACAGCTGGCTCCGATTTAAATGAGAGCGGGGATCAAGTCCAGTCCCTCTTTGCGGTTTTTTGGGCCTACGAAAGGGAGCTGCCGCACCTTGCGGCCCGGACAACATGTCCGCCGACTTGCTTACTCAGCATTGACCGTCCAGCTGATTTCCGAAATTTCCGGGTCATCCGCCATTTCGGAAACAATTTTCTTCAGCACATCGATATCATTTGACGAGGTCAGCAGGTTGAAGTCGATTTCGGAGTGGTCCGCGCCATCTTCACACACGGTCAATTTGCCGACCACGTAATCATCTGCCTCCAGGCGGGATTGGAGCTTCTGCACGACGGACGATACTTGCTCATCCAATGTGCGCGCCGTGATACCGTAAACGGCTTCAATCGTGCGAGAGCGGATCGGCAGGCGGTCGACGAACCGGACGACAGAACGCAAAATCGTGTTACCTGCGATCACGAAAAACGTCAGCAGAAACCCTTCCGCCAGCATATCGCTGCCCACACAGGCCCCTACCGCGGCGGAGCACCATAAAGTCGCCGCCGTGTTAAGGCCGCGCACATTGGCGCCTTCCTTGATGATGGACCCCGCACCGAGGAAGCCAATACCTGAAACGACATAGGCAATGACACGGAGGGATTCGACCTCCCCACCGATACGCTGGGCCAGGTCAACGAAGGCCGCCCCCCGAGGGCCACGAACGCGTTGGTCCGCACTCCGGCACTGCGTTGCCGGTATTGCCGTTCCGCACCGATCAGCGTCCCGAACAGAAATGCACTGAGGAAGCTTACAGTTGTGTCCCCGAAAGATGTCGGGTCGAATGTTTCAATAAACCGCATCTGTCGCCCGTCCTGCATCCATCATTTGGGTCGCCCCGTCCGGTTGCCTTCTGACCATTGATGCGTGTCAGGTCAAGTCTCTCGACCTTCAATAAAAACCGGTCAGGGAAACGGTTTCGGGGCGGCAGCATCCTGCGGTCTATACGTCAGTTTGAAACACAAGTTTGCCGATAGGCGGCTCAGAGTGGAATGCCGGCGACCTCCTGCACGACATCATCCAGCGGCGCGCCGGTGCTGGCGAGATGGGCTTTGTCCCACCTTCTGGCCAGCGGCAGGAAAGCGGCGATGCAAAGCGTCGCCACAAATCCGGCAATAAACAGATCACGGAAAAGCTGGCCGTAAATGTGGGATGCCACGACATCCGGCAGGTTCGGGTCAGGCATCGCCGCGTGCGTGGCGACGAGACTGCCGAGATACATGGCGACACCCCAAAGCAGATAGAGACATCCCATCATGAAACCGCTTGAGCGCACGGCGGTATAACGCGCGATGACCGCCAGGCCGAGCGCCATTGTCAGAAGCTCCGCGACCGAGATAAGCCCGTAACCCAATACCATGATCCAAGCGGAGATCCGCCCTGTCGAGAGTGACGCGGCCTGCCACCATACGAAAAACCCGATTGTCACAAGGATGAAACCGACGAGCATCTTGGTCGCGAGTGAAATCGGGCGGTTGCGACGGGCCACCGCGTGGTAGAATCGCGCCAGTAAGGGGCTGACAAGCATGATCCAGATCGGGTTCAGGGCCTGGAACTGCCCGGCCGAAAAGCGGAACAATGTCACACCGTTAATCTGAAAACGCCCATCCACCGCTCTGAGCGCGAAGAGCGTCAGGGAGGTGACCTGCTGTTGGTAAAAAATCAGAAAAACCATGCTTTGCAGCGCGAGGAGATAAGTCAGCTTGAGGCCCGGGCGCTGCGCCGCCTCCGTGCGGTAAAACAAAATGCCCCAATAAATGGCGACAGCGAGACACGCCCCCCATACACAGACCCGCGCGAGGTCGGGGCTGAAAATGACAATGCTCAGCGCCGCGATCAGCGCGATAAACCCCACCAGAAGACCCATCAGCATCATGAGAGGCAGCCGATGCTGGTCGCGCGCGGCGCCCGCATTCACCAGCCAGCGACGCCGCGAGAGGTACCACAGGATCCCGATCACCAGCCCGGCTGAGCAGGTGAGGAAAGCGCTCTCCTGCCCCCAACGGTCCCGCAGCCAGGGTGTGAAGAGCATGGACAGGGTCGAACCAACATTGACGGCCATGTAATAAAGCGTGAAGACACCATCAAGCTTTTTGTCATCACCCTGATAAATGCGCCGCACAAGATTGGCCGCATTCGGTTTGAAGAGCCCGTTACCCGCAGAAATGGACGCCATGGCCATGGAGAGCAACGCTCGGTGCGCATCGGCCATCGCCAGAACGAAATAACCTGCGGCAAGGATCGCGCCCCCCCACACCATCGCGCGACGCGGACCCATGATGCGGTCACCCAGAAAGCCGCCAAAAACGGGCGTGATGTAAGTGAGCGCAAAAAAAGCGCCCATAATCGCGAACGCCATGCGGTCCGTCATGCCGAGATTTTGGACGAGATAGACGGCGAGGATCGCCTGCATCCCGTAATAACCAAACCGCTCCCATAATTCGACGGCAAAAACGACGGAGAAAGATTGCTCCCGAGAGGGCGGCTTGCTGGAATCTGCCTTCATATTATCGGGACCGCCTCTCGGTTAATGACTTAAGAACTCGGACCCGACATTGGACACGATCATGGCATGAATCGTCAATATGGCCAGAAGCACAGCGAAGAGACCCACCGCCAGCAGAGAAATGACCTCATCCCGTCCTTCTGTGCTTGCGGCCTCGGCATCAGAGGCATCATTCATATCACGCCGCGCCTTCCGCGCCGGAGCGGATACGGAGGAATTCCTCCAGCGCCGGATCGACCTGGCCGATTTTGACCTGCAATGTCACGAGCAGATCGCCAGCCTTGTGCGCACCGTGCGCCGCCACGCCGCGACCATTAAGACGGAGTTTGGAGCCTGTATCTGAATGCGGCGGCACCTTCATGGTGACAGGCCCCTGAGGCGTAGGCACGAGGATTTTACCGCCAAGGACAGCAGTTGCCAGGTCGACAGGCACGGATGCCGTCAGATTGCGGCCTTCCCGAATGTAGACCGTGCTCGGCGCCACTTGAATCGTCACCAGCGCATCACCGGATGGTGCGCCTTCACCGGTCCCGGGCGCGCCTTTGCCGCTCAGGCGCAGGGCTTTGCCATCTTCGATACCGGCGGGAATGCGCACATCGACCGTTCCGGTCTCGGGCAGGGAAATGCGTTTCGAGGTGCCTAAAACAGCGTCTTCAAAACTGATGCGCAGTGTGTAGGTGCGGTCAGCGCCTCGTCTGGGGCGGCGCATGTGCGGGCCAGCCTGATGGAAGCCGCCGCCAAAAGGACTGCCCCCTCCTTGAAACATGTCAGAGAAGAAAGCCCCGAGATCTTCTTCCGAGAAAGACGAATGTTGCGCGCCCTGACGCGGCCCGCCACCTCGAAACCCGCCGCCGCCATAGCCGAAAGGTGCGCGCTCATTGCCTTCATCATCAATTTCGCCACGGTCATAACGCTGGCGCTTTTCCTTGTCGCCCAGGATGTTATAGGCAGCAGTGACTTTCTTGAAGCGCTCTTCAGCCTCCGGTTTACCGGCATTATGGTCAGGATGATATTGCTTCGCCAGCTTGCGATAGGCATTGCGGACATCTTTATCCGACGCCCCTCGGGCCACGCCTAATGCAGCGTATAAGTCACTCAAGCGGATTCGCCTCCCCACCATCCAGAACGCTGGAATTACAGTCTAATGTCGGCATATTGCGGACGCGAATCAAGCCTTTTTCAACGCGAGAAAGCGCGCGATAAGGCGTTCTGCTTCGTGACACTGACGGGGAGTTGCGTGTCGCGCAGGCGTTACCCTGCCACCCGGCGCCAATGGCGACGTATAGATCAACAGCGTCCAGAACATTGGCAATACGCGCATCCGCCTCCCGATTTTGCGCGTCAAGCGTTGCCTGCTTTGTTGCCAGAACATTGAGGAAATCAATCAGCTCTGCGGCATGAAGGCGGCGGGCGCGGTCCGATGCGATCGCACTCTCATGGGCTGCGAGATGGAGTTTTGTCACCCATTGCGCATCATGCGTTCAGGAGGAAAACGCATCTTCGACTTCCTGAAATCCCGTCAGCACAGATTTGCGGTAGGCCTGATACATGGCTGAAGCGCTGGGATTGAACGTCAGCGGGATCGAAAAATTGCGGGTATATTTGGGCGACGGCAACGCCAATCTCAGCGGTGGCTTCGGTATATTCCCGCTCCGCCTGGCGGATATCGGGCCGATTAGCCACCACGATTGACGGAAGCGTCGCGGGTAAGGTCGGGACGCGCGGCAGAAGATACCAGCTCTGCCTGCGATACAGCGTTTCCATCGGGATATCGAGACGCGCCCGCAAATCCCCGGGCATTTCTCCGAGCAGGACGCTGATCGCGTGGATCAGTTTTTTACATTTAAGCTGAAGGGGTTCAAGCTCCGTCCGCTCCCGATCGCGCTCACTCTGCGCCTGCGCAATTTGCAACGTGTTGCTGACGCCCTCACGGTAAAGCTGCTGTGTGACGCGCAGGAGGATATAATTCCGCGCGACGGAGGAAAGTAACGCCATCAAGGTCGCCCAGCGCGCTTCAATACTGGCGTCAATGGGCCGGTCACTCGCCTCCACTTCTCGCCGGATGCGCCCGAACACATCGATTTCCCAACTTGCCGTCGCGCCATAAGTCAGCACGGAAGCCTGCGGGTGATCGGCCGGATTGCCTGGCCGGAGGGGCCAGTTGCCGATCGCGATTGAGTAGCGGTTTGTGCCCCCGCCGGCATTAATGTCAAGTTGTGGGTACCAGGAGGACGCGACGCGTTGCCGCAGGACGCGCTCAGCGATGATGCGCTGATCGGCGATTTTGAGGTCGTAATTGCCGGTAATGGCCCGCTGCACCAGATCCGTCAGAGTAGCATCCCCGAAAGACGCCCACCAGTTTCGCAAAGCCGCCTCATTGGCGGCGATGTCCGCTGGCGTCGCCTGGTGGGGGGGTCTCGGTAAACCGGCTCGGTAAATCCATTTTATCGGGCTTGTAATCGGAGCCGACCGTGCATGCATTCAGCCCGAAAACCGCCGCCAGAACGAGGCTGACCAACCCCTTGAAGTGGCGTGAGCGCGTGGTCATAGATGATTCTGTAACCACGTTATTAAACGCCCGCGTTGACCCCTTCCCGGTTCACCGACCGTGACCGTGCATGTCATACCGGCAGCGAGGATGATATTGTCCGGGACGCTGTCGAGTTGCACATGCACGGGGATACGTTGCGCCAGGCGCACCCAGGTGAAAATCGGGTTGACATCCTGCAAGCCCAGCCCGTCCGGCTGGCCGTTCTGATCATTAATGCCCCGGGCGATGGAGACGGCATGCGCGGGTAACAGGTCACGATAGCCCATCAGCTTGACGCGCGCGACATCCCCGACATGCACGCCCCACATCTTCGTTTCTTCAAAATAAGCATTGATCCAGAAACTAAAGGCATCAATAACGGCGATCCTTGATTGACCGGCCACCGCATAATCACCGACACGGTGATTGAGATTGGTGACGTAACCATCAACCGATGCATGAATAATGGAACGCTGAAGGTTGAGGCGGGCCGTATCCACGCGCGCAGAAGCGGCATTGACAGCGGCAATCTGAGTCTCAACGTTTGAATTGTAAATTTCCTGCTCTTCCCGTGCCGCGGCAAGTTCAGCCTCTGCCTGCTTCAACGCCAGACGGAAGCGGATCGGATCAATGACGAAAAGAGGGTCACCCTTATGGACGTAATCATTATCCCGGACCGGCACATTAACAACCGTGCCGGATACCTCCGGCGCAGCCTTGACCACATAGACACGCACCCGACCATCCCGCGTCCAGGGCGCGATCATGTAAGTCTGCCACAGCGTGTAAAAGAGCATCGCGGCGCAGATGAGGACGAAAGCGGTCAAAGCCACCCGGATCAGCGTTTTCATGATAAAAATTCTCTCCGCGTTGCGACGTCACGCGATAACGAGAAGCGCCTTCCGGTAAGGATTTCAGACATAAACAACCATCAGGCACAGAACGCAAATGTAAAGTGTGATCTGAAAGAGTGGTCAGTGCCAGAACCATGACATAGCGCCAACACGCCATAATATGAAGCGAAGCATTAAAGTCAAAGGGATGGCAAAAAGGGCATAGATGGCGATGGGCGCAATTAGAACGCCGAACAGATTAAACTCAGCAAGCATGTCTGGACCGCATCGCGGGACCTCTCTCTTCCCGCCAGCATTGCTTATTCAACAGTAAGCGCCGCGCGGCGATCTTTCTCTTCAGGGCTTTCCCGAAACGGGTAATGCGCGGCTTTATAACATTTGTTGCGTCGAAAAGCGACAATGATCGCTTCAGGCCGGACGGTTGAGCGCCCGGCACCGTCAAGTCATCAGCGGCGGAAAAAGATATTACGTGCAACCTTGAAAGCCTGACGTCCTGAAAACCGCCCCACCGGGCCTATAAGCAAACCGATAAAGGTGGAAAGAGCGAGAGTCCGGCGCAGTTTCGCAAATTTACGATCCCGGCGCAGGCGCGCCTCGAATTCCAGCGGGTCCGCAACACGCCGTGTGCCAAGAAGAAAGAAGATGAACATGATGACGACATCAATGCCCAGCACCGTGACCGCTGCCGTCAAGGGGTTGAAATGCAGAATGACCAGCGCACCGGCCCACAGGACAACATGGAGGGAGACCAGCGCAAACACACCGAAGATCGCCGCCAGCACGAACCACGCAGCACGCCGCCCCCATCGCGCCGCGACACGCTGCATAACATCGCCCTGCGCTTTGATGGCTTCCTGCCCGACGTCGATGAGTTTCATGTTTCGCTCACTCTCTTCTTCTGACCCTTCATTAAGGGTTTTACACCCGATATGAAGGACGCATCATCTGTGGCGCAGATGGGTGACCCCTTCGCATCATCAGGTAACGGAAAACCATTTATCTGGAAAGTCGGCCCAAAACAAATCCGATGAGGGCGGATACCACCATCGCAGGGACCGGACGGGCGCGGACGCGCGATTCGACCTTCTCAACCTGTGCGTGACCGATCTCGCGCGCATTGGCGACGGCGTGGTCTGCTTTCTCCGCGGCGACAAGCAGGGCAGGGTTAATGCGGCCATTCAGGAGCTGCTCCAACTGCGATTTCAGCGAGTCAATCTGCTCCTGCGCGAATTGAGTTGTTTCCTTGGCGAGGTGCTTGACGTTATGCTTTCTCATCGCAATTCTCCTGATAGGGATGGGTCGGGTCCGATATTCGGCCAAGCCTTCAAAACGAGCGACAGAATGCCGAGGTTTCATGCATGACCCGAAGCAGCAGGATGCTGCATCTCTCGCGTTGCACGACATTTGTTTAACGGCGAGTTCAGGCCCTTTTTCGCTCGAAGTCAAGCCATATGAGCACCTGACTGTCCTGAGCGACGACGCGGCCATCATGGACCGCCTGACGGACATGATCATGGGTCAGATTGCGGTGCCGTCCGGCCAGATTTTCATTTCCGGAATCGACTGCACACATTTCCTCCCGGATCAACGCGCTGTCGGTGCGCTTGACGGGCGGGATGGGCTTTTCAACCACCTTTCCATTTACGACAATATCGCCTTCCCCCTTCGCGCACGCCGTGAGAAACCAGCCGCGATCACGGAACGCATCGGCAGGATCGGCGCGCTGCTTGGCTTTGACCCCCACACCCATCTGCGCCCGGACGCATCTGATGATGAAATGCGGTTCAGGGCGCGTTTCGGCAGGCTTCTGGCCTATGCCCCCGATATCTTGATCCTGAACCGTCCTTTTGAAGGGTTGAGCGATGATGCGCGGGCGCGATGCGCCAAATCGGTCATGATGCTGCAACGCGCCCTTAACCTGACAATCCTGCATTTGACGCGTCTGCGGGATGAGGCTTTTTCGGCTCCGGGCGGATCGCCGTGCTACGTGGTGGGGCGCTTCAGCAATGTGCGGACGCACCGACATTAATGGACCGCCCGGCTTCCCCCCATGTTGCGCGCATTTTCAGCCACGCTAATCTCCTGACGGGTTATGTCGTCCGGAACGTTGATGACATCGCGGAGATCCGCCTCCCTTGCGGCACGATGGTTTCTGCTCAGTCATCGGAAGATGTGGAGGAGGATCATCTCTGCACTTTATGCGTCACACCGGAGAAAATCGCCTTATCCCTGACGGGCGCGCAGCTTGATGAGGAGGATCAGGCACCGCTGGAGGCCATTATCCAGGACATACGGCATAATGGGGACCATATTCACCTTCGCTGCAAACTCAGTGATGGAACGGAAGTAGACATCAGGCGCATGCCAATGCAATATTCCGCATCCATTCAACCGGGTCAGAAGGTCTATCTTGCATGGATCGCGGGAAATGCACGCGCATTCCCGTATGATGAGCCCGGTGGCAGTTAGAGGGAGGGCACGAGAGGGTCAGCCATGTACCAGTTCTCGACGCCAATCACGGATGAGATGCGCCTTCCGATGCTCTATGACGTGCTGACTCCGGCCCGTTTTCCAAAGCGGGGCCACATGCAGGTGGCGAGGGGCCGAGATTGATTCCCTCCCGGATGAGATTGCCCCTTTTTCTGATTTCTTGCACCATACTCGCCCTTCCGCCCAGCCTCGGCGCGTCGTCAGTGGCGGCAAGGACTCAGCATGGTGTGCAATGCGGGCGCGGTGACCGTCACAAGCCATACCAGCCTCTCCGCAAGGCGCGGCGTCATAAATTGCGGCATGTCGTTCTGACGTCACCTTCGGTGAAGAAGCCCGCTTTTACCGTGCAGGTCCCGCCCTTATTTAACGTGATGCCCACACCGATGATATTTTCCGGACCTTACCATTTCATCGAATCTCGATCTTCCCATCATTCGATATCTTCAGTGACGGCCGATTCCCCACCGATCATCATTGACGACGCTTATCGGATCGGCACGGATTGTTTCAGTGGCACATTGCATCTCACGCGCCAGAGCGACCGCTTTCAGCCCGTGGCACATCACCTTGCAGTGTCGAAGTCGGCGCGGTGCATGACGTGCTTTTATGGGATGGTCAGCGACTGGGACATGCAAGCCTGTCATGGGGTGATTTCTGGAATATTGCGCGCCACCCCGGGAAGCGGGCTCTCCCCCTGTCGCCCCGTCTGACGATGGAGGTTGTCCTTTTGGCAGACGGCGTCAAGCCGCACGATATTTATCGTGAACTGGCGACGGACGAGGGTGTCAACCGGGCGTTGGAGAAGCTCGACCAGATCCGGCCTTATCTAACATGGTGGCGTGACGCACGGGATGCCGCGCGCATCATCCAAGATGGTGAAGCCTTGATGGGCCTGATGCCGACACAATCCATCCTGGTTTTGCGCAGCACCACGCGGGAGGACCGATATGCCTTCGCGACGGACAACATGCTTGCTGAGAATTATGTGGTAGCGGTGCCACATGATGGAAGCACGGCGGAGAATAATGCCGCGATCTGGCAATTGCGGGCCGCGCCCCCCGCATCTGACGATACCGAGCGACCTTGAAACCGCCTCGCCGCCGCTCCTTGTTATTGATGATGGTTTCTGGCTGCGTCATGGCACTTCGCTTGAGCAGCGTTTCGCACAATGGGTGGAGTCACGATGAGAGGCTTCGAAAATGTGGTCTTATTGATTCTAGGTATTGCGAGTTTCAGCCTCCTGCTAAGCATCGCGCGCATTCTGCACCGTCAGGCGCCGGTGGTTCTCTGCCTGTTGCTTCTTCTCCCCGGTATAGCGATGGCGATCACGCTTGTGCAGCTCGCTTGCGCGTCGCGGGATGACATGAGTTTTTACCTCGCCGGGATCTCTGCTGCGCCTTTATGCCTGCTGCCACTCTCGGCACGGCAGCGCCAACGTGACCCGACAAACACCCACACAGCGCGGGGGCTGGGCGCATCCGGATGGCAGCGTTTTCGTTTTGATTTCGTCCCTTTTTATCGTCGCGCCGCCATCATGACCGCGCTTCTTATTCTCGTCACAAGCGTTGCCTTTGTCGTCTGGCGTTGAATAAGGTCTAAAAACATGGTCTTCAGCGTCGGCAAGCCTCTTATTTCGGCCTGAACTGGACCTGTGACTGACGATGACAAATACTGAGCGCTTCTGGGAGACCAAACGGCTTTCAGAATTATCCCCTTCCGAATGGGAACGCCTTTGCGATGGTTGCGGCCTGTGCTGTCTGCATAAATTGCGGGATGAAGATACGGATACGCTGATGTTTACCGACGTGGCCTGCCGCCTTCTCGACCTCAATACATGTCAATGCGCTTCATATAGCGAGCGCTTTCGCAAGGTGCCGGACTGCATCGCCCTGACGCCGAAAATGGTGCATGAGATCGACTGGCTGCCCCCTAGCTGCGCCTATCGCCTGATGGATGAGGGAAAGCCGTTACCGGACTGGCACCCCCTTCTCACTAGCCACCGGGAGTCCGTGCACCAGGCGGGGATATCCGGGCGCGGGCGGATTATCAGTGAACGTTATGCCAGCCCGCTGGAGCGCCATATTGTTGATTGGCTGGGGGAGGACCCATTGCGACCCCCCGTCCGCGCGTTTTCATCTGGGCGGAACGCATGCGCGTCACGCGCAGCCGCTGGGGCAGTTGCTCCTCAAAAGGGCGCATCATGCTGTGCTGGCGGCTGATCCTGATGCCGGAGGCGGTGCGGGACAGCATCATCATCCATGAATTGGAGCACCTGAAGCACTTTAATCACAGCCGGGATTTCTGGGATTATGTCGACCAGTTTGACACGCAGCGCCGCCATCATCAGACGTGGCTGAAAAAGAACACAGCGGCGCTTCTGGCGCGATAAAGAGACTTTCCGCAAACCCCCGCCCATGCTAGACGGCGAGCTGCAAAGCGAGCTTGGCGGAATGGTAGACGCACGAGACTTAAAATCTCGAGTCCTTCGGGGCGTATGGGTTCAAGTCCCATAGTTCGCACCATGGTTTGGGGTGTGGATTGGGCTTTCAGGTTTTTTAAACGTGAGCCCCATGTCTCTCAATCTTAATTTACCTTGAACTAGCTGGGCAATAAAGTTGCATGTTTGGCAAAGAGGCTTCAAGCGCGAAACGAGCGTGCCTAAGCTCTCCACTGGCTTTCGAAACCCGTAATTTACCAAATTTGAAGGGCAGTCCACTGCACGTGACCTTCCAAACTTTGGACACAACCGATATAAGAAAAATCCCCAAATGACGTCCGCTCTACCGCTCACAGTTGAGTCCTCCGGTAGAATTACATCTTATTTCGTGCATATCTACAATATAGATGACGGTCTTCTAGACATTTTATACGGTAATCATTCATAAAAATCTCTTTGATTCGATAAATTACCGTTGAATAATCTTAAGAACCGTTGTAAAAATCTTCCATGACGCACAAACATCCTACAATTCAACTGTTTATTCCATTGGATCTCAGGAAGTGGATCAGTAAATCTGCCGTCAAAAACCGCCAGACGTTTGAGGACGAGATCATCCATCACCTCGCGATAGCGCGCGCAGACAGCGAAAAAGTCCGCATGCCGATCGAATTTGATGACATCGACCCGAACGCGTCCTTCGACGAGTTGAAGCGCTACACGCAGCGCCTCGCAAAGGAGGTCGATGAGATTTTGCGACGATGTGAGTGGAAGGATTAAACCCGAGCTTCTCAAGGAGACGATTGACACGCCTGCTTCTCGGAAACAGGCAGCGCTCATGGACCCGCCTGTTTTCGTTGCTCTGCACCGCAGGCACGTGGCCCGTCATGATGGTCCAGCAGCCTCGTCAAACGAAGTCTCGGATATTAAGCAAGGCAGCGCACGCAACTCACTCTCTTGTCGCTCTCTAAGAGAAAATACTTCCCCGACCCTGACGGAAGATTCGGAAGCCTCTCTGCCAGCAAAACATTATCAATTAACTATTCTCAGACCCACGTCAGTTTTGATTTATCCCTGCAAAATATCGCTCTCTCAAAATCTTGTAAAGTTGAGTTGGTCCTAAAAGAGAAGTTTTCAGCCCTTCAAAAGTGCGCGGGCTATTGAGCGCTTGATAGCTCATCTCACGTTGAACTTTTTCCGCGCAGATGATAGCGTCCAAAAGTGCATCGTTCAAATCTGGTGAATTGGCGAATTTTTCCTTACTATTATTAGCGGCTTGCTCGACAAGTGTCGCATTCTCTAATAACTTACCTTTTAGAATGCCGTTGATATAGATGAGCTGGTCCTCTTCACTCAGATCGCCGTCGAAAAGACCGTTAACACTCTGAATAATTTCATCCAACAAAGCCTTTTGTTTATCATGAACGGCCCCACTGCCGACTGCATTCATCGGGCTTAATTTCAGCGCCTCTCCATGTTCCAGATGAATTGGTTGTTTACCTTTGTTACGCAGGTTGTGATGCGTCAAGGAGATTTTGGACAAATCAACCTGGTTTCGCTCGCGACCAAAGTCCAACAGAGGGAGAAGACGTTTATAAAAAAGGAAGCGTTTCTCGTAATCTGTATTACCATAGTCAAGTATCTGCGAAAGAAATGTGTATAGCCGAATATAGGCTCCCAGATCCTGTTTAAAAAGATCCAAAGCATCTAAACTATCGCGCGCAGCCTGGGCTGAAGGCGCATCATTTAAGGCTTCAGAAGTCACTATTTTGGCTTGAGCCGCCTTGTAACGTTTCAATAAACGGTCAGAAACTGGCGCAATTGCGGCCCGTAACTGCGATTGCGTACCTTTCGAATCGAATTCGACGGACGCGACCCGCTCAACTTCGAAATTGTCGTAACATCCGGCAGCGTCAAATTTGGAACGCAAATCGAGTATCTGCTCCGGGTCTGTTGTCGCTTCAAGCTCCGCAGTTTCGTAATAAGTTTTGAGCGCCTTGAGAATTTCTTGAGCCTCGTTCACAAAATCGAGGATGTAGGTCGTGTCTTTGTCGTCATACGCCAGATTCAGGCGGGAAAGCGTTTGTACCGCTTGGATGCCGCCGAGTTTCTTATCAATGTACATACCGCACAGGAGCGACTGGTCAAAACCTGTCTGGAATTTGTTGGCGACAAGGAGGAGGTGATGATCCGACTCCGCAAAGGCATCACGAATATCACGCCCATTTAGATGCGGATTGAGATCCTTGCTGCTCTCCGTGACCGGGTCAGGGTAGCTCTCCTGATCATCAACCTCGCCTGAGAACGCGACTAGAACCTTCAACGGGTATCTCTGTCGCGCAATATAAGCCCTTATGGCTTTTTGCCAGCGAACGGCTTCTTTCCGGCTTGCGACGACAACCATGGCTTTGGCCTTGCGATTCAGAAGCGGCTGAACATTCTCGCGGTAGTGCTCAACAACGATCTGAACTTTCTGCGTAATATTATAAGGGTGGAGGCGCACCCACTGCATGATGCCTTTCAAAGCGGCACTTCGTTCAACCTGGGTGTGATCCAGCTCCTGCCCATCATGTGCAAGTTTAAATGCCATTTTGTAGGTCGTGTAATTTCTCAGGACATCGAGGACGAAGCCTTCCTCTACCGCCTGACGCATGGAATAAACATGGAAGGGCGCAGGCCTGCCATCGGCGCCGGGACGTCCGAACAATTCCAGCGTCTTCTGCTTCGGCGTCGCAGTAAAAGCGATATAGGTCAGGCCTTTCAGATCAACGCGTGACTTCATCTGTGCGGCAAGCAAGACTTCGGTATCGATCTCGCCACCGTCCTGATACTCAGCCCACTCCTTGGCCGAGAGAAGTTGTTTTAGTTTGGACGTCACCTCGCCCGTCTGGGAACTATGGGCTTCATCCGCGATGACCGCAAATTGCTTGCCTTCCGTCGCGGCTAATTCCTGCGCAGCTTGCAAAACGAATGGAAAAGTCTGAATGGTGCAGACGATGATCTTCTTACCATTCTTGAGGGCCTGACCAAGCTGAGCACTTTTGCTGCCATGCTCATGGGTGATGCTCTCCACAACGCCATGCGTGCGCTCAAAATCGAAGATGGCTTCCTGCAACTGCGCGTCCAGAACTGTACGATCCGATACAACCAACACAGTATCGAAGATTTTTTTATGACCCGCATCATGTAGATCCGCGAGAAAGTGAGCCGTCCAGGCAATGGAATTAGTTTTTGCCGGAACCCGCGGAATGCTGAATCAGGTAGCGCTCTCCTGCACCCTTCTCCAGCGCATCGGCCACAATTTTTCGCGTCGCGGCCAATTAATGGTATCGCGGAAAAATGACGCTCTTGAGCTGTTTTTTTTGCATCGCGCCGCCCAATGAGATAGCGATGCAATATATCGAACCAACTTTCCCGCGCCCAGACTTCATCCCACAGATAAGACGTCGCAAAACCATTAGGATTCGGCGCATTGCCGGCTCCGCCATGATAACCGCGATTGAAGGGCAGAAATGTCGTTGCAGGCCCGGTCAAGTGGGTTGTCATCCTGACCTCAGCCTGACTGACGGCGAAATGAACCAGTGCTCCGCCCGGGAAACTCAACAATGGTTCAATCTGCCGCCCCTTCGGATGCGGATCTCGGTCGAAGCGGTATTGATCGACTGCATCTTCAACACTTTGCGTAAAGTCCGATTTCAGCTCTACGGTGGCGACGGGCACGCCATTGACGAATAAAACCAGGTCCAGCGCATCCTGCGGATTATTGATTGAATGATGCACTTGCCTGGCGACGCACAGTCGGTTGGCCTCGTAATTTTTCTGCGTCACCGGGTTGATGGCGAGGGCTGGCTTGAACTGCACTAAACTCAGAGGTTTTCTGAGGCCCAGCATGTCCATGCCGTGACGCAAAACTTGAGCGTACCTTGCTCACTCAGGCATTTACGGAGGCGCTCAGCCAAACGCACGGGCAGCGAAGGGCCGTGCGTCTTCGTCAGGCTCTGCCAGCTATCGGGCTGCATCTCCTCAATTCACGCCAGCAGGTCAGGCATGAATAAGGTGTTGGCACGGTCATATTGCGCCGTATCACCTTTGACGTATAGCCAACCTTTGAGGGCTAGGGCTTGGCAGATTTCGACCTCAAAATGATGTTCCTTGTGCCGGTGACGTCCGGTTCAACTCAGCTCTCGCGATAGCCGCACTCGAGGAGAGGTTTGGCCCGCTCCAGATCTTCAAGCGTTCGGATGGTTATTTCCAGATTTCCGGTGCCCCAATGTCCAACATGGGTCACGTCCCGGCTGAAACCCTCCCCCAAAGTGACGGAAGCCGGATCAATCGACCGCGTGATCAAAAGACGATGCGCCTGGATTACAATGCAGGCGAAATTTTTCAGGCGCCTGAAGGCCGTGTAGAGTTTGAGGTGCTTTTCCTGAACGTCATCACCGAGGCTGTTAAGATAGCTGACAGTCTGCGCGTAAAGCCCCCGAAACGCGTCGGAGCCCATCTCGAGCCATTCTTCGACAGATCTGTCCTTGCCATTCAACGTCAAGCTATGCGGTGCGCCTGATGCAGACTTGGAAGTCGTCTCCTTTGAAGAAGTGGCATCGGGCACAGTTTGGGAATTGATAAGTTCTAGCAACAGCAATTCTTCATCGAACAACTTGTAACGCAGCAGTTCAATATTTCGCGGGATTTGTTGAACGGCATACTGATCATAGCGCGTAAAGTCAGCGGCAATGCAAATGAGGCGTGTCCCTATCCACTCTATCTGGTCGGCAGCGTCCTTGCCCAGTTTTTCTATGACGAGCCAACGAAACTCGGCTCGATGGTCTAAAAGCCAATCCAAATAGAAAAGCCCTTGATTGATGACATTCTCATTATTGTGTCGTTTATATTCGATGATGACCGGGCAGCCATTTTCATCCAGTCCAAGAGAGTCGATGCGCCCCTTATGCGTTTTGCCGGTTTTATATTCGCTGGCAAGAAAGCGCACACCGAGGCAGACTGCCATATTGGCCTCAAGCAAAGTCTGTAATGCGCGCTCCAGCTTCGCGGCCCGACTGGACAACTCAGCCGCCACGGCGTTGGAAAGGCGGAAAAGCTGGATGTCGGTCACGCAGCCTGCTTTTCAGAAAGCGCGTTACGAACGTCGATTTTACCTGTGACGGCGGCAGCTATGAGGGCGCTGCGGCGTTCCTTGAGGAGTTCAGAAAGCTTTTTCTGCTTCGCGACCAGCGCATCAATTTTCCCGGTTTCCCGATTGAGGAAAGCCGCGATGGCGGTTTGCTCTGTTCTCGGAGGAAGTAAAATTGGCATCCGCGAATGGTATTGAGGTTTCAAGTCCCATTGATTAGGCCTAACGCCTTTCGAACTCGAAAGATATTCAGCCACGTATTTTACCGAGCGCATCAGGTAATGCAGGAAACGAGAGTTTTCTTTGTGTTTTGACTCAAAAACGAAGTAAGCGGGGCTAACGATTCCGCGGTAACCAGATATGGCAACGAAACCTTGCCATGCTTTCATCTTATTTATCATCAGATCGTTGGCCTGAACCAATTGATAAGATCCTAAATCATCCAATGGCCTGTTATAATTGCCGCCTCGGCTCTCCTTCAAAACTACGCCGAAATCTCGATAAACGGACAATAATTGCTCTTCGGAATAACCCGTCTTCTTTTTTCGTCTAAAGAGAGCCCAGAGGGGTTTGACCTCCCAATGCGCCGGCATCTTGCCCAGCCACTCAACACCGCTCTCCTTATGCTGCGGATAAGTCGGCAATCTCATTCCACCAGCTCCCCCAGCATAGTCATGATGTTGGCGGCAACCGCTTTCAGTTCCTCGTCAATTTCATGCAAGTCGCGCGGGGGTTCGAACACATAAAAATGTCGGTTGAACGGTATTTCGTAGCCTACTTTGCTCCGTGCCTCGTCGATCCACGCATCGGGCGCGTGCGGCAAAACCTCACGGGCGAAATAAGCGCCGATATCTTCGGAAATGGAATGTTCTCCGTATCCCGCAATGACGTGTCGGGCTGCTTTTCCCCTTTCTGCTTACCTTTGACACCTAGTACGATGTCACCGTGCTCATCACGCAGCGGGCGTTCAACCGTCACGGTCGTGAAGCCGAAATCCCGATTTTGGAAAATGCGGGAAATTGACCTCCGCTTCACCTTTCTGCCATCCGGTGCATCTGGCGCGGCCTCGCCTTCTCGCACGATGGAAGAGCTGACCTCCCTGCCCTCAGCATCCAGAACGGTCGCCTCTTCAGCCTCGACAAAAGCGCCGAACAAGGTGGTGACGTCATCAATCTGCGCGTCACTCATTTCCTTGCGCTTGCTACCGAGGCTCTTGCGCATCTTCTGCCAGTGGCGCGACGCGTTGATCAGCTGCACCAGGCCTTTGCGCCGTTCCGGCTTTTTATTAGAGAGGATCCACACATAAGTGGCGATGCCGGTATTATAGAACATATCCGTCGGGAGGCCGATAATGGCTTCGACCAGGTCATTTTCCAGCACATATCGCCGGATCTCGGACTCGCCTGACCCTGCACCACCGGTGAATAAGGGTGAGCCATTCAGGACAATTCCGAAGCGGCTTCCACCATCTCTTGCAGGGCGCATCTTGCTGATGAGATGCAGGAGGAAAAGCATGGACCCATCTGACACGCGCGGCAGGCCGGGGCCGAAGCGACCATCGAAGCCTTTCTGCTGATGCTCCTTGCGGATGATTTTCTCGACCTTCTTCCACTCTACGCCGAAGGGCGGGTTGGAGAGCATGTAATCGAATCTCTTACCCTCGTGCCCATCGTCAGACAGGGTATTCCCGGCGATGATGTTGCCAATTTCCTGGCCTTTGATGAGTATGTCCGCCTTACAGATGGCGTAGGATTCCGGATTAAGCTTCTGACCAAACATTGTCAGGCGTGCTTTCGGATTATGTTGCCGCAGAAACGCCTCAGCCTCGGTGAGCATACCGCCCGTGTCTGCTGTCGGGTCGTAAACCGTGCGGACGATCGCTTTGCCGGAGCTCAATCTCATCATCATCTTCGATGAAGATGAGATTGACCATGAGGCGGATCACTTCACGCGGGGTGAAGTGCTCCCCGGCCGTTTCATTCGAGATCTCCGAGAATTTGCGGATCAGCTCTTCAAACACCAACCCCATCTGGGCATTATCGACGGTATCAGGATGAAGGTCGATTTTGGTGAATTTCTCCGTCACCAGATATAACAGATCTGATTTGGCGAGACGCTCTATCTGGACGTAAAAATCAAAGCTCTCAAATATATCCCCCGCACTGTCGGAGAAGGCCTGGATGTAATTATAGAGGTTTTGCCGGATGTGATCCTGATCGCCCAACAGCTTTTCAAGATCGAGTGGCGACGTGTTGAAGAAGGATTGGCCGGCCTTCGCCCTTAAGAAGTGCGAGGGATCGCGCATTCCGGCTTCGGTCCTGTCTTTGAATTCCGCCAGAACTGCCGGTTTAGTCTTTTGCAACACGCAATCCAGACGGCGCAAGACTGTAAAAGGAAGGATGACCCGTCCATATTCGGACTGTTTATAGTCCCCACGCAATAAATTAGCGACGAACCAGATGAAGGAGGAAAGAGCCTGATGATTCATGGGTGCGACATCAGGCTTATTCTGGCGTAGGACGAGGTGGCGCCTATCGCCTCCTTCCCCAAAAATTCATAATTTCTGATGTCGTCGTCATGGCGCAAAATAGTATTTTTCTGCTTTTCATCGCCAAGACGGTCGGAATTGAAGCTGATATCCTGAAAGACGCTTTTCCCGGCATCTCTGAGCTTCGTGCCATTATTTTCCTCAATAGCGTGCAGCGCCTTATCGATCCGTTCCCCATTTCCCGGATTGTGACGCTGCTCATAAAGCGCGTAAAGCTGGCCCCATGCGGCAGAACAAAGCGCTCCTCCCGCACATACATGTCGATCAGTTCTTCGTCATTACTAAATTTGTTTTTAATTTCTTCATAGTGGTCCAGCCAGACATCTGAAATGTATTTAAGGAATAACATCGTCAATACATAGTCGCGATAAGCGTCCGGGCTGATCGTCCCCCTGAAGGTATTGCAGATGTTCCACAATGCCTTATTGATTGTGTTTTTGGATAATTGTTGACTTATAAGCGCCCTTCTTGTCTATGACTTGCCTCAAAGCAAGTTGCGCCAGATTTAGGCGCTGCATTGACAGTAATAATGCTTTTTCGTCAACAGTAAATTTATAAGGGTGGCATGGAGAGGGTCGGTCAGGATCGACGTTTTGGCGTCAGCCCGCGGTTACCCTAGCTTCGCTGAGGTCGATCCGGACTCGAAAAAATATTCACATCCGCGTGATCACTGCAAGGGCGGAAATCTCCTGGGAGTCACCATACAGTGAAACCCTATCTTAGGCGGATGCCGTCCCCTCCCCGTCACCCATACACCTCACCTCAACCAAACCAACCGTCGCGGCCGCAGGCCCAGCACCTCCACGGCTTTCCGGTTGCGTGCGCCGGAGAGAGCGTTTTGGTAATACACGCCTTCCTCCCCCAACAGCTTCAACGCTTCCTGCGTGTCGAGGCGGGGTGGGGCCTGGACCCATTGGGCGTAGGCGGGGAGCAATCGGTGATTTTCGTTGGTTCGCCATCCACCACATTATAAGTTCCGGTCGGTGCGGTTAAGGCGGCGACGGTGGCCTGGGCGGCGTCATCGACGTGGATAAAGGAGAATACGCCCCGCCCTTCCCCAGCTAACGCCACTTCGCCCCGCGCCACATGCTGGCTGAAAGCCCCGTCCGGCCAATACCAAGTGCCCGGCCCGTAAAAGAACCCATAGCGCAGCGCCACACCCTCCATGAGGGACACATTCAGAGCCCGTTCTTCCAGAGAAGCATACATGCGGGCGCTATCGCTGATCGTGCCGGGGGCGTTGATTTTGAGGGGTGAGGCTTCTGTCGCCAGACCGTCGCCGCCCTCCAGGTAAAACCCGCAGGATTGCTGAATGTACCGCTGCACGCCATGAGCCTGCGCCGCCGCGAAGACATGCCCGCCCCCTTCCAGGCGTAATTTGCGGTCAGCCGGGAGGCGCTTGGGCGGGTCGAAGGGGCTGGCAGGGAGGAAGGTAAGCTGGTCAATCACCACCTCCGGGCGAATCTGCGCCATGAGCGTGAACACCGACTCACGGTCAAGCGCGTCACCTCTGACGCCCTGCGCGTCGAGCTTTTCCAACGCCGCGAGGCTCTCGGGGCGTTGGGCCATGCCCCAGACCTCATGCCCCGCCGCGCGCAATTGCGTGATAAGCGGACGCCCCAAAGCGCCACTGGCGCCGGCAACGAAAATTTTCATGGTGCGATGTCCTGTTTTAATGCGCCGGCATGACATAAGGGGCCGTCTTATCTTTGACGAAAAACGCGATGAAGCGCGCTGGCGCGATCTGGCTGGCATTGCACCCGACGATATGGACATCATCCGGCCCTTCAAAGAAGCTCTGACCCGCTTTGAGCGTCACCGGCGCATGACCTTTGACCTGCATCACGACGCTCCCTTTCAGCACATAGATGAAGACGGAGGCATGATGACGATGCACCAGGTCCGAACCGCCAGGCGGATAATCCACCGTCAGCATCGCCCCTTCCTTACCCGGAATGCCCTGCAGGTCTCGGGTGATGAGGGGGGGGGAGACTTTCGTCTCCGCATGAAGGGCCGGAACCCAGAAGCTGGCGGCTATAGCGCCGAGAGCTATGAATTTACGCATATTCAACCTTCTTATTTTGTGGGGCAGTCAACGAAGGGCTGACCGTCTTTGCTGCCTGACTTTGCTGGTGCGACGGGTCTGCGCCCGTTCCGCAAACCAGGATTGTGCGGCTTCCAGAAATGACGGCGGAGCTTTGTCCCGAACGGATGTCGCAAGCGCCGCAAGAGATGTCTGCACCAGCTCCTGCCGCAGGGCCTGCTCCGCACGCAGCATCACATGGTGGATCGCACAAACGCCCTGCGTCGCCCATGAGGACGGACGATCGTCAAACAAGGCGCAGCGACCGCGAATTTCCTGACAATTGAAAAGACTCTTCTCGCCCTCCACCGCGTCAATGACGGCCAGCACGGAAATCGCCTCGGCGGGTTTCGCAAGCTGATACCCACCTCGCAACCCCTCAGACGCACGCAGGAGCCCCGCCTTCTCTAACTTGGGCAGCAACTTCGCCATGAAAGCCGCCGGAATGCCCTGCAATTCCGCCAGGTCAAGACTGCTGACAGGCTCGGGGTGATCCACCAGCCAGAGGAGGCTGTGCAGGACATATTCAGTGCTCGCGCCGTAAAGTGACATACGCGGATTATAGGAGTCCGCGTTTTGGAATGCAAGGACACTCAATAAGATTGTATTGGCAACATTTGTCATCAGGCGCAAATAAGTTAGCGTTTTGGTCGTCGCGTCAGGCAGAAGCATTTTAGGGCAATCATTGCACATTTGATCGACAAATGAAAATTCTCGCTTTGTCAGTTGCGAAGCAGAGCTTATTCGCTTCTCGGTCCCCTAACCATTAGGTTTTTTGCAAAATTCTTGATCACTTTTTCGTAGCATGGCGTATGGCGGTTTTTATTTATGGCGGCGCATACTTCGATAAAAAACTTATGGATTTCAGATAAGGTCCATGCCACGCGAGCATTTATTTGCTCAACCTCTCTCGTATCCACGATACCACTTCCGAGAAAAACGGCCCTTTGGAACTAGACGCCAAATCCAACGACGAATAGTGACTATGTTTAGCTTTTCTCGACTTCGACGACAGTGTCATTACAAGTAATTGCATAAGAGATTTTCCTCTAAGGAATTTATCATATTCACCGTGGATGCGGAGAAATAGATTTCTTGGGTAATCTTCTTTTGATGTTAATTCATTAATAAATTTTGACGCTTCTTGCTTACCTATTATCTTTTCTGGATGCGTGGATATATTACCAGGGAGACCATCAAGTATTGGTGATAAAGAAAATGCATACCATTGAGTAAAAATGAAAAAAATTTTCTTGGTAGGTTTTTTTCTGAATAATATAATAAATCCTCTAATTTACCATCTCTTTAAAAATCGTTTTCAATTGAGTAGCCATCAGTGAACTTCAGATCGTCCGATATATACTTACTTGGCAAACACGTGTATATCCATTGATCTTTATCGTAAAAAACAGTATCTTATTTTTATTAACGATTTTAAACTTCTCATCGTATATTTTCAGAAGTTTTTTCTTACTCCCACAGGAAAGAAAGATAAATTGAATTCAGTTAATTCATCTTCTATTCTTCTCATGAAGATAAGATAATCTTTACCTTCAGCTATTATGTTGTGTGTATCATGATGATTTATTGTAGATATGATATACTCTACTGTAACCTCCGCTCTTCACATTTTATCGCTCTCCTTCTCCTCTATCGTCTATTAAAGAAATCTCTTTATCTGGAAATTTTGTATAAATAAAATGATAGTAAGTAGAAATGATAAATTGATTTTTTGTATTTTGAGAATTCATCAATGTAAATAAAGAACGCTGCCAATCAACGTGAAGACTTAGTCCTGGCTCATCTATGAATATTGGTATATTGCTATGGATGCCGTTGTAGGAAATGAAACTTAGCATTTGCTTTTCCCCCGCCGATAGAGAGTCGGAATTAATAACCCCCGCCGCGTCTCCAAATTTTAGGTCGCCGACCGCAATACATTTATATCGAAATAATTTCCTCAATATATATTCGAAGGCGGTCAACGTCTTCAACGTATCCTTTCCAATACTTTCAACATATTCAATTTTTCTACGAATCTCTTCTAACAATTTTCTGCTGATTCCTTATCATTTTTTTTCTTTGATAATCTTTAATACTAGAAATTATTTCCGTTGACATCGCGTTTTGAGATTTTTTCACCTCGTCTGTCAAATTGGTATATTTTTGCAGCAGCATCTCCACTATGTCGGAGGTCGATATGGTGGCGATAAACTCATGTTCGTTATTGGACAATGCGTTCGATAATGAATTGAGAGCTTCCTCAATCGAATTCATTTTGAGAAAACGTCTGGGCCGCGTTGAACGAAAATTCGAGCGACTTCGAATGCTAAAACCCCCCTTCAATCCGACGAAAAGTAGGAAAAAAATTGAACCACTATTCCTCGTGAACATTTCCAATTTTATGAACATTTCTCTCGAAGGAAAAGGACCGTCGTCGACATCAAAATAGAATTTGTGTACCTTTTCCAAGCTTTTTAATTTTTTTACTTCTAATTTTAATGTCTGATATTTCTTTTTATATAATAAAATTTCGTTTTTAGTGGTTATAACTTTGACTCGATCAAAGGATACCTCTTCTATAGCGGTTTCTATATTGCCACTAATCAAGCGCCAAACGATCTTTAAAATTTTTGTTTTTCCTGATCCGTTTCGACCCGTTAAGATGTTTAAATCGGAATTGAAGTTGATATTCAAGGGGGTTTTCTCTACCCATGAATTTCTCAACTTCTACATTAGTTATCAGCACACAGATGTCCTCCTCACCGTAAGATTATCGAAAATACTCTTTTCAACAATACATAATACATAAATATAAATAATAAGTTAACAATATTTCATATATTTATTTCGAATTGATTTGCATGCCATAATTTCCATGCTTTTTTGATAACGCATCAGATTCTTATATTACATATGCTGTAAAGATGAATTTCATTGTCGGAGTGAAAGAGCTGAGTCCGGAAATTGCTCGTTTGTTATTCCCTTCTCGATCCAAATATGAGATTCAACATCTCCCTTGTCCTACCCCCACGACGCGATAATTGAGAATGCGTCGCACTTACAGTGCCGTAACGCGCATTGAGAACAAAACACGCTCCTCACCATCCCCAACATCCTCACGTCGGAAGAAGTCGCTTATTGCCGCAAGCTTCTCGAGGCATCACCCTGGGTGGATGGACGCGTGACGGCGGGGAAGCAATCGGCGAAGGCGAAGCGGAATTTACAGATCCCGCAGGACTCGGAAGTCAGCGAAACTTTTGGGGGGGAGCTTATCCTGAAAGCTCTGGGTCGCAGCCCGGCATTTAACAGTTTTGCCCTTCCCTATCGCGTGTTCCCGCCACTCTTTAACCGGTATGACGCGGGTATGCATTTCGGTTACCATGTCGACAATGCCGTTCGCCCCATTCCGGGCGCGGGGATGCGGATCCGAACGGATGTGTCCTCGACGATTTTCCTTTCCGACCCTGATAGTTATGAGGGGCACGCATTGGAAATTCAGGATACGTATGGCGTGCACGTGGTCAAATTACCTGCGGGGCATATGGTGGTGTATCCCGCATCCAGCCTGCATCGCGTCTCACCCATTACCAAGGGAAGTCGATGGGCGTCATTTTTCTGGTCTCAATCCATGGTGCGGGATGACGCTAAACGCGGCCTGCTTTATGAATTTGATTGTTCGATCATCGAAACCCGTAAGCTTCTTTCGGACGACAACCCGGCCGTGTTGGGCCTGACCAACACGTACCATAACCTCCTTCGGCAATGGGCTGAATTATAGGGGCTGGCCTGGCCGACGCGGATTATCGCAGGGCCATGACGTGGCCCAAAACCGCGTCCTGTGCGCAGATCACTGCAAGGCCCGGATGCGCGGCCCGGCGCATTTGCGCCACCGCTTCCCGCCGCGCGCTTGACGCGAGGAGGCATCGTGCCGCATTCAGCGCCGCCCAGCCATCGCCCGCTTCGGCCCCACCGAGATAGAGCTCCAATGCCTGAGCCGGGTCACGCCTGCCACACAGGCCACACTCGCAAATCAGCCCGATCATATTCAGCGCCTTACAGATACCCCTTCCGGCCGCCGCCATATAAAGCCTCAGGGCCAGGATATTATCCTGGGCGCATCCATCACCCTTCAATGTCAGGTCGGCGAGGTTGAACATCGCCCACCCGTCACCGCCCCTTGCACTTTTTTGAAAAGGCGGCGCGGAAGGGATGACGTCGGCAGCCCCATCCGCGCTCATAGGCGCGTCCCAGCATATTCACCGTATGAGAATGCCGGGATCGCGCCGCCTTTTCAAAAAAAGTGAGGGCCTGATCCATCGCGCCGGCGTCAAGCTGCTTCTAGCCAAGCACCAGAAGCGCCTGAATGGGGGCTTCCGGCGGGGACGCACCATAAGGTGCGGTATCGAGCCAATCCAGCGCCGGGGCGACATGCGCATCGCGCCCTCCCGCAATGGCGGAAGGGCGGACTCCAGCAGGTCAGAAAGCGACACCGACGGACCCTATAAAGGTTGCGGCCCGGTAGCGGCACAGCGGGACGGTCATGCCAAGGCGCCTGTTGAAGAAGTTCATTTTGCTGCCGACCTCAAAAAGGTCTGACCGCTGGGGTTTCAGACCAACGCCATTTGTGGGCGTGTCGCTGACGTTCCTCAGCGTTGTCTGTGCGGAAACATCAGTGCCGACAGGTTTGTAGGAGCGGGAGAAGGTGAAATAGAGGTTGACGCGGTAATTAATATTGTAAATGAGGCTCGCGGATGGGCTGAACGAATTATTATGACCCCGCCGCACCCCACTCGCTGCGGCAGCCGAGCTCCAGTAACTTGATTGATGATCATCCCAGCGCAACGCGCCGAAAAGGGAGAGTTTTTTGAGAGGTCGATCTTATCCGCGATAAACAGGCCAAGATCCTGAAAATCCGCCGTTCTGTCGCCTGAGGAAGGGTAGGTCAGGTAGGTTTGCGGATAACTGAATTGCGGCGCGCGCATCCGTTGATCATTCACGCGGTTGACGAAAGTCGCGTAAGTCCGGTTATCCTTCGCGTATTGGATATCGACACCCGCATTGAGGTGATGGGTCAGGAAGGCGGTTTTGAACTTGGCCTTGCCCATGGTGATGTTCTGCAGGCCGTAACCATTCTGGAGATAGCCCATCCCGCCACCGGCTCCGTAGGACATGACAGGGTTGCCACCTGCAAGGAAGGTGGGTGCGCAATTCGTTTTGACCGTGCAGGCCCCGGCGCCGTCGCGGAAAAATCACGGTCATAATGGGAGAAGCGTGTGTTATTGCTAAGCGTCAACCAGTCTGAGATTTTAGAACTGAGTTGTGACATAACCATATGGATATTTGAGTCATCACGATTAAAGTCCCGCGCGTAACTCGTATTGCGGTCAAGCCCATATTCCGTCGCAGGGTGGTATAATCTGCCAACCTGTAACATGCCGACGCCCTGATCGGACATGCCGCGATTGCCCAGCCACTGGTAATTGAGGTGGTAGGTCGTCTTTGTCCCCAGTCCGAGCCCGAGATCTGCAGCGACGCCATAGCGGTCCGTGCGGATATTGTCACGGTCTGCGACATTCTTCTTGTTATACATGCCGTTGACGCGTAGAGCCTCATGCTCACCCAGGCGATAATTTGCGTCAACCGTCCCGCGATATTGCATACCGCTTCCGAAGGCTTGCGTCGCGTTACCGCCTGATTTGAGATTAGCGTGTTTCAGCTCATTATTGATAATGCTGCCGACATTCCCCGCGCCGAAATATTGACCGCTCGCACCTTTGATCACCTCGACATTATCCGTGTTGAACACGTCACGCACATAGACGCCGAAATCTTTCAGCCCGTCCTGATAAATATCGCCGCGCGCCTGCTGACCCCTGATGCGAAACTGATCACCCACCGGGCCGCCATTACCTTCACCGCTGGACCATCGTAATTCCCGGGACGTTGGAAAGGGCCTGATCAAGCGTGTAGATCTGATGCTGCTGGATGAGCTCATACGGGCACAAGGTTAATTTGCTGCGGCATATCGAACACGCTGGCGGGCATACGATCAACATGCAGTAATGTGTCGTTCGTGTTGCTCATATCCACGACGAAGGGTGATTTGTGACTCTGAACATCAAGGTCCGGCAATGAGGCGGCGGATTGCTTTGTATTGCGGTCTTCCGTGTCGGATCTCGCCTCGGCCTCCCCCACCTCAAGGGCACCCGCCCCGGCTGACAGGGCCAGAAATAACAATTTTGAAAGTTTAGTCCGTGCTGCGCCTTCCCTGAGCGTGACGCTTTGCCACGCGTCCTGGGCGGCTCCTGATGATCAACCATTTGCGTTTCCTGACCTTGCTGAAGTTTGTTTTTAGGGCATTCGGCGGCAATGCTTCACCGGGAAGCGCCGAAATGCGTCTCGCTCGTTTTTCATCCAGCAGGGGCTTTTTTGCAAATGATTCTTAATATTAAATTAAAACAATTTTATGACTGTGTGTTTTTCCAGCATCACGCCGCCCGCCCTCACATCATGCTCGGGCTGAACAATCGCGCTGTCAGTCGAACGCGAATGACGGGACGTGTATGGTTTTCCGATCTATTGAGGGAATGACTGTCACAGATCTCCGGCAGGAGAAGGCCGGATAGGCCGGGTGATAAAGGGCGCTTTCGCTTTCCTGCGTCGCGTTCGGGTCAAGGGCCCGGCACAAAAATAATCGCTGTGCGCGTCACCGGCGCGTGCGAAGATTTCAGAAATCGTCGCGAGGCTTCCCGTAAAACGGCGTTCCTGCGCAGTGGCGGCATGGGCGATGATGGCGACGGGGCAGTCACTGCCGTAAATAGGGCGTAAGCACGCGATGATGTCATCAAGGCGATAGATGGCGAGGTGAATGGCCAGAGTCGCCCCCGTTTCCGCGTACGTTGCAAGCTGTTCAGCCGCGGGCATGGGTGAGGCGCGGCCTGAAATGCGCGTCAGAACGACGGTTTGGGCCACGCGCGGGACAGTCAGCTCAACGCCAAATTGTGCAGCCGCTGCGGCAAAAGCCGGGACACCGGGCGTGACGGAATAAAGAATACCATGTTTCTGCAGACGCCTGATCTGTTCCGTCATCGCACTGTAAATTGACAGATCACCAGAATGGAGCCGCGCAACGTCCTTCCCGAGACGATGGGCTTCCACATATTCAGCTTCGATCTCGTCAAGGCACAAGGGCGCCGTGTCCACGAGACGGACATCTTCACGACAGAAACTGAGGACATCTCCAGGCACGATGGACCCGGCATAGAGGCAGGTCGGCGCTTCCCGCAGCAGCTTCACAGCGCGTAGCGTCAATAAATCCGCCGCACCCGGCCCCGCTCCGATGAAATGCACCGTCATGGAGGTTTCCCTTTTGAGGATGCGCAGGCACATGTGACGGAAAATGCGCTGAGGCGCGGCCCGGCCAGGACGGCGCCCTCCCCTGATGCTGCCAGCGCGCATCCCTCCGCCACGGCGGAAAACCCGACTTTATCGCGCGCAAGTTGCGAATGCGACAGGCATAAATACTGGACCGAGGCGAGTTTCAGGGCGTTAATTTCGAGAACCGGCAGGTCAGTTTGACGCAAAACCGCCTGTAACGCCGCGTGATCACGCCGGAAAAAGGGATAAGCCAAACCATCGGGAAGGCCCCAATTCTGCGTAGCGGCATGGAGCTCCCATATGGCCTGGCCATTGACCTGGATACGACAGGCGATACCGAAAATTTTCACGATTTGACCAGACGATATTGCGTGACCGGCATGGCGGGCCGGAAGACATGAAACCCGCCAATCGCCTCAGCACGGGAGATCGAAATGCGGTTGAACCGCCCGCCCCATTGGTGAAATGCCTTCAATAGAGCGGCTTCGCCTTCCATCGTGACCGCATTGCAGACCAGTCGCCCATGGGGACGCAACTGGTTATGCGCCCATTGCAGTATATGCGGCGCACTGACGCCCCCTCCGATAAAAATAGCATCCGGTTTCGGCAGATCGGAGGCATTATCAGGCAGAGTTGCCTCCAATAGGCGAAGTGCGGGCACGCCCATCCACCGCGCATTTTCTGAGATGATGTTAAGGCGTGACTTGTTTTTCTCGAAAGCGGTGGCGCTATTAGTCGGGTACCGCAACATCCATTCAGTGGCGACAGAGCCGGAACCAGCCCCGATATCCCACAGACATTCACCCTGCCGCGGGGCAAGGCTGCTCAGCGTCAAGGCCCGGCTTTCACGCTTGGTGAGTTGACCATCCGTCAGGTAAAACGCATCCTCCAGTCCGGCACAGAGGGGGATGATACGTGCCCTAGGCTGGGCATGAATATGAATCGCCAATAAATTAAGCGGCGCGGTGTCATCGGGCGGCCCTGAAGCGGCGATGAAACGCCTGACCCGCTCTTTTTCACCCCCGAGATGTTCCATCACGGCGACGTCACTTTGCCCGAATCCGCCCTCACAGAGTTGCGCACATATCTGCGCGGGAGAATGTTGATCGGCGCTGAGGATCAGCAGGCGGGCATCATCCTGCAAATGAGGCTGGATCAAAAGCGGATCACGCCCGCATATGGAGAGCACGCGTGTCGCCTGCGCTGACCAGCGCAAAATTGAACATGCTAAAGCAACGCTTGAGATGGCGGGAAACACATCCATCTCAGTCTCATCAAAAATCTTCGCCATCATGGCGTCAATACCGAACAGAAAGGGATTGCCTGATGCCAGGATGACCGTATCCGGCTGTTTGCGCGCGCGGATGTCACAAGGGCCTGCCGCAAATCGCCCGTCCATTCCCTGTAATCCGTCTGCGGTGCGTAGGGGATAAGCGCCAGATGACGCTTTGCGCCATGCACCTGTCGGGCATTCTCCAACCGCGCGCGGGCTGAAGGCGTGAGCCCAACCAAGCCGTCCTCACCGATGCCGATGAGGCTCAACCAGGGGGCCAGCGCCGTCAAACGCGAAACGCCTTGAGCATCAGGGCGAGACGCGGCATGGAGGAGAGGAGAAGATGAGAGAGAGCATGAAAATCCTGATATTGGGCAGCACGAGAGAGGCACGCCTGCTTGCTGAAAACCCGCATGTCCCGCAACAGGCACGTTTTATATTTTCTCTCGCGGGGGTAACGCAAGCGCCAGATCTCCCTCAAGGACAGACGCGCCTCGGTGGGTTCGGCGGTGTTGAGGGCCTGGTCGCTTATCTCAAGCGGAAAAATATTGCCGCCGTGATTGACGCGACCCATCCCTTCGCCGCGCGCATCAGCCATCATGCCGCCGCCGCGTGCGCGGCAACATACCGTCCAATCCTGCGACTCGGTCGACCCACATGGCAGAAACAGCCGGGAGATTATTGGGTGGATGTCGCCACCTTGAATGACGCGGTCCCGACGCTCGGCATGGCGCCACGGCGCGTGTTGCTGACAACGGGTCGGCAGCATGTCGCCCCTTTTATCAGTGCGCCGCAACACCGTCATTTTCTGAGGTCGATCGAACCGATTTCACAAGATCTTCCCGCTTTCTTCGAGACAATCATCGCGCCCCCCTTTTACGCTGGAAGATGAACTCGCCCTTTTCACGCTTTTAAATATCGACACGCTCGTCACGAAAATAGTGGTGCGCCCGCTATCGCCGCAAAACTGGACGCCGCGCGTCAGCTCGGACTGCGCGTGATCATGATTAACCGCCCTCCTCTCCCTCCCATTGAGGAAGTCAGCACGATAGAGGGCGCGCTTCAGTGGGTGGCCGAGCTTGCTTCAGGCGATTAAGAGACGGAGCAGCTTTGATTTACGCCTCTGAAACGCTGCGCGGCGTATAGAGCCAGGCCTTGCCGTCCGGCCGCGCAACGCGGCGCGTGGATCGGACGCCGATCAGGATGAGCGTCGCCATATCGGCTTGATGGGCCATGCAGTTGACGAGGGTCGATAATTCCAGCCGCTCATCCGGGCGGATTACATGATGGGCAAAGGCGATTTCCGTTTCCGGCGGCAGAATGGTGCGCAGGCAGTCAAATGCGTTCGCCAATTGGTCAGGCCGTGCGCGAGACCTCGGATTGTAAAGTGCCATCACGAAATCCCCCTGCACTGCCGCGACGAGGCGTTTCTCGATAACGACCCACGGCTTGAGATTATCGGACAGGGACATAACGACAAAATCATTGCCAAGCGGCGCTCCCAGGCGGGAAGCTGCCGCTAGAACGGCCGTTACGCCCGGCACTATTTTGACGTCGACCTCTCGCCATGAGGCTGGGCCAGTCTCCATCGCTTCAAAAAGCGCGCGCGCCACCTCATCGCCATTATCGGAGGTATGGCCCGTAAACGCCCCCAAATGCTGGATGCGCGCGAGGTAAGGCCCGTAACCATAAACATCCGTTACCGCGCCGAGCGCCTCTCGCGCTTCCTGCGTGAGGAGGTCGAGGCTTCCGGGCCCGATGCCGATAACATAAATTCGGCTCATCACGCGCGTTTCCGCCCGGGCAGAAGCACCATCGAGAAGTAAGGCGCACGTTCAGGCGCCTGTGGGAAGGGGACGATGCGTTACTGGGGCCGTGAGCCATGCTCCACATGAATTGCCGACGCGGCAAAGTCTAACTCCGTCAGGACGCGCCGTAATTTTGGCATATTGCGCCTCAATTTCATGAAAACAAACGCATCGCCCGCCTGCATGAGCTGGCGCAGACGCGCCTCGCTCAACGTGCAAGGCAGCACGGTCAGGATATCATCGCCATGCACCATCGGCAGGCGCGCCGCAGACCAGCGTCCACTCATACCCGTGACACCGGGCACGATCTCGCTTTCAAAGCGCCCGGCCAGACGGTCATGGAGATACATTGCGGAACCATAAAGGAAGGGATCCCCCTCGCACAAAAGCGTGACATCACGCCCCTGATCGAGATGCGTCGCCATTTCCCGGGCGCAATGATCGTAAAATTCACGGATTTCACGTGTGTAACGCGCGTCCGTCCCCGCGACACCTGTCGTGAAGGGATAAACGAATTGCAGAAGGTGGGCGTCGGGCGCGATATATTCCCTGGCCGTCATGTAAGCCCGTCCGGCGCAATTTGCCGCGCAGAAATAAGCGATGATCGGGGCGGGTGCGATGTGACGCGCTGCTTTCACGGTCAATAATTCCGGATCCCCCGGCCCGACACCGATAATGACCAGCTTCCCCGTCATGGTTTTAGAGCGCCGGAGATTTGTGCCAATTTTGCTGAACCCCACGGGCAATGACGGTGAATGCAGCGCTCATTTATCACAGATCGTGCGGGATCAAAACTTTCCGGCCCTGATGGATGATCGCGCTGTTGAAATTCCGTTCTGCGCGCTCAGTCTTCCCGGGGCGAGGCGAGCGCATTGACGCAGGAAGCCGCCAGCGCGCTCCCCCCGAGACGGCCCCGCACAATGGCGTGAAGGCCGTAAACCCCCTGTGCGAGGGCTTCCTTGGATTCCGCCGCGCCAACGAAACCCACGGGCATACCGATGATGGCGGCCGGTTTCATGGCGCCCGCGCGCATATGCTCCATCACGCGAAATAACGCCGTCGGGGCATTGCCGATCACGATCAGCGCCCCCTCCGCCTGCGGAAGCCATAAATCAACCGCAGCGGCCGAGCGCGTATGGCCGATATGCTGTGCATGATCCGGTACATCGGGATGACGCAAGGTGCAGATGACTTCATTATGCGCAGGCAGGCTCGCGCGTGACACCTTGCGCCACCATCATCGAGTCACACAAAATGGGGGCACCCTGTTGTAAGGCCCGGGACGCCTTCTCAAAGAAATCCGCTGAAAAGACGATGTGATCCGTGATGTTGACCATGCCACAACCATGGATTATTCGCACCACGACACGCGCTTCATCCTGCATGAAACGGGAGAGGTCAGCTTCCGCACGGATGATGCGGAATGATTCTGCATAAATCGAAGCGCCATCACGCGTGTAATCAATCACTGGGTCATTCATTTGCGCAACGCGTCCGCTTCATTTTGCGATTTCAGCATGTCCCCGATCGCCTCCCGCGTCATGATCTGATACGTCTCAGCGCAATGAGTGTTACCGTTTTTGATAACCGCATAACCGTTTTCAGCCCCCACAATCGTCACGTCGGCTTTGCCGGGATGGGCGCAGCCTTTACGACAACCTGAGACATGCAGGCTTGTGGGCGCCTTCAAAGTGGCGGCAAAATAACGGGCATCCTGCATCGTGTCCATGTGCGCGTGCACACACTCTTCAATGCCGCAACATGCGAAAATCCGCGCCATTTTGTCATCAGGGTCCATCACCAGACAGAGCATGGAGAGGGCTTTCAGCGTCATGAAGCCGCGGCCTGGCAAAGTCGGATTTCATCCACATTTTCCGCAATCTGATGGATGTCATCGCTTTTGAGCACGCCAAGGGCAACGCCATAGCACCGCCAGCCTGAGGGAAGTTTGCCAATAAGTCGGTGCAAAGGGGTGCGGCGTTTACCGCGCGAGGCGTCGCAATGCGACTTCCCGGCCGGGAGATGGCACATGCCGCCGCGAACTCTATGATGGCGTCCACGACCTTCGATGCCTCTGAAATGCGCGTTTCCTGGCGGCATCGGACACGCCATAAACGCCCCTCACAGCTGGCAGTGATATCCGCCGCTATCGAACCGACTGGAAGAAACCCCCCGCCATCAACGCCGAAGCAAAATTTGGGCGGCAGGCTATCTGGCAGGGGATGTCGCTCTAAAGCCGCCATAAGTTGCGTGGCGATTTCCGCCGCTTCAGGAGCGCAGGCTGGGTCAATAGCGTGAAGTGAGGATATCAGAACGGACTGACGGATCCGTTCCAGCGATGGCGAGGCGTCGGATAATGCCGCGTCAATCAAAATCTGCTGGCATGTCGCGACGGATTGCGCTTGAAGGCCGCGAATCTGGAGATTGCCGCGCATTGTGACTTGCACGATGCCACGCCCGTAACGCGCGGCGGTTTCTGCGAGTGCGTGAAGTTGCCCTGACTTGAGGACACCTCCCGGCGGCGTCAGACGGATGAGAAAACCGTCTTTCGCTTCCATCGGTTTATGAAGTCCAGGGCACCATCCTTTGACAAGCATCAAGTCATCCGCAAAATAAACGGGCGTCGCGGTGCATGTTTCATCACCCCAACGCCCGTTTGAAACATACGCACCGCGCACGGCCCGCTACTTTCCTAGCCCGGCCCGGGCAGGGCACCGGTATGCTTCGATTGGTAGGAGGACAAAGCCGGCGACGTCGCGAGAGGCGGGGCACCGATTTCAAGGCTCTGACTTCGCAAAATCAGCCCATTTGGCAGAGCACCCAACATGACGGTCAGGCAAGCGAGGATCGTGATCAGCGCCACATTGGAAACATTGGGGCTTTGTGGCGCAAGCTCATGCGTTTCATCGTTGCGGCCCGGTGTCATCATGACGAAGATCACGCGCAGATAATAGAAGAGACCGATCACACTGCTGATGACCAGAGCAGCAAGCAGCCAGTGGCGATGGGCTGCGAGCCCTGCCGCCGCAACGTAAAATTTCGCAAAAAACCCGACGACAGGCGGAATACCCGCGAGCGACACGAGGGCAATGGACATGACCAGCGCCGCGAAAGGCCGCTTGCGCGCGAGCCCATGCCATTGACGAATATCCCGGGATTGCGGCATGACACCCGCCATCACGGCGAAAACGGCCAGAGTCGAAACCGTGTAGGCAGCCAAGTAAAATGCCGCACTGGGGAAACCGTAAGGCATTGGCGAGAGAAAAGCGACCAGAAGGTAACCAATATGGGCAATGGAGGACCCGGCCATCAGGCGGCGAAGGTCTTTCTGCACGATCGCGAGCAGATTGCCACCGACCATGCTGAGGATCGCGATAATCGCGATTTCATCATATAATATTCCGGGCGCAAAAAGATTGATCGTCGAGAAATAACGCATCATCGCCGCAAACACCGCGACTTTGGATGTTACCGCAACGATGACCGCAACCGGGATCGACGTCCCTTCCAACACGTCAGCCAGCCAGAGGTGAAAGGGCGCGGCGGAGAGTTTGAAGAATAATCCCGTCAGGAGAAGCGTGAGCCCCGCATAAGCGATGCCGGGTGATGGAATATTATCCAAATTGGGGAAGCGGAAGGTCAGCAATCCTGTTTCCGCGTAGATCAGCGCAAAGCCGAAAAGCATCATCCCTGACGCGACGCCGGAGAGGATCAGATATTTCATCCCCGCCTCACCCGCGAGGAGGCTGCGATTATGAAAGGCGATCAGTCCGATGAGAGACAGGCTCAACGTTTCAAGCCCGATGAAGAACGTGACGATCGACACCGCGCTCGTCATCGCGACGCCACCCAGGGTGGAAATCAGAAGCAGAATGTAAAATTCGCTCCCTGTCTGCGCATCACCCCCGCTCGCTTTGACCGGCGCCATGAGGATAACGGATATCGCGCAGAAAATGATCAGCAGACTGGTGAAGGTGCTCCATGAATCCAGCCGGAACAGGGTCAGGCCCTCAAGATGCGGCAGGATCTGCGGCATGGCGAGGCTGAAGGCCGCCGCGATCAGAATCAGGGCCGAAAAGACAGCGTCGCGCATGACGTGACGCCGTATGGCGACAAGCGCCATCAGGATCAGGCTGCCAGCACCGAGGACGAGCACGCCATTGGGGAAAGTCGTTTGAGTCAACATGGAGGACGCCATCATGGAACCTGCTGCTCCTGTGCGATACGGGCCATTTCCGGGAGTGCCGGGTTGGATCGGTCAAGCACGGGCTGAGGATAGACGCCAAGTGCAATCAACAGCATAGCCGCCCCGCCAAGGAAGGAAACATGCCGGTAGGAGACTGGACCAAGCGGACGCGCCTGATCCAATGTTTTCGACCCGTAAAAAATGCGGAGCATCATTGTCAGAGAGTAGACTGAGGAGAGGATAAGAGCTGATGCGGAAATGATCGCCATCGTGTGATTGACCGACCAGGTACCGAGCAGCGTCAGGAATTCCCCGATGAAATTGCCCAGACCCGGCAAGCCCAGCGAGGCCGCTGCGAATAACATGACCAGACCGGAAAATTGGGGCATGGCAGGCCATAAACCGCCCATTCTGCCCATATCGCGTGTCTGGAGGCGATCCTCCAACAATCCCGCGATGATGAAGAGCGCGCCCGTGCTGAGGCCATGCGCCACCATCTGAATAACCGCGCCCTCCAGCCCGATTTTTGTCCCTGAAAAAATGCCGAGAAGGATGAACCCGAGGTGACTGACGGAGGAATAAGCGATCAACCGCTTGAGATCATTCTGCGCGAAAGCGATCCAGGCACAATAGATCAAACCGATCACGCCAAGAGTCATGGCAACCGGCGCGATCAACGGTGCCGCTGAAGGATAAAGCTCCCAGACAAAGCGGATCAGGCCATATCCGCCCGTTTTGGCCATCACGCCTGACAGAAGCAACGTCGCCGGGATGGGGGCCGAGGCATAAGTATCCGGCAGCCAGGCATGGAAAGGTACCATCGGCAATTTGACGACAAAGGCGATGAAAAAGCCTAGCATCAACACGTAGGACCACCGGGATGACGCCGCTGTACCCGCGAGATCCGCGTAATCAAACGTCACAACTCCGGCCTCATGCTGATGCAACAGCACCAGCCCGATCATGGACAGCATCATCAACAGGCTGCTGCCCTGCGTGAACATGAAAAATTTAAGCGCCGCGCGACCCCTGTTCTCATCTCCCCAGATGATGATCAGCGCGAACATCGGCAGAAGCATCATCTCCCAGAAGAAGAAAAACAGCATCAGATCGGTCGCGAGGAAGACGCCACTCATACCGGCGACTGTCATCAGCAGCAGGCACTGAAACAAACCGCCGCGACCCTTGACCTGTGCGCAGGGCAGTAAAATGCAGGGCAGCGCAATCAGGACATTAAGCCACAACACAATGAGGCTCAACCCATCCATGGAGAGATGACAATTGATGCCGATAGCCGGAATCCAGGGGATGAGGAACTGCGCCATCCAGCCTTGCTGGCCATGAAGGGTAAACGGAACCAGAAGCGCACCCATTAGCAGAACCGTCAGAACGCTGATTGTCCGCGGCAGGCGCATCCCTCCATTAAGGCCGGACAGCCAGGCCAGAAGTCCGCCAATAAAGGGAATGAGAACGAGAGCAGGAAGTGCCAGCATCGTTATACCGCCAGATACAGGGCCACAACCGTCGCCGCGGCTACCCAGCACGCGTAACGACGGACCTGACCGTTTTGGAATTTTGCGAACAACCAACCGAGGCTGTAAACCATCAGCCCCACCAAACCGTAAAAGCGGTCAATGAAGTCACTCTGATTAATGCGCGCCACGATTTCATAGGGACGTGAAACGGCCGCATTATAAGCCGCGTCAAAGCCCCAATCCGCACGCAACGTTTCGATCAGAACGCCCCCAGCCGGCTGCGATGCCTGGTTTTTGGGGCGCCATAGAAACCACGCTATCGTCACGCCGATCAACGGCACGATCGACCCGATAATGAGCAGCGCACTCCCATGCTCTTCCGCGATGGGGCCGAGCACAGGTCGCAGCAGGTTTGAGAAGAGATGGACGGGGAAAATCGCGTCAGGGACCTGCATCCACCCGCCTGCGACGGAGAGCACAGCGAGGACCGACATCGGCAGCGCCATGGCGAGGCCCGTACGCCCGTGATCATGCGTACGCGTGCCGCCCCAGAAGACGATGAAGACGCAGCGGAAGATATAGATCGACGTCATGAAGGCGCCCAGCAGCGCACCCGCCCAATAAAGCGGTGCCACATTAAACGCGTCCTGCAGGATCATTTCTTTTGAGAAGTAACCTGCCGTCACCAGAGGTAAACCAGCCAGCGCGGCGGAACCGATCAGGAAAGCGGCAAACACACCTGGCATACGCTGGCGCAGCCCCCCCATACGGAAAATATCCTTCTCATGATGAAGGCGCAGGATAATCGTGCCCGCCGTCATGAACAGTAATGCCTTGAAAAATGCATGGGTCACGAGGTGAAAAATGGCACCATGCCAGGCACCGCAGCCAATCGCGAGATACATATAACCAAGCTGGCTCATCGTGGAATAAGCGAGGATGCGCTTGATATCCGTCTGGACAAGCGCACTGCCCGCCGCCAGTAAAATCGTGACAAAACCGACAACGGCGCAGACATGCATAACGGCGGGCGTCAGCAGCAGGACATCGTGGAGACGCGCCAGAAGGTAAACCCCAGCCGTCACCATCGTCGCCGCGTGGATCAGGGCGGAAACGGGTGTCGGCCCCGCCATCGCATCGGGAAGCCAGGTCTGTAACGGCACCTGCGCGGATTTCGCCATGGCACCGCCGAGCAGGAAGAACATGCCCAGCGTCAGAAGATGATGCGGCAGACCGGGGGCGGCATGGATGAGAGAGGGGATATCCAGCGTGCCCGCCGCCGTCGCGAAAACGAAGAGGCCGAGCAGAAACAACGCATCGCCGATACGCGTCACCACGAAAGCCTTGCGCGCCGCGAGGGCATTCGGCCGCTCATGATACCAGAAGCCGATCAGGAGGTAAGAGCACAGCCCGACGCCTTCCCAACCAACAAACAGCACCGTGAGGTCGGAAGCGAGAACCAGCAGCAACATGGCGGCGACGAACAGCGTCATATAGGCGAAGAAACGCCCGATATCCTTATCGTCATACATATAGGCGCAAGCATAAATCAGGATGAGGAAACCCACACAGGACACGACAAGCAGCATGACGACAGAAAGGCGGTCCACCGTCAGCCCGACTTGCACCGAGAAATTATCGACATTGATCCAGTTCCAGAGGGTTATGTGGATGGCGCCATCTGACGCCGGACCGGCCAGGAAATTCCAGGAAACATAGATGGATAGAAGGGCGCATAGACCCATCCCGGCCCCGACGAGCAACGTTGTCGGCCGCGCCGACAGCCGCCCGCCCGTCAGGATCAAAATGACGGAAACAAGCAGTGGGCACAGAATGATGGCAGGGAGCAACGATGCCATTGCCTCAACCTTTCAAACGGTTGCACGAGTCGGCATCGAGCGTTGCGTGCCCTGCCGCGTGAAGTCTTAAAACAATTGCCAACCCCACCGAAGCTTCGGCGGCAGCGTAGGCGATGATCATAATGAACATGATCTGGCCATCCGCCTGATGCCACTTATTCCCCGCCGAGATAAAGGCGAGCGCGACCGCATTCAGCATGACTTCCGTCGAGAGCAGCATAAAAAGCAGGTTGCGACGCACCATGACGCCGAAGAGGCCGATACTGAAGAGGAATGCGGCGATGATGAGACCCAGATTGGGATCACTGGCGTTCATGATCAGCTATCCTTCTCGATGCGGCGGCCGATGTGATACGCGCTGACCAGCCCTGCCAGCAGCAGGAAGGAGGCGAGCTCAACCGTCAGAAGATAGGGCCGATAAAGACTATAAGCGACCAGGTCAGGCCCGATGACGTGGCTGTCACTGATCACGGACCTGTCCGCCGCACTCATCCGATGGAAGCTCGTGACAAGCACGATCATGAGAAGCGCCGCCAGCCCACCAGGGCCCGCCCAGACATGCGGGGCCAACCAGGCCTTCTCACGCTGTTGATCGGGCTGGCCGAGATTGACCATCATCACCACGAAGATGAAGAGAACCATCACGGCGCCCGCATAAACGACGATTTCAAGCATCGCCGCAAGCGGGGCGCCAAGTTGGTCAAAAACACATGCGAGCGCGATCAGCGACACCACCATGTAGAGCAGGCCATGCACCGCGATCGTCCGGGTGACCGCCATCGCCGCAGCGCAGATGGCAACCAACCCATATATTTCGAGAAGATAATTCATACTCAGGGCATCAGTGTATGAAGGTCGATCGGTTTGGCTTCATGCTCTGCCTCGCCCTTGTCTTTGCCGGGGATCTTAAGCCCGGACACGTTATAGAAGCTATAATCATGAACCTTCCCCGGCCCACTGATGAGCAGGTCTTCTTTCTCATAAACAAGATTCTGGCGCACATATTCACTCATCTCAAAATCCGGCGTAAGCTGAATGGCGTAAGTCGGGCACGCCTCCTCACAAAAACCGCAGAAAATGCAGCGTGAGAAGTTAATCTGAAAGAACTCAGGATACCAGCGCCCGTCCCGCTCACCCTTCTGGAGGGAGATGCAGTCAACCGGGCAGGCGGCAGCGCAGAGATTACAGGCAACGCAGCGCTCCTCCCCGCTCGGGTCACGCGTCAGAACGATGCGACCGCGATAGCGCGGCGACAGATAGGGCTTGACCTCCGGATAGGGCACTGTCTCATTATGCTGAAACAGATGCAGGAAGGTGAGCCAGATTGTGCGGATAATTCCAAACATGATGCAGCCCTCAGCCGCCTGCGCGCAGTAAAATAACTGCGCCGGTAACGACAATATTCAACAGCGATAGCGGCAGAAGCACCTTCCAGCCGAAAGCCATCAGCTGGTCATAACGCGGGCGCGGCAGCGCGGCGCGGAGCAGGATGAAAAAGCAGATCAGCAGGAAAACCTTCAGCGCAAACCAGATAAAAGGCGGCAGGAACGGACCATGCCAGCCACCCAGATAAAGTGTGGTGACAAGCGCCGACGTCATAGCCATACCGGCATATTCCGCCAGATAGAACATACCGAACTTCATGCCGGAATATTCTGTGTGGAAACCTGCCGTGATTTCATTCTCACCCTCTGGCAGGTCGAAGGGAAGACGGTGTGTTTCCGCGATACCGGCGATAAAGAAAATCACCGCGCCCAGAAATTGCGGGATGATGAACCACATATGTGTCTGCGCATCGACAATGGCGTGCAGGCTGAAGGAGCCGGCGAGCATCACCACGCCCATGACGGACAGGCCCATAAACACTTCGTAACTGATCATCTGCGCCGCAGCGCGCATGCCCCCTAACAGGGCATATTTATTATTGGATGACCAACCGGCGAGCACGACCGAATAAACGCCCAGCCCCGCCATCGCAAAGACAAACAGAACGCCGACATTGAGATCCGAGGCGATGCTCCAGCTTGGCGTGATCGGCACAACCCCGAAAGCGAGGAGAACGCAGAGAAACCCGATGATCGGGGCCAGCAGGAAGACCGGCTTATCCGCGAAAGGCGGCACCCAGTCCTGCTTGAAAAGCATTTTGATGGCGTCTGCCAGAAGCTGGAGAGACCCGAAAGGCCCGCACCGGTTCGGACCCGGGCGATCCTGCAGAAACCCGAGGAGGCGACGCTCCACCATTGTTGAGACAGCCGCAACGCCGAGGATGGCGAAGACGGTGACGACAATCATGACATAAATCGGGAAAGTCATCAGGCGTTCCCCGCTGCATCCAGTTGCGCTGGCAATCTGAGTTCAATCTCGGTCCATGACGGTGCGCTCCATGCGCGCACGGCCATATGCGGCGGACAGGTCACGACCCCTTCCGGCAGGGACGTATCCCCCCGGACAGGCAGCGTGACTTCCTGCCCATCAAGCTTCAGGATCGCTGTTGCACCCGCTGGCACCTGGCCCGAAATACGCAGGAATGCCTCATCAGCACGCTGCTTGATGGCCGGCGATAAAGGCGCAAGCTCATCTGTCCCGAAGACACGATATTCCGGCAGGACCAATATTTGGCCCGGGCGGGCAGTCGGGGCATCAGGGGCCGTGCCGCGATAGGCACCCGCTTGAGCCTCATGCGGCTCTATCAATCGAACGCCGCTCGGCCCTCCGCGCATCTCGCCACCAATTTCCTGCTGGAAACGGTTAAGAGATTGCTCGGAATTCCAGCCCGGCACACGGTAGTAGGGTACGAGGCTCCCCGGCATATCGGGGCCGTAGGACCCTTCCATCGTGGCGCCCAGAGGCGTATCTGATGAATGTGGCTGCGCCACATCCTTGACACTGATATGCGCGCGGATGGCGGTGCGTCCGCTGACACGATCCGTCTGGCTGCGGAGTTGACGTCCTTCAAAGCGGTAATCCGCATGGGGCGCGGCCTCAGAAGCACGACTCAGGGCGGGAATGTCTCGGCTGAGCGCACTGGCAACATCATCCAGCGTTTTCCATTTGGGGAAGTCACTGATCTGCGCCGCCTTCGCAAAATCGGCGATCCAACGCCATGCCACCTGAATGGGGGCGTCGGCATAAACCACCTGCAGAAAACGCTGCGCCCGCCCTTCGGCACTGACAAGCGTCCCTTCACACTCTGCATAACTGGCGGAAGGCACGGTGATGTCAGAGCGGATCGCGGTAGGCGTTACGGAATGTTCGATCACAACCAGTTTTTCCGCTGTATCAATGAGCGCTTCGAAACGCGCATCATCAAGGCGACGGGAGAGGTCATTTTCGAGGACAATCAATGTTGCGCCCTTCGCCTGGGCGCCGATTTTGTCAAGCGGCAAGCCACCCATCATGGCCATACCGACACTATTTGCCTCCGGCATGGCGAAGGCGATAGAGGGCGACTTACCCCGCGCTTTCAACGCGCGCACGATGTTGGCGGTCGCATGAAGCAGCGCTTCCAAAGCATATTGCAGCCCTGAGACGATCAAAGGCCGCTCTGCGCTCAACAGAAGGTCAGCCATGGCGCTGGCCTGAGCCGCTTCATCTTCCGACAATCCGGCGACGTCGGGCGCGCTACCATCAATGCGATGCGCCACAGCGAAACCGATCCGCGCGATCATCTCCGGTAGCGCACGGAAAGTCGAGGCCGCGAAAGCATCAAGATCCGTCTGAGCGGGGGAGAGAACCATCAGCGGTGAGACAGCATCCTGACCCAAAGTGCGCACAGAGGCATCAAGCCATTGCGGCACGTGGGCCTGATCCGCCGCTTTATTGCAGGCGGAACGTTTGATCTGCCGAAGGGCAAGGCTCATACGCGGCGCCGTCGCCGTGATATCCTCACCGAGAATAACGGCACCGTCGGATTTTTCCATCTCGGCCATCGTCGCAATTTTTGCGGGCGTTGCCTGCATCAGTTCAACAGCGAGATCGACGAGACGATGATGCGGCTCCGCCATGCCGGACGAGAAGTTTTCCGCCCCGACAAGGGTCCGCAACGCGAAATTGGACTCCAGCGACGCGCGGGGTGACCCGATACCGAGAAGTTTCGTCCCGGACGCGATGCGCCCGAATTCTTCCAATACGGTCTGGACAGGCGCGGCTGTCATCTCACTATTGACGACATAACCGGCCGCACGCAGGCGCGTCTCAGCATTGACCCAGCCATGACCGAACCGGCCACGATCACAAAGGAAATACCGGTTAACGTCATTATTATAACGATTGACCGTACGACGCACGATGCCCGCGCGCTCATTGATAATGGTGTTACAGCCGGAGGCACAATTGGCGCAGACAGAAGGCGCGCCCCGCATATCCCATTTACGGCTATAAATTTTGGAGAAAGGCTTGTCCGTAAAGACGCCGGTCGGGCAGACTTCGATCAGGTTACCACTGAAAGGGCTCTCCAGCGTGCCGCTTTCATGACGTCCGAAATAGACATTATTATGTGACGCGAAAACGCCGAGATCCCCACCGCCCGCATAATCCTTATAGAACCGCACGCAGCGATAACAGGCAATGCAGCGATTCATCTCATGTTTGACGAAAGGGCCGAGATCCTGATTATTGTGGGTGCGCTTATCAAAGCGATAGCGGCGCTCGCGATGCCCGGTCATGACCGTCATGTCCTGAAGATGGCACTCACCACCCTCCTCACAAACCGGGCAATCATGCGGGTGGTTGGTCATCAGCCATTCAACGACCTCACCGCGAAATTCCTTCGCTTCCGGGTCTTCAACTGAAATGATGGCACCTTCCGTCACAGGCGTCATACACGCCATGACGATACGTCCGCGCGTATCTTGAGCGTTCGCAAATTGCTTGGCGGCACATTGGCGGCACGCCCCGACAGATCCTAGCTCCGGATGCCAGCAGAAATAGGGCAGATCCGAGCCTGACTCCAGACATGCCTGTAAAAGGTTCTGATCTTCCCGCGTTTCAACTTCGCGGCCATCGATCGTAATTTTAGCCATCGGGCCGGTACTCCTAAGCCGCCTGCTCAGCTGAACGACCTTGCGAGAAGGTGCAGCGTTGCTGGCGGATATGTCTCTGAAAATCCTCTGCGAACAGCGTCAGGCCGCTTGAAAGTGGCGCGATCGCGCCCGGGGCGTGCGCACAGAAAGTGCGGCCCATCGGCCCGATCATGCGCGCCGCATCATCGAGGCGGTCTATATCCTCCTGCGTGCCTTTCCCATCTTCAATAACGGTCAGGAGGCGTTCCACCCAGGGAAGACCGTCACGACAAGGTGTGCACCAGCCGCAGGATTCCTGTGCAAAGAAATGCTCAAGATTTTTCAACATGCCGATCGGACAGGTCCGATCATCCAATAGAATGGCGAGACCCGTGCCCAGACGGCTGCCCGCCTTCTCCGGAGATGGATAATCCATCAGAATATTCTCATGCTCCGCCCCGAGAAACGCCGTGGACGCGCCACCGGGTAAGAAGGCTCGCAGCTTATAGCCATCCTGCATCCCGCCGGCATATTCATTCAGGATCACCCCAAGGGACGTGCCAAGCGGGAGTTCAAATACGCCGGGGTTTTTCGATCGACCACTCACGCCATAAAGTTTGGTGCCGCCATCTTCGCAATTACTGAGGCCAAGATACCAATCTTTGCCGTTCGCGAGGATCGGAGGGACGTTGCTGAACGTCTCAATATTATTGACGACGGTCGGCGCGCCCCACAAACCGCCCACCTGCGGGAAAGGCGGTTTACTGCGGGGATTGGCGCGGCGACCTTCCAGCGCAGTGATAAGCGCCGTTTCCTCACCGCAAATATAGCGCCCGCCGCTGGGATGGACGTGAATATTGAAATCAAATCCGGAGCCCTGAATGTTTTTCCCGAGCCGCCCGGCCTCCCGCGCCTGAATGACCGCTTTTTGCAGCCGCTCAAGCCCCAGGTGATATTCCCCGCGCAGAAAGATAATGCCGTGATCCGCCTGGATGGCGTGCCCGGTAATCATCATGCCTTCAATCAGCTGAAGCGGATTGCCCTCGACAAGGATGCGGTCCTTGAAAGTGCCCGGCTCCATCTCATCGCCATTAGCCACGACATATTTGAGACGGTCTTTCGCGGGCTCTTTCGGGACGAAACTCCATTTGAGGCCCGTATTGAAGCCGGCACCCCCGCGCCCGCGTAATTTGGAATTTTTAACTTCCTCAATCACATCATCCGGAGACATGGTCAGGGCACGGCGAATACCGCGCCAACCGCCGCGCGCTTCATATTGAGCGGGGTCGAGCGGCGCTTCACGGTTAACCAGCGCCGTGAGCGGCTGCTTTTCCGGGTTAGGCGTGGTCATGATTTTTGCTCCTGATATCATCGATGATCGCATCGATATCCTCGGGGCGGACAGGGCCGTAAAGCTCCTTGCCGATCAGCATTGCAGGCGCGTGGTCGCAATGCCCGAGGCAAACAATCGGTAGAAGAGTAAATTCACCGTCAGGCGTGGTTTCACCCATTTTAATCTGCAATTTTTTACAGAGGCGGTCCCGCGTCTGCTCCTGCCCCACAAGCCAGCATGAGACACTGTCACAGAGCATGATGACGTTTTTGCCAACAGGCTTACGGAATAACAGATTGAAGTAAGTCGCGATCCCGTCGAGATCGGCGGGCGTCATGCCCAGAACCTGCGCTGTCTGGGCGAGATGCGCGTCGCTGATCCAGCCGAAGCGCTCCTGCACCAATCTCAACGCCTCAATCGAAGCGCCGCGCGCGTGATGCTCATGCGCAACCATGCCTCGGAAGGTCTGCACCAGGTCAGAGGGGAGTTCGGCGTTTTGTGCCGTGTTATCAGCGGTCGACATCGGCCATCACAAAATCAATGCTTCCCAGAATGGCGATCAGGTCCGCGATCATCGCGCCTTTCGCCAGGAGGGGAATTTGTTGCAGGTGAATGAAAGAGGGCGTGCGGATACGCGTACGGTAGGAGGACGTACCGCCGTCACTTGTCAGATAATATTGATTGAGGCCCTTCGTCGCCTCAATACAGCTCCGCACCTCACCTGCCGGCATGACAAGCCCCCAACTGACGCCCACAAAGTGATGAATCAGCGTTTCGATATCATGCATCGTGCGCGGTTTTGGCGGGGGCATGGCCAGAGGATGCTCGGCCTTATACGGCCCTTCCGGCATATTACTGAGGCAGAAGCGGATGATGCGAAGGCTCTGCCGGATTTCCTCCATATGGACGGCGGCGCGATCATAGCAATCGCCATTTGTGCCTGTCGGGATGTCGAAATCGATTTGATCATAGCCGGAATAGGGCGCGACCTTGCGGTAATCCCATGCCAGGCCCGTCGCGCGCAGCCCTGGCCCCGTCACGCCCCAATCCACGGCTTCAGCCGTGTTATATATGCCGACACCCTTGGTGCGCCCACGGAAGATGGGGTTTTTCATGACCATCTTGTCATATTCATCAAGGCGCTTCGGCATGAAATCGAGAAATTCCCGAACCTCTTTCTCCCAGCCGATCGGGAGATCCATCGCCACGCCACCAATACGGAAGAAAGCCGGATGCATCCGGAAGCCACAGATCTTCTCAATGATGCTGAACACGCGCTCACGATCATTGAACATATAGAAGACGGGGGAAAGCTGCCCCAGATCCTGCACCATCGTCCCGTAGAAAACAAGGTGGCTTGAGATACGGAAAAACTCAGCCAGCATGACGCGCATCAATTGCGCGCGCGGAGGGACGGTTATCCCCGCAAGTTTCTCAACACCGAGAACATAGGGGAAGTTATTCATCACCCCGCCGACATAGTCGATACGGTCAGTATAGGGGATGAAGGAGTGCCAGGTCTGGCGCTCAGCCATTTTCTCAGCGCCGCGATGGTGGAAACCAATATCCGGCACGGCATCCACAATTTCCTCACCCTCAAGCTGTAATACGATGCGAAAGACACCGTGCACACTCGGGTGATTAGGCCCGAGATTGAGGAACATGAAGTCGCTATTATCGGAGTGCCGCTTCATCCCCCAGGCTTTGGGGTCAAAACGCAGGGCTTCCTGCTCGTCAAACACTTCGTCTTCCGACAATGTGTAAGGTGGCCGCTCCGTCGCGCGGGTGTAATGGTCCTTACGCAGGGGATGCCCCACCCAGCTTGGCGGCGTCATGATGCGCGTGAGGTGCGGGTGCCCCTCAAACACAATTCCGAAAAGATCCCAGACTTCCCGTTCCAGCCAATTGGCGTTGGGCCAGATATCCGTGATGGTCGGGAGGTTCAGGGCGCTGACGTCCAGAGGCACCTTCAGGCGCACTTCATCCAGCGAACCGGAGAAGGATTTAATGTGGTAAACCACGGTGAAATCGGCGTCCGGCAATCCTTGGCGGTGCTTATGCTCACGCTCATCAAGCGCTGTGAGGTCAAAAAGCATCCGTAAGGCGCCATCGGCCTTCAAGGACTTCAAGAGGGCGTGGATCTGCCCGCGCCGCACCCAGAAGGTGGGAACACCGTCACGCGTCGCCTCCTCAAGCAGGACGACATCCTGCGACCTGACGGCGACGAAAGCCCCGAGCGGGCTTCCCTTCAAGCGTTCAGTCACTTCAGTCATAACACCCCCGGCCTTTATACGGTATCTGGCGTGCGCAGGATGGTCGCTTTGCGACGCTCATCTTGTTTAAGGTCGCGCATGCTCTGCGGTGTCACCTTTGTGACGCCCTGATCACCGATCATCCAGCTGAGCGGCCGCCGCTGCTTGCCGATTGAGTCCTGAAGCAGCATGAGCCCCTCAATCAGGGCATTCGGGCAGGGCGGACAGCCGGGGACGTAAACATCGACCGGCATAATGGTGTCAACACCCTGTACGACACTATATATGTCGTACATACCGCCCGAATTCGCGCAGGAGCCCATGGAGATTACCCAGCGGGGCTCAAGCATCTGGTCGTAAAGATATTTCACGATCGGCGCCATTTTCCGGAAAACAGTGCCCGCGATGATCATGAGATCCGCCTCTCGCGGCGTGGCGCGCAGAACCTCTGACCCGAACCGGGCAATATCGTAACGACTGGTCAGGGCCGTAGCTGTCTCAACGTAGCAGCAGGAAAGACCGAAATTAAACGGCCAGACAGAGTTTTTCTGTCCCCAGGAGATGAAGTCCTGTAATTTGCCGACGACGACATTGCGGCGCACATCCTCCTGGGCAAGGAGCTCCTCCGGCTTTTGCAACCGCGGCTGTCCGACGGCTGAGGTTAAGGTCCAGGACATAATTTTAAACCTCGCGCTTGAGTATCTTGACGAGCTCGGCAGGCGTATTCTGCGGCAGTCGCACCTTCGCGCGGCGCAGTTTAGGGCCCCATTCCAGCGCGCCGCTGCGCCAGAGGTAAACGAGTGCCAAAGTCAGAAAAACGATAAAACTCACGATGGTGATGAAAGCGGGCCACCCCATCTGCCGCGTTACCGTCGCCCAGACATAGATGAAAACGCCCTCAACATCGAAAATAACGAAAAATACCGCCAACAGGTAATATTGCGCCGGCAGGCGCAGCCGCGCTGAACCCGTCTCCATAATGCCGGACTCGTAAGGGAGACTCATAGAGCGCCCCCGCGCCGCACCGACGCGCCGCGGGCCTATAGCAGCGGACAGAGCCACGACAATACACAAAAACACCACGGTGAACGCGATATAAATGAGAAGAGCGTGATCAACAAAAATTTGAGTCACTGGTACGACTACCTATTTCGACGGGACCAAAGGCCGCACCCGGAAGGGCAATAGCGAACCGTCCCCAATAGACCCTTTGGTCAAGAGGTGAACTGCGCTATGCCTAGCACCACATAACGCGTGCCGCAAACAATAGAATGCAAAATTTCGAATCCGTGAATAATAGGGATGAAGTTTGTCCCATTTTGACGTGATAATGACTATCATTCACTATTTCGATCCCCGGATTTGGAGAAAGCTTTATCAAGGTATTGGCCACACCGAATAAGGGCAATATGCGTGAAAGCCTGTGGGAAATTACCAAGATGTTCACCTGATGGGCCAATTTCTTCAGAAAATAACCCGACATGATTGGCGTAAGATAAAATCTTTTCAAATAAGAGACGCGCCTTTAACAAATCACCCGTGCGGGCGACGCACTCGATATACCAGAAGGAACACATTGTAAACGTGCCTTCACTTCCTGACAAACCATCCCCCGCATGGTCATCCTTGCCGTCATAATCCTTTTGCGTGCGGTAACGATAGACATGACTGTCATCAAGCAATTGAGCGCCAACCGCCTCCAGAGTCGACAACCAGCGTGGATCATGATCGGAAATGAACCCCATAAGCGGCATCATCAGGCATGAGGCATCAATCGTCTGCCCGCCTTTATATTGTACGTAATAACCCAGCTCCTCATCCCAGAACCCGGTCTGAATATCATTATAAATGGCGCTGCGTTCCCGCACCCAGACATTGATCGCGCAAGGCAGGCCGCGTTTCTGCGCCAGACGGATCGCCCGGTCAAACGCCACCCAACACATGACGCGTGATGTCAGGAAATGCCTTCGCCCTCCCCGGACTTCCCAGATGCTCTCATCTTCCTGATTCCAGTTGAAACAAAGCCAGTCGATCCCCTCACGCAGGGCGCGCCATGCTTCCCAGCTCAGTCTTTCACAATTTTCATCAGCATGGAAAATCGCGTCCATGATCTCGCCGATAATGTCGAGCTGAAGCTGACCTTCCGCCGCATTACCGATACGGACCGGGCGGGAATTGCGATAACCCCTGAAATGCTCCAGCTCAGTTTCGGACGACATAGGCTGGCCATCAATCGCGTAAAGCACTTTCAGCCGCGCCTGGCCGGGATGCGCCTCAACCCGCCGCGCATGTACCCAGCGGATGAAAGCCGTCGCCTCCTCCTTATGGCCTGTCTGCATGAAAGCATAAACCATAAAGGACGAGTCGCGGATCCAACAGTAACGGTAATCCCAGTTCCGTTCTCCACCGACATCTTCCGGAAGGCCGAAAGTCGCCGCCGCAACCATTGACCCCAATTCGTGCGATGTCAGAAGCTTGAGCGCCAGCGTGGAACGGATGATCTGATCATGCCACCGCCCGTGATAATTTGAGCGCGCCACCCAGTCGCGCCAATAACTATCCGTCTCTTTAAAGAGCGAGACGAGCATTTCATCATCTTCACAGAAATTCTCTTTATGCGTTTCCCCATCCAGTGAGAAAAACGCAACCTTGTCAAATTCGAGGCAGAACTCGGCCACGACATCATTGCCTTTGACAATCAATTTGACGGTCGAGCACAGTCGCAATCTCGGGAAGAGGGGGTCGTCCGGCTCAAAAATCACCACATGCGACGATAATTGATGCACTTTATGGCCCGTGCGCGCGTAATTGAAGCGGGGGGCGCAGCGCATGTCGAACCTGATCCCGCCGCGTATCGCTTTCACGCGCCGGATCAGACGCTGCGTCTGAGAAATCGGCGCAGGCACCATGAAATCCGAAATCTCACTGACGCCGCTGGAGGATAGGACCCGCGTGAGGATGATGTTCGTATCCGGCATGTAGGCCTGACGATATGACCCATCATTAAGAACCGGCTTCAGGGTGAAACTCCCGGCTTTCTCCTCCAGCAAATGTGCAAAGACACTCGGGCTGTCAAATCGTGGCCAGCACATGAAATCAATGGACCCGTCAAGAGCGACCAGCGCCGCCGTGCGCAGGTCCCCTATGACAGCGTGGTCTTCGATCGCCATAGCCATGATGCGACCTCCTTTTAAGATACAGCGTCCCTGTGCTTATCGTTCGGTTCAGTCAATGAGCGGAAGCCACGATCTCCCGTCACGTTCAAGAAGCTGATCCGCTTCCTTCGGCCCTTGATCACCCGCAGCGTAAAAGCAGAGCTTCCGATTTTTGGGCGGATTGACGCTTTCCAATGCTGCCCAGCCCGCTTCAATCGTGGCAGCGGATTGAAACAACATCTGGTCACCGCACATGCAGTCATAAAGCAACGCTTCATAACCAACATTGGCGCGGCTTTTAAAAAAATCATCATAGCGGAAGGTATTTTGCACCGGGGTCGTGACCTCCTCCAGTCCGGGCTCCTTCACCATGAAATGCATGGCCAGGCCACGGATCGGGTCAAGCTGAAACCTGATGACATTTGGCATCGAGTCCGCTGAACCCTGTTTGAAAAGCTGATACGGCGTCTTTTTAAAAATGACCGCAACCTCCGTCTTCCGCGCGGCGAGGCGCTTGCCGGTGCGCAGGTAAAACGGGACACCCGCCCAACGCCAATTATCAATGTGGAGTTTCAGCGCCGCGTAAGTCTCGACGTCACTCTTCGGATCAACATCCGGCTCATTCCGGTAGGCAAGCCGTTTTTCACCCTCAACTTTCCCCGCCCGATATTGCGCGACGACGAAATCCTTGACCTTGATGGGTCGGATCGCATCAAGCAGACGCGTTTTCTCTGACCGGACGACTTCCGCCGCAAGGGAGCTGGGCGGCGCCATACCTGTGATGCTCAGAAGGACAAACAGGTGATTGGGCACCATGTCGCGCAGCGCGCCGGTGTCCTCATAAAACTTCCCGCGTTTTTCAACGCCAATCGTTTCGGCCGCTGTGATCTGGACGTAGTCAATATATTCCTGCCGCCAGAGGGGCTCAAATAAAGCATTGGCGAAACGGATGGCCATCATGCTCTGGACGGCTTCCTTACCGAAGAAATGATCAATGCGGTAAATCTGATCCTCACGCGCATTGGCCAGCGCGACTTTGTTCAGCGCCTTGGCGGAGGCCAGATTATAGCCGAAGGGCTTTTCAATGATCACACGGCGGAAAAAACCATCCTCTTCGAACAGCTTTGCCTTGCCGAGACTTTTAAGGATCGTCCCGAAAAACTGGGCGGCCAACGCGAAATAGAAAATGGCAGAGTTATTGCCTAGTGATGTGGCCACGCGCTGGTAAATTTCCGGCTCCGTAATGTCGCCTGCCAGAAATTCGACATTTTTCATCATTTTCTGCCAGACGCTCTTATCGAGACGCCCATGGGCAAATTCACCGGCCTTGTCTTTGGCAAAGGCGGAAATCTCGTCGAAAAGATGTGCCGACCACGCTTCCGGCGTCATCTCCATCCGGTCAACGACGATGATGCGGAATTTCCGTGATAAAACGTCCATCGCCGCCAGATCATAGAGCGACGGCACAAGGAGGCGTTTCGTCAGATCGCCACCACCGCCGAAGATAACAAGGGTGCAATCCGGTGCGCGACGCGGAACATCCGCCTTAGACGTGGAAGACTTCGTCTGACCGGTCATAAACCGTCTCCTTTATATGTGGGATATTATGTGTCGCTGCCTCTTCTCATGCTATAACGCGCGTTAACTTGCGCAAGATCAAGCCCGATCACCTCGAAGTGAGTTTGTCATAAGTTTTTGAAGTCAAAGCGGATTTCGCGGCTTCTTCCGGCGCGATATTCTCCCAGCCACCGCCAAGCGCATTATAAAGGCGCGTGAGATTGGCCGCGACCGTCATGGAGCTGTCCGCGACCTGCATCTCAGCATCCAGAAGCGCCTGCTGGGCGGAGAGAACATCCAGGTAAGTGACGAGACCGGATCGATATTGATCTTTCGCCAGGTCAAGCGCACGACGCGCCGCCGCAGAAGCTGAGACCAGGCCCTGATGGCGCTTCTGCTCATCCCGATAGGCCACAAGCGCATTATCGACATCCCGCCATGCGCCGAGCACGGTCTGGCGATAAGTAATGGCCGCCGTCTGTTCAGCATATTTGGTCAGCATCAGATTGCCGCGCAGGCGCCCACCCTGGAAAATCGGCAAGGAAATGGACGGACCGACATTCCATGCCCGCGCATTCCAGAAGCCAAGATCACGGAAGGACAGGGTCTGAAGCCCGAAATCGGCACTGATGGTGACTTTCGGATAAAACTCCGCCTCGGCCTCCGCAATATTGGCGACCGCCGCGTGGAGTTGTGCTTCGGCCTGCCGGATATCGGGACGACGCCGCACTAGGTCAGACGGAAGCCCGACGGGCACGCGCGGCGGCACGACCGGGATGCCCGCCGTGCGTTGCAACTCATCATCGAGAGAGCCTGGCGGCAAACCCAGTAACAGGTTAATGGCATTAATCTGCTGCGTAACGTGCTGCTTCATCTGGGCGATCTGCGCCGTCGTCGTGTCAAGTTGCCGCTGTGCCGATTTGACGTCTAACTCCGTCACCAGCCCGACATGCTGTCGCTCCCGCGCGAGATCCAATGTCCGCTGCGCGGTGGCACGGTTTTCCTTCAAGATGCGCAATTGTTCCTGCAGGCCGCGCAGGGCGAGGTAATCATAGGCCAGATCGGCCTGTTGCGCGATAATGACGGAACGCCTCTGCTCATCCGTTGCCTGCAACATCGCCTTAGCGGACTCATATTGCCGCGCGACCCGGCCCAATAAATCCAGCTCATATTGTGCGTCAATACCTGTCTGCCACTGATTAAGCTGCGGCACGACGACATTACCAATGCTCTGGTCAAGGAGGGTGGCATTTTGCGCGCCGAGCGAGTCCCTGCAGTTCTGACCGATCTGGGAAAGGGCCCGCTGGAAGAACTTCGTAATATACTGGGAGCGCTGATAACTGCCCATCGCGCTGAGAGACGGGTAGCGCCCGGCACCCGCAATCATCAGCTGGGCACGGCTTTGCGCCAGTTGCGTCGTGGCGCGCTGGATATCGAGGTTCTGAGATGCGAGGCGGGATTGCAGAGACGATAATTCAGGGTCGTTGAAGAGGCCCCACCAATTTGCCTCCGCCGGATCTTGCGTCGTGCGACTTGTCACCCCCGCCTCACCCTCTCGTTCGGGCATACGATACTGGTTCGGCGTCCATGGTTTAGGACGATGGAATTTCGGCCCGACGCAGCCCGACGTCAGGATGAGCGCCATGGCAGGGAGGAGCGCTAATTTATGGTAAGCACGGCGCATGACGCAGCGACCCTTCATAAATGGCATTTCAGTTAAAAACAGGTGAGGGGCGGATCTCAATGCATTCCCCCCTCGCCGCTGCTTTTTTCCGCAGTTGGCGAAAACAGGAAGCAGAACGGCACGACGCAGAACGGCACGATACCGATCTCCATAAAGACCTGATTATAGGCAAGCATCGAAACCTGCTGTCGGAATGTCTCATATAATTGATGCGTCGCGTAGGAAGATGCCTGACTCGCAGACATACCCACTTCCACCGCGGCGCGTTTAACGACAGCGAGATAATCCTGATAAGCCTGATGATAAGGTGTCATGTCATGGACGATCAGACTTTGGCGTTTCTGCTGGGTCTCAATCACAAAAGCCGTGGCAAATGAAATCGCGAGCGAGCCGATGTAATTTCGCGCCATGCTGAACATGGCGGACGCATCGGCATTAAGATGTCGCGGCAATGTCGAATAAGCGATCGTGGAAATCGGCACGAACAGAAAAGCCAGCGTCGCAGTCTGAAAAACGCGGCAGAGAACAAGAAAATTATAATTCGTCGTGGGCTGAAGCTGCGCCGAGTAAAAAAGGGAACACCCCATCAGGAAAAAGCCGAGCGCAATAATATTTCGCGTTTGGAATTTTCCCATCAGCTTCCCGACAATCGGGATCAGAATAATGACAGCCACACCCCCCGGCGCCAGCACCTGGCCCGAAAGGGTCGCAGTATAACCAAGTATCTGTTGCGCAAATTGCGGGACAATAATGGCCGCAGCATAAAGCAGCCCCCCCACCATCGCGATCAGAAACGTGCCCACCGCAAAATTGCGGTCCTTGAAGATGTCGAGATTCAAAAGCGGGTTTTTCGCGGTGAGAAGCCAGATGATCGAGGCGATCACACAGAGGAGACCGATGACGGCCATCGTCACGATAAAGCCGGAATGGAACCAGTCATCGTCCTCACCACGATCCGCCATGACTTCCAGGCAGCCGAGGCCAAGCGTGATCAGTGTCATCCCGATCACATCAATACGCTCACGCTCCGGCTTGACCCAGAGTGGATCCTCAACAAGTGCGTAAACGCCGATCAGCGTCAGTATGCCGAATGGCACGTTGACGTAAAAAATCCAGCGCCAGGAGAAATTATCAACGAGGTAACCGCCCAGAAGCGGGCCAAGAATGGGGGCCACGACAATGGCAATGGCTGTCAACCCGAATGCAGCCCCGCGTTTTTCGGGCGGAAATGTGTCAAGAATGATCGATTGCTGTATCGGCTGTAACCCGCCACCGAAAAACCCTTGCATCAGACGGAAGATGATGAGCACAGGCAGGCTGTCGGATAATCCACATAGGAATGACGACACGGTGAACATCAGGATACAGATCAGAAAGTAACGTTTGCGCCCGAAGACTTTGCTGAACCACGCGGAGATTGTCAGCACCACGCCATTGGCGACAAGGTAGGAGGTCAGCGCCCACGTCGCATCATCGTATGAACTGCCGAGCGCACCGGAAATATGCGGCAGCGCCACATTGATGATGGTGGTGTCGAGAACCTCCATGAAGGCGCCCAGCGTCACCACGACCGCGATCAGCCATGGATTATATTTGGGGCGCCAATTTTCTTGGTCGCTGGTCGAAGCGTCGGTCATCTCATCGCGCTCACTTCACGTAAACGGTGGGGATGACGGACACGCCGAGCGGGAGGGGATGGTCAGGGTCAAGACCTTTATCGATCAGGATCTTGACCGGCACACGCTGCACGATCTTGACGAAGTTACCCGTCGCATTCTCAGGCGGGAAGGCACTGAAAGCAGCGCCAGCGCCGAGCTGGATGGAATCAACATGCCCCTTGAGATGTAGGGATGGATAGGCATCGACACTGATCTCCGCCTTTTGGCCCGGCTTCATCTTCGTGATCTGCGTTTCTTTATAATTGGCCGCAACCCAAACCTCAGGCGCGACGATTGAGAAGAGTTTCTGCCCCGTCTGGACGAAATCGCCCTGCTCAACATTACGCTGCGAGATCCAGCCATCATGAGGCGCCCTGACCTGCGTCCACTCCATATTGAGTCCTGCAAGCTTCAGATTGGCCTCAGCAACTTTCAGGGAGGCGCGTTGCTGCGCAAAGATATCTTCCTGATTTTTGATGTTCGGCTGGACGGGGCGCGCCTGCTCGAGCTGGCCTTCAGCCTGGATGACACGCGCACGCGCCTGCTCCAGCGCCGCTTTGGCGTAATCAACATTTTGCTGCGTCGTCGCCGCGCGGGAGACGCGCTGCTGGCGTTTGAAATCCGTCTCAGCCTTGAAGAGGTCGGCTTTTGCGGCGGCAAGGGCACCCTGCGCCGAGGTGAACTGCCCGGGAAACTTCTTGGACGCGACAATCAACTGATTTTCAGCGCCGGACAGGTTTGCGCTGGCCTGCGAGAGTGAGGCCGTCGCCTTATCGAGGGACGCACGGTAATCCCGGTCATCAATCGTGAGCAGAACCTGGCCTTGCCTGACAAATTGATTGTCATTAACGCGCAGATCGGTCACGTAACCATTCACGTGCGGCGCAATGCTGATTTTGCGCCCCTGTGTGTAGGCGTCGTCCGTCTCAATATGGTTCCGGGTGAGAAACCAGTAGAAAAGCCAGACCACGGCAAGGAGAATAACGCCCGCGACCAGGAGCTTTTTCGTCAGAGGGGTGAGGCCTTTCTTTTTTTTGTCCTTCCCCTCGCCCGGCTTGTCATCCTGGTCGTTCTTCGCCGGCTTCCGGTCCTGCTGGCTGTTATCCGTCATTCAATGTACCGCGTCCCAGCGGCCTCCCGTCGGCGAGTCAATTTCGACTGGCAAAATGTCATCTTGAAACAGATTTTCCGCCAATGACCCTCGACCGGCTTGCGCATACCCAGTTGGAAGGGGAAGCCTTCTTGTTGGTCTGGAAGAAAATCTGCGACTACAAAGTTCGCTAAATTGCCGGTACTTAACCATGCGCGTCAAGAGGAGAGACAAGACAAGTCGCGCAAGACGGCGCTTCGCTCGCCTTTAATCAGGCCCATTTTGTCGCGCCGGGAAAGAAATTACCCTATAATGAGGGCGTTATGTATCGTCAAATTCCGAAGTCTTGAAATACCGAATATATCTACCCGATTGACGATATCGCGGTCGGGGACTGGTTCGCTTCAAGCCCATTCCTTCGGCGAAGGACAGATCACGACCACTCGATTTCAGGGTTTTGTGAACGCAGCTCATTTAACTGTCGAAATCAAAGCGTAAATGATTGCTTGATCCGACGAGTCAACTACCTTGCTTAACCGTTTCTGCCATAAACTGTCTATCCTCAAAACAACCGGGCGACGGAGGCCCACGTAACGCGGATTGGTCAGGGTAAGTCTGCAATATCGTAACGAGTTGCAGCTTAGCATAGGGATAAGGCGCGGGGTTGCATAACTAAGATACAAATGTAAATATTAATTTAATAATTGGTCTGGACACCTTAATTTTTTCGATAGGGAATTGCGTGCCGAAATGTCTCAAGGGCGACGCCGGTCAACGTGAATGAGATTTTCCGGGTGGAAGAAAGAATGAGCCCGCGAGACGCGCGGAGGCATTGCACCGTTGCCTTTCATGTCGTTGGAAAATCATTTCTGTCAGTGCACCACGTCACCCCCGTCGCGTGGCACGGCGCTGACTTTCAGATGCCCGACATTGTGCGACTTGATGAATGGAGGAACTGGGAAACGTGTACGAAGAGATGATCCGTAACATCGTGCAAAAATGGACGTTGTTTGACCCGACCGTGGGACCATTAATGCCATCCCCATATGATTTCGTAACGGATGTCTCTCGGGAAATCAGCCGTTTTTCTTAGGCACCGGGATCACCGACAACATTTTCCCTGCAGGGGCAATGGATTGTCGCAACGTCATCAACGGATGTACCCATCCTTTTGATCTGCACGATCTCACCATCATCATGGGTTTCATCCTCAGGGACAGGCGCGATGAGGCGGAGAAATCACCCTCACTCCACCATAATCGGGGCCATCGTGACATGGTTTTCGCCAACACCATGACGGGCATTTCTTTCCCCGGATTTATCTTCCGGTAAGTCACTTCAGAGCTCGCCTCGGGGGCAGCGAACTGGCACGAACCCTCTATGTCGTCACGAGCTTGAAACCGATGGCGAAAAGCACGACGCCCAGAATAGCCTGCTGAAATCTCGCGGGCATCACATCGATCGACAGGCTTCCCAACATGACCCCCGGGATTGACTCGGCAAGCAGGAAGGCGAGTAGTGACAGGTCAACCGCGCCGAACGACCAATGCCCCAAACCCGCCACGAGAGTCAAAGGCACGGCATGAGCGATGTCGGCGCCGACGGAAGATATCGTGACAAGAGCGCCGAGCGCCACCCCAAGCATGACTATCAGTAAAGTGACGTGTCGATCTTCCAACTGATTCCCACGATTTTGAGCCCAACGCTGTATTTCACGGCGAAAAAGCACGCTTGGTGCCGTGATCAGCAGGGCCACCCCAATCGCGTGGGTCATGAAATGCGCGACGCCATCCGACGGGGCGCCGACACCATGCAGAATGCCCAAGGTGATGAGTGTCGCCGGGATACTGCCCATCGCAAGTAGCCTCACAATGGACCAGTCGACGATCCTTTGACTCCCATGCACAAGGGTGCCGACAGATTTTGTCATCGTCGCAAAAAGGAGGTCAGTGCCGACAGCCGCCTGAGGATGAATACGGAAAAACAGGATGAGGATCGGCATCATGAGTGACCCCCGCCCACGCCCGTCATCTCAACCAGAAATCCGACCAGCAATCCTGAGAATGCATATGCGTAATGGAATTCAGTTAAACCCCTAAAACCTTTATTTTTGTCGCCTCAAGAAAATGGAGTATGCCTGCGCCGGAAATTAATTTCACTATTTTTGTTGTTTATATTTTTATCACCTCGCGCCCGTCGAGTCTGTGCTGACTTGCCTTAAAACTGGAGTCAGTCGATATTGATACGAAATAAATCTAAATTGGAAAGCGCAAAATGTTGGAAATTCAAGTTAAAGCCGCAGCAACAATTTTTGAAGCTGAGCATGACTCGCAAACCGGACGTTATTTTGCCATCCTGATCCCTCAGGATGACGATCTATCTTCCGGGATTTGCGAAATGCTTGATCATCGGGCCAACGGTACCCTGCGTCGCGTTGCGGAAATCACAAAATTCAGAGGCGAGCGCGATCAATCCTGCACGCTCATCGCGCCCTGCCCTGAAATCGCCCAGATTGTTCTTGTTGGTTATGGCGAAGAGGCGAACCTTACCCCCAACCGTGTCGAGAACGCGGCCGCCCTCGCCGTCTCTCTGTTCAAGAAGGCGGAGTCCGTCAGCATGGCTTATGTCGGACGCGCCGAGACATTTGCCGCTCATGCGGCTTACGGCGCCACTCTGGGGCAATACCGGTTTTCACGTTACAAACATGATGCGGAACTGGCTTCATCACTACGCAAGCTTGACCTGTTTGTCGAGGATATTGACGCGACAACAAAACAATGGGCACGGCTTCAAAGTATCGCGCTTGGCGTTTTCCGAACACGCGACCTGGTGAATGAGCCGGGCAATATCCTGCATCCGCCGGAATTCGCTAAACGCATCGAAACGCTGCGCGATATTGGCGTCTCAGTGACGATCCTGACGGCGTCAACCCTTCGGGAGCTCGGATTTGGCGCGCTTTTGGGCGTTGCGCAGGGTAGTGACAAGGAAGCCCATGTCGCCATCATGCAATATACCCATTCCGATAATCAGAGCGATGCGCCTATTGCCTTGATCGGTAAGGGCGTCACTTTTGATTCAGGCGGGATTTCCATCAAACCGGCAAACGGAATGGAGGAGATGAAGACGGATATGGGCGGTGCTGCCGCTGTGATCGGCACGATTGAGGCCCTGGCGCGCCGCCATGCACGTGCCAATGTCGTGGGTGTCGTCGGATTGGTGGAAAACATGCTTTCCGGCAACGCGCAGCGCCCTGGCGATATCGTCACCAGTTATGCCGGTAAAACAATCGAAGTTTTGAATACCGATGCTGAAGGGCGCCTCGTTCTCGCCGATGTGCTTGCCTACACACGGAATATTTACCGTCCTCAGCTTATGATTGATCTGGCGACACTCACAGGTGCCATCGTAATAAGTCTAGGGCATGAATATGCCGGGATTTTCAGCAATAATGAAACGCTCAAAACGCGGCTGATTGCGGCAGGCGAGACTTCCGGCGATGCGGTGTGGCCAATGCCCATGGGCCCCGCTTATGATCGCGAAATCGACTCCCCCATCGCGGATATGAAAAATATCGGCAGTCGCGCAGGTGGTTCCATCACCGCGGCGCAGTTTCTGGCGCGTTTCGTGGGTGACACGCCATGGGCACATATCGACATTGCCGGTGTTGCCGCGCGGAATGACGCCGCACCGACCTGCCCGAAAGGTGCTTCCGGTTTTGGTGTAAGGTTGTTGGACCAGCTTATCTACCTTTATGAGTCGGGTGAAAATCTCATATGACGGCTGAAATCGGCTTTTACCATTTAAGCCGATCCCGCCTTGATCAGGCGTTGGGGCAGCTTCTGGCACGCAGTTTAAGTGCGGGCCAGCGCGCCGTCATTCGGTGTCGGGATGCGGCACAGCTCCAATCCCTCAATGCAGCGCTCTGGAAATTGGACGACTCCCCGTGGCTGCCGCATGGCAGCAAAGCCCAGGGCCAAGGGGAGCGACAGCCCATCTGGTTGACTCTCGATCATGACGTGCCCAACGGGGCACGCTTTCTGTTCCTGATGGCCGGCGTCGAGTCAGATGATGCTACGGCGTTTGAGAGAGCTTTCATTGTTTTCGACGGCGCCGATGAAATCGCCGTGAGTTGGGCGAGGGAAAAATGGTGGGGCTGGGCCGCGCAGGATCTCCCCCTTTCCTACTGGCAGCAAACGGAGGATGGGTGGAAAAACAGGCCGACACGCGGCAGAAAACGTAGGTCGGGACCATCCACTTACGAAACGCCTCCGCCTCACTTCGTGAGATGATGCTCCGTCTCCGCCCATTTGCGGAGCAAAGGGTAGGATTGCTGGTAAAGCGCAAATTTCTCATCATAGAGCTGCCGCAATTCGGGGTTCGGGACATATTGATGCGCGACGTCCGGCTTCGTGCAGATGTCGGTAATCCCGCCATCTCCCGCAGCAATCCGCGCCAGGCGCGCGGCCCCGAAGGCACCGCCATAATCACCGTCTTTCAGGCATGATAACGTCATATTCACGACGGACGCGATGATAGAGACCCATATGGGACTTTGAGACCCCCCACCCACCACCATGGCGTGGGTCACCTCACCTTTTTCAATGCCGAGTCCGCGCGCAGTGTCCCGTAATAAGAACGCGACTCCCTCAAGCACGGACCGCGTCATCTCTGCGCGTTTGACGGCGCAATCAACCCCGAGAAAGCCGCCCCGAATGAGGTCATCACTATGCGGCGTCCTCTCTCCCGACAGATAAGGGAGAAAGAGCGGTCGCGCGGGACGCGTGATCTGACGCGGTACCTCATCAAGTAATTGCGCCTCCGACATGCCGGTGATTTCTGCCCACCATCGGAGAGAGGACGCAGCGGATAAAGTCACGCCCATCTGGTGCCATCGGTCCGGAATCGCATGGCAAAAAGCGTGCAGCCCCCTGCTGGTCTCGGGCCGAAAATCCCGCGTGGTGCGCCATATCACGCGGGATGTGCCGAGCGAGATGAAGCTGTCCCCGTCCTCAATCTCACCAAGCCCGATTGCGACCGCCGCATTATCGCCCGCGCCGCCCGCGAGCATGACGGCGTCGCCCATGCCCCAGTGCGTGGCGAGAGACTTCCTCAAGCAGCAGGTCGGAGCGCTTCCCTCAACAAGTCGCGGCATGGCATCCGGACTGAGCCCGCACGCCGCCAAAGCCTCGGGAGACCAGCTGCGATGCCGCACATCCAGCCAAAGCGTGCCGGATGCATCTGAAACATCCTCAATCATTTCCCCAAAAAGTTTGAAGCGCAACCAGGCTTTCGGGAGCAGAACCTTACGGACCTGCCGAAAAATATCAGGCTCATGGTTCCGCACCCAAATCAGCTTCGACGCGGTGAAACCGGAAGCCGCGCGGCTTCCGATTACAAGCCGCGCTCCGAGAAAGCGCTTTTCAAAAATCTCACACTCAGCCTGCGCGCGCGTGTCATTCCACAAAATGCAAGGCCGGAGCACCTTGTTTGCAGCATCCAGCAGGACTGCGCCGTGCTATTGGCCGGACAGCCCGAGCCCGCGCACTTTCTTCAGATCTTTCGGTCGTTCACACTTTAGATCATCCAAAATGCGGCACAGCGCTTGCCATCAGGCTTCAGGATCCTGCTCCGACCAACCGCGATGGGGCGACTGTGCCTCAAGTTTTTCAGTGCGGGACGCGACGACTCTCTGGTCACTATCGAGGAGGAGCAGTTTTATGCCGGATGTACCCGCATCAATCCCGATATACATGGCCCCTCCCTTACGTAGCCGTGATGTTTGCACAGCAAAAAGGGCGCGTCCAGAACGCGCCCCTTGCACCTCGCTCAAACAGCGAAAAGATTTTCAGACGTCGAAATTCTGCGGCAGAACCACGAGATCCCGCACAATGACGCCCTTCCGGCGCGTCAGCATGAAAATAAGCGCCTCCGCGACCTCAACCGGTTGCATGATACCGCCGGATTCAAGATTAGCTTTGACGCGCTCCTGATCCCAGTCATTGAGAAGAGGCGTCGCAACCGGACCGGGTTGAATGGCGGAAACACGCACATCATACGCGGCCAGTTTCCGGCGCGCCGTATGCGCAAAAGCCTGAACCGCATGTTTGGACGCGGTATAGACGGGCTCCGACACCATCGGCACCATGCCGGAGATGGAGCTTGTGATTACGATGTCACCGCTCTTTTGTTCCATCATCTGCGGTGCGACAGCGCGCACGCAGCGGAAGACGGCGTTGATATTGAGATCAAGCATGCGATCCCAACGTTTCGTGTCACCTTCCCACGGCATATCCGCAACATAAGAGCCGGCATTGGCGTGAAAAATATCAATACGACCATGATTTTTCACGATCGTATGGACAGCTTTTTCAATGTCCTCATATTTCGTAAGATCGATGATCAAAGCGTGGGCCTTGTCACCCAATTCCGCCGCGTGTGCTTCCGCAGCCTTGGCGTCAAAATCGATGATGTAAACTTCAGCGCCGTTATCCAGCAAGTGACGGACGCATTCCAGTCCAATTCCGGAAGCACCGCCTGTCACGGCGGCAATTTTATCCTTGAGTGACTGTGACATATTTATTCTCCTGGGTAAAAGAACCCTTTGACGACTTGTTAAACGAGTCTCTTCATATTGATTAAGCCATAATTAAAACATTTTGAAGCCGAAGGATCACAAAATTTATGTGATGCACTTCGGTGCGCAGGGGCGACCCTTGAAATCGGTCGCAGCTTTTCACGGCCAGCCGCGCAATCGGCGCTGGCCGTCCTGAAAACATTCTGTTTTGATTTGTTCAGTCCAGACTTAACTGGGGCAGTTTCCCGTCTTGTCGGCGGGAAAGCTGCGTCGCATCACGGGAAAAGCACCATGATGACGAATAGAATGATGTTGAAGCGTCGAACTTACAGCGCAGTGTGACCGCCATCGACGAAAACATCCTGTCCATTAACCATATCGGACGCTGCCGACGCCAGGAAGAGCACCACATCAGCCACTTCAAGGGGTTGTGCAACGCGTCCGGCTGGCATGTTGCCGAGGAATTTCTTCAGTGCGGCTTCATCACTCCAGACTTCCGCACCCATCGATGTCCAGACGGCTGTCGGGCACACGGCATTCGCCTGAATGTTATGCGCACCCCACTCCGCCGTCATTGATTTGGTCAATGCATTAAGCGCCGCTTTGGAGACACCATAAGCACTGTGATCCGGCATGGCGAAATTGCTGATCTGGGAGCTGAGATTGATGATCTTACCGCTCTTCTGCGCGATCATCCCCGGCGCAACGACCCGTGCAAACAAAAATGCAGCGCGCAGATTGACATTGAAGCTCGCATCCCAGTCATCAACCGAGAAATCGAGAAGAGAGCCGGAGATGCAGATACCCGCATTATTGACGAGAATATCGACCGCGCCCCATTCAGCGGTGACCTGCGCCACGACCTTCTCGCCCGCGTCCACGGCGCGCAGGTCAGCGGCAATTGTCATGCATTTGCGGCCATTATTCTCAACGATTTTGCGCGTTTCTTCGAGGGCGGCCACATCCCGGCCGACAGCCACGATGTCGGCACCCGCCGCGCTCAACACGTCGCTGATCGCCTGGCCCAACCCTCTCGATCCGCCGTGACCAATGCTTTCTTCCCGACAACCGAGAATCGCTCTGGAAGTGACCGCATAAGATTTTCCTTAACAAATTCTGAATTCATGCGCGGAATTTACAACTTATTAAGATTTTTGCAATTCTTAGTGACAAAACTGCCGATATGACTCTGTTCTCGGCAGAATCACTTGTTTTATTTGACAGTATTTATTGAAGAAATTTGTGAAGTATTCCCTATCTTACTGGTCTCTATCCGTGGATAGGCAAATTTTCTTGGCCGGATAACGGAGTATAAAAAGTTTTTATAATTTCATTGTTCGCGATTACAACAGCATTTTGGCGAAGAAGATGCGTCGGTCCCGGGATCTGTATCTAGATGATCCACTCTCCACGATCGAGGACCATCTCCTCCATTTCTTTTACGTCTCCCAATATTCATGATGAAATCGAATCCACATTTATATAAATCAAGTGGAAATTTATTCCAGTCATGCTGTCGCGTCGACTTTCAAGATAGACGTCATATTTATCTATACCTGACCTATACAGCCGACATCTGCGGTCAAAGGATGGATTTTACCTGACGTCGATAAATAACGTTTTGCGCCACCAAACTCGGGAATTTTCCCTCGCGACTCGCATGATCGCGATCAAAACGCGAGTCGATATGTCATTCCTTGCTTTTTGTCCAAATAAGAATCTCATGAATCATATCATGATGAGACATGACACCTTGACCGCCTCAGATGCGCCCACGCGCAACCATCCATCCCAGAAAGACACTTCCAATTGCGGAGATGACCACCCCGACCGGGATTTCCTGATCAGGAAGAACGATACGGCCCGTCACGTCTGACCCTACCGCCAGGCCCGCCCCCAACACGCCGACAAGGGGCGTCATTTCAGCGATCGTCATGCGCCCCATCCCACGCACGAGATGCGGGACGATCAAGCCGATAAACGGGATCGGCCCGGTTATGGCCACCACCGCGCCGCATGACAGGACGCAAAGGAGGATCGTCTGCACGCGCAAACGTGACGCGCATACCCCGGAGACTGCGCGCCACGTCATCCCCCGCTTTCAGCACCTCAAGGGGCAGGGCTTTGATTTTCAGGAAGAGAGACAGGATTACGATGGCGCTCAGGGCAAAGGGGAGTGTCCGCCAATCCGCCGCGGAAAAACTCCCCATTGTCCAGAATAAGATCGATTGCGCCGTATTACGGTCCCCCGCATAAACCAAAAGGTCCGCGCATGTTGTGAAGAGAAAGGAAATTGCCACACCACCCAATATGAGGCGACCTGGTGCGGCGAAATGGCGATGACTCAGTTGCGAAAAAAGCAGGGTCATGAGGAAAAATGTTGCCAGACCGCCACCGATAATCGCCCCGATAAAAGCAGTCATGACGCCGAATTGATCACCGAAAAACACGATCATGGCGATGGCGCCCGCCGATGCCCCGGAGGACAGCCCGAATAGATAAGGGTCAGCAAGCCCGTTCCGTGTGACGATCTGTAAAACCATCCCCGCCCGCGCCATGACGATCCCCGCCGCGATCGCCAAAACTAGACGCGGAAAGCGCAACGTCCAGATGATCTGCGCCGTCACATCCTGTGAGAAAGGCCCTGCAAGTAACGCCTCGTAAAGCGCGTGCGGGCTGAAATGCACCGGGCCGAGGCTGATACTGGCAAGTGCCAGAGCACAGGCATCTGTCCCGATGAGGGTGAAGAGAAAAAGGCACTTCACATTTTTTGGTCCGGATGCAGAAACCGCGCGAGTGCTTCGATCGCATCAATATTAGCCAGCCTGGGCGTGAGGGCGTCATATGGCAGGGCAATATAATGATGATGTCTCACGGCGAGGCTCTGTTGTAAAAGCCGCTGCTGGTGCACCCAACGCACCTTCTGGGAGACGCCTTGTCCGTAATCGACAAAAATCAATGCTTCCGGCTGTCGCATCGCCACCCGTTCCCAGCTTGTGCACCCCCAATTTGTCGGGAGGTCGTCGGCAATGTTGCGCCCGCCCGCAAGGGCAATTAATTGCGAGGCCAGTGCATAGCGCCCCGCCGTCAAAAGTGTGTCCGTGCCCGAGTCATAGATGAAGACAGGCACG
>CP154827.1:1242500-1520000 GCA_039613835.1 Acetobacteraceae bacterium | reverse complement strand
TAGAGCACTGGATGGGCTAGGGGGGCCCAAAGCCTTACCAAACCTAACCAAACTCCGAATACCGAGGAGTATGAGCACGGCAGACAGACGATGGGTGCTAAGGTCCATTGTCGAGAGGGAAACAGCCCAGACCACCAGCTAAGGCCCCTAAATCGTGGCTAAGTGGGAAAGGATGTGGGGATTCCAAAACAACCAGGAGGTTGGCTTAGAAGCAGCCATCCTTTAAAGAAAGCGTAATAGCTCACTGGTCTAATAGAAACCCTGCGCCGAAAATGTAACGGGGCTCAAGCCACGTGCCGAAGCTGTGGGTGCATACATTGTATGCGCGGTAGCGGAGCGTTCCGTAAGTCTGCGAAGGAGATGGGGTGACCCTCTCTGGAGATATCGGAAGTGCGAATGCTGACATGAGTAGCGACAAACAGTGCGAGAAACACTGTCGCCGAAAGTCCAAGGGTTCCTGCGCAAGGTTAATCCACGCAGGGTAAGCCGGCCCCTAAGGCGAGGGCGAAAGCCGTAGTCGATGGGAACCAGTTGAATATTACTGGGCCTGCCAGAAGTGACGAATGCGAGATGTTGTCTGTTCTTAATGGATTGGACAGGCTTTTGGAGCATTCCGGGAAAGAGCTCTGGCATATAGACCGTACCCGAAACCGACACAGGTGGACTGGTAGAGTATACCAAGGCGCTTGAGAGAACGATGCTGAAGGAACTAGGCAAATTGCTCGTGTAACTTCGGGATAAGCGAGACCCGTATGTGGGCAACCATGTGCGGGTGGCACAGACCAGGGGGTAGCGACTGTTTAGTAAAAACACAGGGCTGTGCGAAGTCGAGAGACGACGTATACGGCCTGACGCCTGCCCGGTGCCGGAAGGTTAAGAGGAGATGTGAGAGCATTGAATTAAAGCCCCGGTAAACGGCGGCCGTAACTATAACGGTCCTAAGGTAGCGAAATTCCTTGTCGGGTAAGTTCCGACCTGCACGAATGGCGTAACGACTTCCCCACTGTCTCCAGCATCGGCTCAGCGAAATTGAATTCCCCGTGAAGATGCGGGGTACCCGCGGTCAGACGGAAAGACCCTATGAACCTTTACTGCAGCTTTGCAGTGGCATCAGAGACATTCTGTGTAGGATAGGTGGGAGGCTATGAAGCATGGGCGCCAGTCTGTGTGGAGCCATCCTTGAAATACCACCCTGACTGTCTTTGATGTCTAACCGCGACCCGTAAGCCGGGTCCGGGATCCTGCATGGTGGGCAGTTTGACTGGGGCGGTCGCCTCCCAAAGTGTAACGGAGGCGCGCGATGGTGGGCTCAGGTCGGTCGGAAACCGACTGTCGAGTGCAATGGCATAAGCCCGCCTGACTGTGAGAGTGACAGCTCGAACAGAGACGAAAGTCGGCCATAGTGATCCGGTGGTCCCACGTGGACGGGCCATCGCTCAACGGATAAAAGGTACTCTAGGGATAACAGGCTGATCTCCCCCAAGAGTCCACATCGACGGGGAGGTTTGGCACCTCGATGTCGGCTCATCACATCCTGGGGCTGGAGCAGGTCCCAAGGGTTCGGCTGTTCGCCGATTAAAGTGGTACGTGAGCTGGGTTTAGAACGTCGTGAGACAGTTCGGTCCCTATCTGCCGTGGGTGTAAGAGACTTGAGAGGATTTGTCCCTAGTACGAGAGGACCGGGATGAACATACCTCTGGTGCACCGGTTGTCGCGCCAGCGGCACCGCCGGGTAGCTAAGTATGGACAGGATAACCGCTGAAAGCATCTAAGCGGGAAACCTACCTCAAAACAAGGTCTCACAGGGCCGTGAAAGACCATCACGTCGATAGGCTGGGTGTGAAAGCGTGGTAACACGTGCAGCTGACCAGTCCTAATCGCCCTTGATTATTCACATCAACGCCGCTCTCCCTAACAGGAAAGCAGCATGCACATACATAGCAGTCATCCACGCATCCAAAGCGTGTCTCTCATCTCATCCTCCTCATCCTCCTCAACCCGTCTCACTCATTAAGAGAGACAGGGCATGCACCAGCCTCTCCACCCTGCAAAGGGTGGGCCAGATGACCTGGTGGCCATGGCGGGAGATTTCCACCCGATCCCTTCCCGAACTCGGCCGTGAAACGCCCTAGCGCCTATGATACTGCAGCTTAAGCTGCGGAAAAGTCGGTCGCCGCCAGGTCTCCTGATCCACCCAAATCAAACCTGTAACAATAGGGGGTCAAGTCACTCATCCCCCACCAGCGCGGGGTGGAGCAGCCCGGTAGCTCGTCAGGCTCATAACCTGAAGGCCGCAGGTTCAAATCCTGCCCCCGCAACCATCACAATCATACTCAATCTGACAGGCTCCTCTGCTCATAGGCCACAGGTTTCAACCGTCACGGTTGCCTGGCATCGGCGTCACTTTCGTTGAGACGAAAGTCACATTCGGATACTTGGCGCTATCAAACCACGCATCCCCCTTCAACTCACGATTGAGGACATTGTTCGATGTCTCGATTGAAGAAACTGGCACAGTAACGGTGAGAGTCGATTTTGAAGGATCAGCGCTGTCGAGATGGAGCTTCCCGCTGGCCTGTCTGAACATCCCGGAAAAGGGCGTGAAACCAAAATGCAGGACCGAAAAAACGATCTGCGTATGGGCAGGCTCAACTTTGTAGTCGCCAGAAGCGACCTTCGGTGAGTCGGATAGTGCATAGGGTGCAGACAACATTGTGCATGAGGCGACGAGCACGGCGCCTAAACGGTTGAATCGCGTCATAAGATTTCCTCGATTATTGATCGCTTAACATTGGCATAAGAAATAGTTGATCATATGCTGTTGGAAAAGCGTTCCACAATGTTTAGACCTGCCGAAGTAGGCGCGTCAATCCTCCAATGATCGCAGTAAGCCCATAGCCTCAATACGTGCGTAAGCCGCTAATGAAACCATGCAGGTGATTTCCTGCCGCGTAATCATGTCTCGAAACCGCGACAGAGTTACGGTGTGGCAGTTCAGATCGTCCTCCGTCTCCTCCCGTGAAACCGGGCCTTGTGTCAGGTTTTTCGCGAGATAAATGTGGCCCTTCTGCGTCGAATAACCGGCCCCCTGCCACATGGAACCCGCATATAGGAGGTCCTTCGCGACGAGTCCAGTTTCCTCTCGAAGCTCCCCAGCGGCCACAACCTCCGGCGCGACGTCGGGACGTGTCTCCCACATGCCCATCGGCAATTCGCACAAACGCGCATCAATCGGGTAACGATATTGCCAGACAAGTGTCACAGTGTGTTCAACGCCATCATGCCCCAATGGCAGGATGACGACGAATTCCCCCCCCGCTCAACAACACCATAGAGCCCCTCTTTCCCGTTCGGACGACGGATAATGTCCTCTCTGACGGCTGTCCAAGGGTTTTGATACGCCATTCGCGTCGAAAGAACCTCATATTTCGGTAGGGGCGCTTCGTTTCCACACATTTGTTTGCTTCCGCCAAAGTTCAGCTTCTGTTTATCAGACTGCCACTCCCCTCGATATCAATCAATATTCGTTAAATATTGTTGGCGGACCTCATTGCCTGATCAAGGTCGTAAATCAGGTCATTCTGATGCTCGATTCCAACGGAAAGACGGAGGAGCGCGTCCGTAATTCCTGATTGCGCTTTCTCTTCTGCGCTTAAACCGATGTGAGTCGTGGTGGTGGGGTGAGTGATCATCGTTCGAGTGTCTCCGAGGCTCGTGGCCCGAGAAATAAGTTTAAGATTGTGAACGAGAGCCCAGGCGGCATCTCGATTTCCTGCGATTTCGAAACTAAGGACGCTCCCCCCCCTCCGAATTGTTGCTTCTTAATTAATTCGGCTTGCGGGTGACATTGACTACCTGAATAGAAAATCGATTTGACGTATCTTGAGTGATGAAGGAAGTCTGCGATTGCACGCGTGTTCTGTTGGGCTTTCATGACTCTGATTGCCAAAGTCTCAATACCCTTCAAAATGAGCCACGCTTCGACAGGTCCAAGACAGGGCCCGAGGGAACGCAAGACCTCTTTCAAAGGATTGATCAATAATTTTGAGCCAGCAATAGCGCCCGCTACGCAGCGACCTTGATCGTCCAGATATTTGCCCGCTGAGTGCAATACGAGGTCAGCCCCCAGAGATATTGGATTCTGAAGAACGGGTGTCATCAATGTATTGTCAACGACAAAGACACTTTTGTTCGACCGCGCGCATTGTCCGATCATTCTTATGTCAGCCACAGTTTGCCGTGTATTTGAGGGCGTCTCCGCAAATATAATCGCGGTCTGCTTATCGATGGCTTTAGCCCATTGATCATTGTCGGTGGGGTCGACAAAGCGAGTTTCCACGCCGAGTTTACCAAAATAATGTGAAAATACGTGCTTAGTTGTGCCGAAAACGTCTCGGGAGCACACGATATTGCTCTCTCGAGTTAGAAAGGCATGCCCTAAAGCCGTGATCGCACTCATTCCTGAGGAGAACATGACGCCCTCCTCCGCATGCTCCAAAGCAGCAATTCGTGCGCCCAGAGCGTCGACCGTGGGGTTGGATAAACGGCTGTATACATTTCCGTGATCGCGCTCTGAGAAACGCCTATGGGCCTGGTCTGCGTCGACGAATCTGTAGGGAGAAGTAAGTGAAATCGGCTCGCAATGAAAATCCTCACATAGGGAGTGCTGACCATGTCTCACTGCGCGCGTTTCGAAATTGGCGCGATCTTTAGAACATCTCTCGACTAAGTGGTTCATCTTCTTATTACTCCATTTCTGCGGGTTCGGAGGGAAGGGCTTAGGGGATAGCGGGTTGCGAAGCAAGCAAGCGCTGCGATGAGGGTTAGAGAGGAGAGAATGAGGATGTGGAGGAAGAAAGCGTGCAAATTTCGGATGGTCATAAAGCCGAAGCCGAGAGCGATTACCCCTCCGATCTGATGGATGAGGAAGAGCATTCCGAAAATGGAACCGTGCCGACGCGAGCAGAAGACCTCAAGTGACACGGCCGACGTCATCACGACTGAACCGAGAAAGCTCACCCCGAAAACGATGCAAAAGGTCATCGCGGTCAAAGGAGAATAAAGAAATGCGAAAAGTAAAAAGCTCAGTCCTTTAAGAGAATAAAAAGCTCCAAGATATTTCAGTTTATGCAATCCGTCCGCAAGATAACCGGCGATGAGTCCGCTGATGATTTCGAGAAGTCCCAGAACCGAAAGACTTGATGCCATGACCCATGATGTTGCGTTCTGCATCTGCCATGGCGGGACGAGTAAAGCGTCGATAAAGGACATCGTCGCGCCGCAACAGAAAAATCCAGCGCCTAAAATGGCGAAAATGCGTTTTTCGTGAGAATTCCAGTGCGCAGAGCGTGGAAAAAGGAACTCTCGTTTGAGGTCGTGGCACGGCGCTTCGTTCGGCCTCCACGAAAACTCTCTGAATACAAAAAGTAAGATGATACCGAGCGAGGCAAAGGCCGCCGATTCATAGCGAAAACTATCCTGCCAATGAATTGAAGTCTGCGCTAAGATCCAGACCGGAGCGAATATAACGTAACCGACGGCCGCACCATTGATAACAAGAGCGTAACTGAAACCGGTCTTCCCGCGCTCAGATACTTGATCGATTAGCACGGATAATGGAACGTAGCTGATGCATGTGAGAGCGAAAGAGGCGCAAAATCCATAGAGCAACACAAATGATATCGGATTTTCAGAACCTGGAAGGGCAAGCAGCACGACTGAAGCGAAAAATGTTCCAAAAATCAATATCCGTGCTGTGCCCCACCGATGACTTAGTGACCCGATCAAATAAGAAAATAGACCTTGGGACAAAGCGAAAATTGTCGGAGCGGCATCAATAAGATGTGTTCGACCGTAATCATCAGATATGCGGGAATAATACGCGAATATCGGAAGTTTCATATTACTTGACATGAGCATGATCAGAAAACCGCAAAGGATGAATTTTATTATCATGCTCCCACTAGATTGGGTTAATGTGTCAATGATGGGCGCCAAGTCGGGCATTTAAAGCGAAGTTTTTCTCGAATCATCGAAGATGACTTTAATTCGTCTTCGACACTCTTCACAGCAACAATCTGCCATAAACCACACGCTCAAAGCCACGTAACAAGCTTGTGTTCACCGCCCACGGCATTGATGACTTGCCTTCATGGTTCGGCACGAAATTCCCACGCCTGCCCTCAAAATATGCTAAACTCGTCACCCAACATATTTCACATGCAGTCAGACGAGATTGTTCAGCTCATCGCCACAGCCAGGTGTTACGTCTCGGCGTATTATCCACATCGATATGGATGCGTTTTACGCATCGGTTGAACAGCGTGACCAACCTGCACTTCGTGGGCAGCCCCTTGCTGTTGGGCGGGCGGAGGAGGGACGTGGGGCGGCGGCGGCCAGTTATGAGGCGCGGGCTTACGGGGTGCGGTCAGCCATGCCGTCCATCGTGGCGCGACGCGCTTCCCCGTCTATCATGCCGTCTCCGCGCAGATCCATGAGATCTTCCGACGTTATACCGCCATCATCCAGCCTCTTTCCCTTGATGAGGCCTATCTCGACGTTACGGAAGCCGCATCGAAATATGGTTCCGCCACCGCAATTGCCGAGGCGATACGTGAGGATATAAGGCGTGAGACGGGGCTGACCGCATCGGCCAGCGTCTCATATAATCGTTTTTTGGCAAAACTCGCATCCGACTGTCGCAAGCCGGATGGTTTGTTTGTCATTACCCCCGCTCAGGGGCCGGACTTCGTCGCCCGTCTTCCCGTATCTCAATTTCATGGCATCGGCCCGGCGACAGCGCGGCGCATGGAAGCCCTCGGGATCCACACGGGGAAGGACCTGCGCCAGGTTTCCCGAGACATGTTGCGTGCCCATTTCGGCAAGGTCGCGAATTTCTACTATAATATCGCGCGCGCGATTGATGATCGACCTGTTGATCCGCACCGCGTCCGGAAATCAATCGGCAGCGAGACGACCCACGCGCATGATATTCACGATCTTCCCGCGGCGGAGGAAGCACTCTCGGATGTAGCGGATCGTGTGTGGGTTGCTTATATAGAGAAAAATCTCCACGCGCGCACCGTCACACTGAAAATCAAATTTTCCGACTTTCGAATAATTACGCGTGCGACTTCCCTCAAGGAATTTGTCAGCGAAAAATCCATGATGTGGGAAGCTGCCCTGCATTTATTGCAATCAGAAGCCCCTTTTCGCATGGGGATCAGGCTTTTGGGCTTTACTCTTTCCTCCTTTACCGGAGCGGAAGCCACGCACAACCCGCAAATGACGTTATTTTAACCCGGAAGCCGCCTGCCGCGTTACCACGGCGCCTTCATCGGACTCTCCTTGGTCCCGGCATCAGGGACGCCGCTATCATGTTAAGATTGCAAGACGTATTCGCCCCTGTGAAGCCGAGATTGATGTCATCATGAAACAGGGTATAAGTTTTTGATGCTTTCCCGACGTTTACCGTTTTTGCGCTTCTCCCGGCACAGCCTTGTGCCGGTCGTGAGTTTCAATTTCATTGCTTATCTGATTGTCGGCCTTCCCATAGCTGTCATTCCTCTTTTCATGGTTGAGATCCTGCATTTCAACACCGTATGGGCGGGGCTCGCTGTCTCCCTCCAATATTTCGCGACGTTCGCCTCCCGGCCCCAGGCAGGTAAGCGCATCGATTTACGCGGTCCCAAAACAGTCGTGATCGCCGGGTTGGTGCTCTGCGTATTTTCAGGTGTTTTATTGCTCCTTTCCGGACTCATGGCACATCTCGCATTTTTATCGCTCTTCACGCTCTTCGCCAGTCGATGCGCGCTGGGCTGGGGGGAGAGCTGGACGACGACGGCCCCCATCATCTGGAATATCCGCCGGGCCGGGCCATCACGTACCGCGCAGGCTATTTCCTGGAATGGCGTCACCTCCTACGGGGCATCGCCATCGGTGCGACGATCGGCGCGCAATTCTACCATTTTGGCGGTCATTGGGGTGGGTTCATCCTCATCGGCACTGTCTCCATCCTCCTACCCCTCATCGGGGCTTTTTATGCGCAGGGCATTCCCAAAGTGATTCCGCTTCCGACGGGTAAGGCGCCGATGCCGTTCTGGCAAGTTTTTAGGCGGGTGCTCCCGCTCGGTGGTCTCCTGTCCTGCGGGGCGGTCGGGTTCGGTGCTATATCTTCGTGTCTCCACCTTTATTATGCGGCCCGGCAATGGCCCGGTGCGTCCCTGGCGCTTGCGATCTTTGGCCTGGTCTTTGTCTGTGTGCGCTTCATCTTCACGCAGCAGATCGCGCGCTTTGGCGGGGCGCGCGTGGCGATGATCTCCCTTCTGGTAGAAGCGATGGGCCTGTTGGTGCTCGCTTTCTCCGGCACCGTCATCTCGGCATTTTTTGGTGCGGCGCTGACGGGGGTCGGTTTTTCCCTCATTTTTCCGGCGCTGGGCGTTCTCGCGGTGGAAAGCGCCGGCGCGGAAAATCGCGGGGCGGCGCTCGGGGCTTATTCGGTCTTCTCCGATCTGGCCATCGGCCTGTCAGGTCCCATTCTTGGCCTGGTGATCGCGCTCGCGGGATATGCGGCGTTGTTTATCCTCACAGCCACCATCACGACACTCGGTGCCGTCACCCTTCTGGCTTTGCAGAAACATTTAAACCAGCGCATGGCCTGAGAGCGCGTCGCTTCATCCCGGCTCATTCCGCACCCCTGTTTGACAGGTTTTTTGTTTGCGTGCTGCAATAAGCGGTGTGAACGCGCAATTTCGGAGGGTGCCTCATTATGGTAAGGTCTGCTTCTGTGTTTTGTGGTTCCCGCCTGAGTGTCGGGAGCGCGTTCGCAGATCTGGCGGCGCATCTCGGCGCAGGGCTGGCACGGCAGGGCATCACCCTTATTTATGGCGAGGCAAAAAGTGGCCTGATGGGCGTGCTCGCTGACGCGGCTTTGCAAGAGGGTGGGGCGGTCATCGGTGTGATCCCGACTTTTCTGCATCATCGGGAAGTCATGCACGAGGGTGTGTCTGAATTGATCCTGACGCCATCTCTGCACACGCGCAAACAGGTCATGTTGGACCGGGCGGAAGCCTTCATCATTCTTCCCGGCGGTATCGGCACTTTTGATGAGTTATTTGAAGTCTTGACATGGCGGCATCTTCGACTACATGACAAGCCGATCATCATCCTGAATTATCATGGATGGGCCGATCACTTACTCGCAAGTCTCAATGGTGCCATCGCGCAGGGTTTCGCGGACCCGGATATACAGACATGCTATGAAGTCATGTCAGATGTCGACGCGGTTCTTTCACGCCTCAGCACGGTCTGACACGCAAAAACATTGCCGATCATTTAAGAAATCAGAATGATTAAATCGCGCCCGGCCTCTTGCACTTCGCGCCCTGGAGTTATATAGCCCTGCGACATGTCGGAGTGTAGCTCAGCCCGGTAGAGCACTGTGTTCGGGACGCAGGGGCCGGAGGTTCGAATCCTCTCACTCCGACCATATCTTCTCTCGGTGAGTCGCCCCAGGAGGTCAGTACCCTACCGAAGCGGGAGGTTTCTTCCGCGGCCCTCATCCTCAGACGCCGCGTCGGACGATTTGTGACGTCGGCGCGTTTGTCTTTTTGATGAAAATTGGAGGGCCAAAATGAGTGGAAGCGTTTTGTGGTCGCTGACGCTTTACGCGGTGGCGTCTCTTGTGACGCCTGGACCAAACATGCTTCTGGCCTTCGCCTCAGCCGTGCATTTCAGTATAAAACGCCTGTGGCCGCAGATCCTTGGCGTTGTTCGGCTTCCTCGTCGAGTTATGGGCCTGTGGCCTCGGTCTGGACGCGTTGTTCAATATGGTGCCTGTCGCCCGGCAAGTCCTTAAATTTTTGGGTGGTGGCTATCTGATCTTCCTCGCCATCCGCATCGCGACATCGCCTGTGAACCCGACGGTGAATACGGCGCGCAAGCCACCAATGACGTTCATTCAAGCGGCAATGTTCCAGATCGTCAACCCAAAAAGTTGGGTGATCGTGTTGGGTGGCATCGCGCTTTATGCAGATCCCGCGCATCATTATGCGTCGATGTTGATCATCAGCCTTTTCCTCGGGCTTGGCACAATTCCGGCGGTTGTTATCTGGGCTGTCGCCGGGATCATGACAAAATCCTATCTTTCCCGCCCCCGCCGGTTACGTTATTTCAATATTGCCATGGGCCTGCTGCTGATCGTCGCCGTAGTGCCGATGCTCTATGAGCCCTGAGGCAGGATAGCAGGCACGGTGCCTGTCACGCTGAGTTTCCGGGGATATTGACGTCCGCCCGTTGAACCGTGTCAAATCACGGATGGTCAGTTCTGCTCGGAGGTCATCAGCGAAATAAATGTCTCAGAAGATCATACCTATTGTACTCTCTGGCGGTTCCGGGACACGTTTATGGCCTGTTTCCCGATACAGCTTCCCAAAGCAATTTTGGCCCCTCATCTCGCAGCAAACCCTGATACAGCAAACCGTCCTGCGTGGGCGGGCGGTGAGTGACGCCGCGCCATTGATCATCTGCAATGCCGCGCATCGTTTCATCGTAGCGGAACAGATGCGACAAATCGGCATCTTGTCACCACGCATTGTACTTGAGCCGGAGGCGCGCAATTCCGGCCCGGCCATCGCCGCCGCCGCTTACCTCCTTGCGGAGGAAGATCCAAATGCCATCATGTGGGTGATGGCCGCCGATGCCCTGATCCGTGATGAGAAAGCCTTGAAAGACAGCCTCGACCTGGCCGTCAAAGCGGCTCAGCAAGGCTATATCGCCACATTCGGTATCACGCCGGACAATCCGGAGACAGGTTATGGTTACATTGAGACGGGCACGCCCCTTTCGATACACGCCTCTAAAAAAGATGCCTCCGTTTTTCATGTCCGGCGCTTTATCGAAAAACCGACCCGCGACGCGGCAGAGGCGTTGATCCGCAGCGGTCACGTGCTCTGGAATTCCGGCATGTTTGTCACGAGCGCGGCCACATTTATTCGGGAAATCCAGCGCCACGCCCCGGCCATTGGGGAGGCGACGGAATCTGCGGTGCGGGGCCGCAAGCGCGACCTTGATTTTGAGCGTTTAGATGCCGAAGCTTTCGCACGCTGCCCCTTGATTTCTGTCGATTATGCAATCGCGGAAAAAACGGAATGTGCCGCTGTTGTCAAAAGCCATTTCGGCTGGTCGGATATCGGGAGCTGGGACGCCGTCTGGAAAGCGCAAGACAAGGACGCGGCGGGTAACGCCACGCGCGGCGACGTTATACTTGACAACTCCCATGATTGCCTGGTTCAGACGGATGGCCCCCTGATCGCTCTTGCCGGGATGGAAGATACGATGGTTGTCGCCACGGAGGACGCGGTGATGGTGACAAGGCGGGGCCAAGGGCAGGAAGTCCGGAAGATTGTTAAAAAGCTGGAATTCCTGGGACATCGCGCCGCCACATCGCACAGGAAGATCTACCGCCCCTGGGGGCATTATACGTCTCTTGCTAGAGGGGGGGCGTTTCAGGTCAAGCAGATTTTCGCTCACCCGCGTGGAAAATTGTCACTTCAGAAGCACCAGCATCGCGCGGAGCACTGGGTCGTTGTCAGCGGAACGGCGACGGTAACGCGCCACGCCGATATTCTGACAATTTCAGCGAATGAAAGCATTTACATTCCCGTCGGCACGCCCCACCGGTTGGAAAATCTCGGCGCGGAACCCTTGATTGTGATTGAGGTGCAGACCGGCCTTTATCTGGAGGAAGATGACATTATCCGCCTCGACGATATTTATACACGCGAGGAAGCACAGAGAGACTGAAGAAATCGCCCGTCACAATGTCGCTTATGGGGCCTCAAGGTCATAGCGCAGAAACATGAAAGCGCCGTGATCCTTTTGCCCGGTGGCCATGACAAGCCGAGCGCCGTCACCTTCCTGATAAGTGAGAGGATGACCCCCGGCGCCATATTGTCAGGGTGCGACGATGCCCACGACCAATCGTCAGCTCCGCGCCGGGAGTTGGTGTCGATTGCGGCGTAAAATTCAGAGCGCCCTGCAGGGACGGCACGAGAAATACCAGCCCCTCCGTCGATTTGAGCATAAAATGGAGGCGCCGCCCGGCGCAGAAAGCGATAACCGGCCGATCGGGCGCTTCTTCAGATGTTTCAATGACACGCTCCGCGGCATGATACCGCAGGTGAAATTCCTGATCCGTCACGATCACCCAGCGATGCCATAAGGGGATGGCGGTCTCTGCGCGCTGATAATCGCGGGCGGCATACATCTCTGCGAGGAACACAGCGCGTTCGGCGTCATTCCGCCGTGCGGCGCGGTAAAGCTGGTCATGTCGGATCTGAGACCAGATCGCGCCACTTCGGGCGATTTCTTCCTCCGGCAGTTCGGTGCGCCGTTCCGTCACCTCAAGCGAAGACTGAATGAGGAATGGGCAATGAAGACGCGCCTCGCCCTCATCTTTCACAAGGCCGCCAAATCCGGTTTCGGTCATGCGTTGCGTGTGCTCAGCATGTTCATATCCGTAACCTGTGAAGCGTGAGTCCAGATAACCGACATGATCAAGCGCCTGCTGATGGAAAACGGCGCATTGCCCGGAGACATTCGTCGCGACAAAAAGGTCCGCGCCCGTGCCTGCGCCGCAGATAATATTCTCCCCCGAAACGTCCGGGAGGTAGAGATTTGCGTGTCCCAGCTTCTGGCCAGCCTCAATCCATGGGGTTTCCCAACCATCCGCTGTGGGGAAAGTATCGTCTTCAAGCAGGATGATGACCTGACAGGATTGCATGACTTTCAGGTAATAGAGCGCACGATTTTTGTTCCAGGCGATGCCGCGGTGGCCACCGAGGATGAAATCGCAATCAAGTGCGCGCAGCGTTTCGGCGGTCTCGTCAGCGGAGCCGTCATCAACGACGACCAGATGGTGATCCGCCTGCGTGTGTCGACGCACGGCCGCCACCGTCTGTTTCATGCGCTCCGAGCGGTTATAGGTCGTGATGCCGATACCCAGTTTTATCGAAATGACCCGGCTCCTTTTTTCATCCGTTTATGCCGTGCGCTAGCCCGCCCGCTTCGTGCTTGATCGTCGCGCTGAAATCAAATTCGCTGCCAGCGAAAATGAGGGCGTCCGGTTCCGCCTTATAGATAACCTTCGACGAAGGCACCGATCAGTTTGAGAAGCTTTCAATCGCCGGACGGGCTAGAGAAGTGATGAGGGATATCGCCGCCTCATCCGCATTGAGACATGGCACCACGCTGAAATCCTGCCCTCCGGCCTGAAGGAATTGGTGGCGGAGTTCATTGCCGATTTCGTCAAGCGTCTCAAGGCAATCTGCGAGAAAGCCGGGCGTGATGACGGCGATACGGCGTACATTCTGTCGTGCGAGGGCCTCAACGTAGGGCGCTGTGTAAGGTTGAAGCCACGCCATCGGCCCGAAGCGCGATTGAAACGTCATGGGCATGAAGTCCGCCGCCGCGCCCATCTCCGCCCGCAAGGCGTGTGCCGTGCGTTCACAATGCGCGGCATAAGGATCACCCTGCGCGATGCATTTTTGCGGCATACCATGAAACGAGATCACGATGCGCTCCGGTTTATAAGTGAGGGCCGCGAGATGCGCGCACAGGCTCGATGCAAGGGCCTTGATGTAAAGGGGATGATCGGGAAAAGCCGGAATTGTGCTGATGGCGGGCTGATTTCGCCGCTTCATGAGCGTGCGGAAGAGGTGATCATTCGCGGTTGCCGTCGTGGCGGCGCTGTATTGCGGATAAAGGGGAAAAGCGACAATACGCGTGCACCCCGCCGTCAGAAGGGCGTCGACGCCTTGGCTTATCGATGGTGTGCCGTAGCGCATGGCGACTGAAACGGCGACATCCGGCCCCAATCTCGCCGCGACCTTCTGCACCTGCGCGGCGCTGATGACACGCAGCGGGCTTGCATCCTGCGCCTTATCCCAGATGCGTTTATAGGCCGCGCCACTTTTAAACGACCGCCGGGGGAGGATGATACCATGGAGCAGAGGTTGCCAGATGGCAGCCGGCGCCTCAATCACGCGGCGATCGGAAAGGAATTCACGCAGATAGCGCCTGACGGTGAAATATCCTGTCCCGTCAGGGGTGCCGAGATTAATGAGCAGCAACCCGACGCGATGGGTCGGTGGAAAATCGTCTTTAAGTCGCGCTGATGTCTCCATGACGAATATCTTGCATTGACCTGAACATTAGGCAAGTCACGAGAGGGAAGGTATTATGCCAACGATGACGCATGGTTGTTTAAACGGCCAGGCGCGGCAACCGCTCCGCTCACGGTGCCATGACCTGTAAACGGGGCTAAGTGTGATGATTTGACCGGTTGCGCATGTGGCCAACCATCAATGTTTCACAAGACCCATAGATATAAGGGTTTCAGCAATCTGAACGGCATTCAAGGCCGCGCCTTTTCGCAGATTATCTGAGACGCACCAGAGCGCCAGGCCGTTTTCAACCGTCTCATCAATACGAAGACGCGAAATATACGTCGCGTCCTCCCCCACACATTCAATCGGCGTGACGTAACCGTCATCCTCTCGCTCATCACGGAGGATGATCCCGGGGGCGGCGCGCAAGGCTTCCCGTGCGGCTTTAAGATCGATTTTATTTTCAAACGCGATATTTACCGCTTCAGAATGGCCGATAAATACCGGCACGCGCACGCAGGTCGCCGTCAATTGAATATCCGGGTCGAGAATCTTGCGCGTCTCGACCGCCATTTTCCACTCTTCCTTCGTCGCGCCATCCGGCATGAATTTATCAATATGTGGAATGACATTGAAGGCGATCTGCTTCGTGAACTGGCTGATACGCGGTGCGTCGTCGACAAAGCTGCCTTTGGTCTGCACAAACAGTTCATCCATCCCTTCCTTACCCGCGCCGGAGACAGCCTGGTAGGTTGAGACGACGACGCGCTGGATCCTGAACAGATCATGCAGCGGTTTCAGCGCGAGCACCAATTGGGCTGTCGAGCAGTTCGGGTTTGCGATGATGTTGCGGCGGGCTTTCTTGAGTGCCTCGGGATTCACCTCGGGCACGACCAGCGGCACATCCGGCTCCATGCGGAAATGTGACGTATTGTCGATCACGATGCAGTCAGCCGCGGCCGCGCGCGGGGCATGAAGGGCGGAGATGGCGGCGCCGGGGGAGAAGAGCGCAATATCCCAACCCGTAAAGTTAAAAGTTTCAAGGTTCTGAACCGTGAGGATCTTTTTATCCCCGAATGAGACTTTCTGCCCCGTAGAGCGCGCGGAGGCGAGTGCGGCGACTTCCGACGCCGGGAAATCGCGCTCAGCAAGGATACGAAGCAATTCCCGCCCGACTGCGCCGGTCGCGCCGACGACCGCGACTTTATATGTCATGATCTTAAACCTGTTTCCTGAGTCGACCTCGGCCAACTTCCCAACGTCAAAATGACGGGCCCTTTATGAGGGCTTAGAGATAATGTCGGCGCGATTCATAACGGGCTTTCACGCGCCTTGCCATATATTTCGGCGTTTTTGCCTATCGTCGCACCGTGCATAACTGCATGTGTCCCATCCGAAAATATCACCCTCAGGGGAGAGGGCTTAACGTTCAGTCACGGGGGTTTTTATCGCTTGACCTCAGGCGCAAATCTCAAAAACACGTTACGTTACTGTGAAGCGTTATGGTATCGCGCGGTAGTCTTGCAACGACCACGTGTTACAATAAAGGCGATAAAGGGCGGGGACCTCACGGGACCTGTCGGAACGACGGTTAAAACAGCCAGGGAGGGCTGACTCAAATGGGCAGGGATGGGTTTATACCCGATGCGCTTAATGGTGCGAATGCATCCTATCTTGCGGATTTACATAATCGCTGGCTGACAGATCCTGCGAGTGTCGATCCTTCCTTCGTCCCCCTCTTTGGCGCTTTGGGGGGCGGCAAGACTGAAACCGTCGCCAATGGTCATGGCGACTCCGCACCATCCATGGTGCGTCTCGTCCGTCCGGACACAGTGTGGGACGCCTTGCCGGACTGGGCGGAGAAGCCATCTCTTCTGGATGAGGAAGTCGTTAAAGCGCAGGAAGCCGCCCCCGCCTCACCCGATGGCGCGCTCATCAGCGCCGCCCGGGACAGCATCCGCGCGATGGAGCTGATCCGCGCTTACCGTGTTCGCGGGCACTTCCAGGCGGTTCTCGACCCGCTTAATCTGAAAACAGCACCCGTCCATGCTGATCTTGATCCGGCCTCATACGGGTTCACGGCGGCCGAAATGGAGCGGCCTATTTATCTCGGGCATTTCGCGGAAGATCTTCTGCCGGACACGCCTGCGCCCACCATGCATGTCCTCCTCGCCGCGTTGCGTGAGACATATTGCGGGCCGATCGGGTTTGAATATATGCATATTCAGGACCCTGAGAAACGCCAATGGCTCCAGAGCCGGGTTGAGGCTGATAACTGGCATCATCTCTTCAGTGCAGCACAAAAGCAGGAAATATTATCCCAACTGACCGCGGCTGAGGGGTTTGAGAGCTTCTGCCACCGACGATATAGCGGCACGAAGCGTTTCGGGCTGGAAGGGAGTGAAGTCACGATTCCGGTCCTCCATGGATTGATGGCCCGTGCCTCCATCCATGGCACGCGCTCCGTCTCATTGGGGATGGCGCATCGTGGTCGCCTCAATGTTATGGCGAATGTCGTGCAAAAGCCTTTTGCGGCCGTCTTCTCGGAATTTGCGGGAGGGTCATTCAAACCGCAGGATGTGCAGGGTTCAGGCGATGTGAAATATCATCTCGGCACGGCGGCGACATTGCAGGTTCAAGGGCGCGATATGCGCGTCACACTCCTGCCGAACCCCTCACACCTTGAAGCGGTCAATCCGGTTGTTGTCGGACGCGTGCGCGCCTTGCAGGATCTTGATGGCTGTGTCGGGCGCGAAAGCCGCGTCGCCCACCTTGCCATCCAGATCCATGGCGATGCGGCCTTTGCCGGCCAGGGCGTTGTGTATGAGACGATGGCCATGTCGGAGTTGGTTGGTTATCGCACGGGTGGCACTGTTCATCTCGTCATTAATAATCAGATCGGTTTTACGACGATGTCCGCCCATGCTTATTCGGGCCTTTATTGCACGGATATCGCCAAATCGGTGCAGGCGCCGATTTTGCACGTCAATGGAGATGAGCCGGAAGCGGCGGCTTATTGCGCCCGCCTTGCGGCGGATTTCCGCACGCAATTTGCCAGTGATATCGTGATTGATCTCGTGACCTACCGGCGTCACGGTCATAATGAAGGTGATGAACCCGCCTTTACGCAGCCGACCATGTATAAAGCGATTGCCGCGCGTGAAACGACGCGGGCACTTTACGCGAAGCGCCTCGTACGTGAGCGCGTCGTTACGCAGGAAGAAGCCGACCGTACTTTGTCCGACTTCTTCACGCGGATGGATCGGGAATATGAAGCGGCGAAAAGTTACACACCCCGTCGGGAAGATTGGCTTGATTGCCGGCAGGACCCGACGCGCCTTTCCGACACGCCGTTGCGGGAGCAACCTGTTACCGGGATTTCCGCCAAGACGCTGAAAGCGATCGGCGCTGCCCTGACGCGTGTGCCGGATGGGTTTTCGATGCATCCGCGTCTGAAACGAATCTTTGACGCGCGCCGCAAAGCTTTTGAAAGCGGTGAGGGTTTCGATTGGGCCACGGGGGAAGCCCTGGCTTTCGGCTCTCTCTTACTCGAGGGCCATCATGTTAGACTCTCGGGAGAGGATTGCCAGCGTGGCACATTCAGCCAGCGTCATGCTGTGCTGATCGACCAGCTCAATCAAGAGGAATATGTTTCCCTCAACCATATCGGGGGCGAGCAGGCGCGCATTGAAATCTATAATTCCCTGCTGTCCGAATTCGGCGTGCTGGGATTTGAGTATGGTTACACATTGGCGGCGCCGGACTCGCTTGTCCTGTGGGAGGCGCAGTTCGGGGATTTCGCCAATGGGGCACAGGTTATTATTGACCAGTTCATCTCCTCGGGTGAGGTCAAATGGCTGCGCAGCTCCGGGCTGGTGCTGCTTTTGCCACATGGATATGAGGGGCAGGGGCCGGAACATTCCTCAGCGCGGATTGAAAGATATCTTCAACTCTGCGCTGAAAATAATCTGCGCGTCTGCGTGCCCTCAACCCCGGCCAATTACTCCCATGCGCTGCGGCGGCAGATCATCCGGCCATGTCGCAAGCCGCTGATCATCTTCACGCCGAAATCCCTTTTGCGGCATAAAAATGTCGTTTCCTCTGCGGCCGATTTCTCAGCGCGTCAGCGCTTCAGGACGGTCATCAAGGATGAGCTGCGCGATGTTAAGGCTGCGGACGTCAAACGCGTCATTCTATGCAGTGGGAAAATTTATTACGACCTCGCCGCCTATCGGGATGAAAATGAGGTCAGGGACGCGGTGCTGGTGCGTGTTGAGCAACTTTACCCCTTCCCCACAAACAGGCTCGCGGAAGCGCTTGCGCCATACCCCCATGCGCGCATCGTCTGGTGTCAGGAAGAGTCGCAGAATAGTGGTGCCTGGCACTTCGTTGATCGCTATATTGAGTCGGCAGCAAATGGTGTCGGGTACAGTGCCCCGGGCCCCATTTATAATGGGCGACTTCCCAGTGCCTCTCCGGCGACAGGGTTACTGAAAGAGCATGAGCGCCAGCAGAAAGAACTCGTTGCCAGCGCCCTCTCCGCGCCGATTGATGGGTAAATAGATCGGGCAACCTCACGGCTGCTCGTTCACTCCCGATTCAAGCGTGTCAGAGGTGGCGCAGTGGTGCCTATAGGTTCAGAGGGCGATCGAAAGCGAAAGCGGCGAGGGCGGCTTCTTTTACCGCCTCCGACAAAGTCGGGTGCGCGTGGCAGGAAAGGGCGATATCCTCGGCACTGGCCCCGAAATTCATGGCTAAAGCCGGTTCCGCAATGAGTTCGCCCGCAGACGGGCCGATAATATGGATGCCGAGCAATGTATCTGTCCGCTCACATGTCAGGATTTTGACGCTGCCCTCTGTGTCGCAATTGGCGCGCGCACGGCCATTCGCCATAAACGGATAGGTCCCGACGCGATAAGTGGCGTTCTGCGCTTTCAGCGTTTCCTCTGTCGCGCCAATCATGGCGACCTCCGGGTGCGTGTAGATTACGCCCGGGATCAGGTCGCGCCGGATGTGGTGGGGATGACCGGCCAGATGGTTGGCCAGGGCGTAACCTTCTTCCTCCGCCTTATGTGCCAGCATGGGGCCAGGGACAACGTCGCCGATGGCATAAATGCCGGGGCAGGACGTGTTGAAATTCTCGTCAATAATGATGTGCCCGCGCTGATCGCGCTTGATGTCCAACGCCTCAAGGCCGAGTCCTTCCGTGACGGGCCGACGACCCGTTGCGATGAGGAGCGTATCGCATGAGAGCGCCTCCTCCCCTTCCGAGTCCGTGGCGGCGTCTGAAGGGGTGACGCGGACAGTAAGCCCATCCGCGCGTTTTTCCACCTGCGTGACCTTGGCATTGAGGCGGAAATTAATGCCGAGTTTCTGCAGGCTGCGCGCCAGTTGCTTGGACATATCCCGGTCAAAACCCGGCGCAATGTGATCCTCAAATTCGACGATGGTGACGTCCGCGCCGAGACGGCGCCAGACACTGCCCAGTTCCAGCCCGATCACGCCCGCGCCAACGACGATGAGGTGACGCGGCACGTGAGGGAGCTTCAGCGCGCCCGTGGAGGTGACAATCTGTTTCTCATCGATGTCAATGCCGCCAAGCGTGGCGGGCGCACTGCCTGTGGCGATCACGATTCGCTTTGTGCGGACCTCCTCTCCATCAAGGACAATGCAATTTGGCGACTTGATGGTGGTGTGGCCGGTCCGAAACGTCACCTGATATTTCTTGAACAGGAAAGCAACGCCTTGAACGGTTTCCGAAACGATGCGGTCCTTATTTGCCATCATCGCGGCAAGATCGGCTTTAACCTCGCCACATTGAATACCCATTTTAGGGAAGAGATTGCGCGCTTCAACAAGGCGTTCCGTCACGTGGAGCAGCGCTTTGGAGGGAATGCACCCGACATTGAGGCATGTCCCGCCCGCCTCCTCGCGTTTATCCACGCACAACACTTTGAGGCTCAGCTGCGCGGCACGAATGGCGCAAATATATCCGCCCGGCCCCGCGCCAATCACAGTGACATCAAATTCCTCACGAAGGCCGGGGATGGTCGCGGACGGTTTTTTCACGTCTGCTTCGATGCCTTTTTCCTGAACGCGCGCCATCGGTCAGATATCCAGCAGCAGACAATGCGGATCCTCAACCAGCTCCTTGACCCGCACGAGGAAACTCACCGCCTCACGCCCGTCAACGATGCGATGATCGTAGGAGAGCGCGACATTCATCATGGGCCGAATGACAACCTGCCCATTGACGGCGATGGGGCGGTCCTGAATGACGTGCATACCAAGAATGCCCGATTGGGGGGTGTTGAGTATCGGCGTGGAGAGGAGGGAGCCGAAAACGCCGCCATTTGTGATGGTGAACGTGCCTTCCGCCAATTCATTAAGTTTGAGATTACTGTCTCGCGCCCTCTGGCCGTAATCCTTGATTTTGCGTTCAAGCTCGGCAAAATCAAGTTGGTTGGCATGGCGGATCACCGGCACAACCAGGCCGCGTTTACTCCCGACCGCAATCCCGAGATTAATATCCTGACGGTAGATGATGTCGTTACCCACGATCTCCGCATTTAATACCGGGAAGGTTTCAAGCGCCTTGATCACCGCACGTGCGAAAAACGACATATATCCCAGTTTAACGCCGTGCTTCTTCTCAAATGTTCCACGGTAAGTGTCACGAAGGTCACGCGCGACGCTCATGTCGATTTCATTGAAAGTCGTCAATATCGCGGCGGTATTCTGCGCGTCTTTCAGGCGGCGTGCGATGGTCTGGCGCAACCGGCTCATCGGCACGCGCTTCTCGCGGCCCATCACCGGGTCTCTGGCGGATGTGACCTCTATATCGACGGGTCTTGAAGCGGCCTCAGCACGCGGCAGTGAGGGTGCCTGCGGCGCAGCGTTCAATGTCTGCGCGGGCGGTATCTGCTCCTGTGACTTGTCCAAATGGGATATGACGTCCGCTTTAGTGATACGGCCATCTTTGCCAGTGCCTGTATCCATTGCCGCGGCCGCAACGCCATTGGCTTTCATCATTTTCTCAGCCGCCGGGAGGGGGGCTTTGCCCGCCTGAGGAAGTCCTGCGTCACCGGTCGATTCAGGCCGTGATGGCGGTGCAGAATGTGCCGTTGACGCTTTTTCCGTGCTGCTTTGCGCCTGCTGTGAGCGCGGCGAGAGGCTCAGCCCGTCCTGCCCTTCCATATGGCCCAGTATGGCGCCGACCTGCACATCATCGCCGGCTGCAACGCTGACGGTTTTGAGGACGCCGCCACATGGCGCAGGCACGTCAATGCTGATCTTGTCCGTTTCCAGTTCAGCAATCGGTTCGTCACGCATGATGGCGTCACCGGGCTGTTTGAGCCACCGCGTGACAGTCGCGGAAACGACGCTCTCTCCCAAGACCGGAACCCTGATTTCCACCGTCATAACCCCTCCCTTTGCGACGCACCTTGTTGATGATCATTCATCCATGTTTCGGGCTTTTAACGCGCAAGATAACCGATATGGCAAGACACTACATCGCGCACCGTCATTTTACCATCATTGGAGGCGGTGCGGCGGTAAACTCGCCGATATAGGTGCGATGTAAAATCGATTTCAAGTGATTAAGCAAATCTTCCACATTTACGGGTTCAGCGCGGCGATGAAATTTTTCATTGCGTCGAAACCGCCATTTTCCAATACGGAGGAGTGGCCGCCCCTGCGCGCGACAAAAAGATGTTTTGACTCATTGGCGGACTTGAAAACCTGTTGAGCCTGTGATGGCGGAACCGTCCTGTCATGCACGCTGTACATAACCAGAAGCGGCGCATTGACACGCCCGATCAGGCCCTACGTATTCATCCGGTCCGTGATGAGTGTACGCACGGGCAAAAAAGGAAAGCGCTCCGCCCCGACATCCGCCACACTGGTAAAAGGCGAGTCGAGCGTCAGCGCGCCGACAGGGCAGTGCGCGGCGACATAAGTTGCGAGATAAGTGCCCAGAGATTCACCGACAACAACGATATCGGCGGATTTGACGCCCTTCTCCCGAAGATGACCATAGGCGGAGACCGCGTCAGAGGCGAGTTTGACCTCGGAAGGTTTGCCCGGATTAGTGGCGTAACCGCGATATTCCGGCGCGAAGACGCCGTATCCCATTTTCGCGAAAGTCGCAAAACGGTCTGAGCGCCTGTCCAACGTCCCGGCATTACCGTGAAAATAAAGTATGACCGGCCCGTGGTCACGCGGTGGGTGATACCAGGCTGCGAGTTCCAGCCCGTCAGATGTCACGAGCTTGTCCTGCCGGAAATCCGGGCCGACGGCCATCGGGTCCGATAACGCATCATGGGAGGCTGGAAAAACAAACATGCTTTGCTTCATGTAGAAATACCCGATGATTGCCGCGTAAAAAGCGGCCGTCAGGGCAAGAAGTTTTGAGACGAGTCTGATCATGATTGCGTCCTGATTTTGAGGGACAATCATATTGCCTGGGGCGCGCCTCTAGTGAGATCTGACGGCGATACCCCGGCATCAAGATGGGGCCTAAATTTCATGCATCGGCAGCGGATTGACCTTGAGGGCGCGCCGCCGCACGACGTCACAAAGTAAGATTGCGGTGACGCCTACCAGCATACCAATGGCTGTGGAGGATACTTTCTGGGGATTGAGAAAAGCCATGAAGATCCCGCTACTCCCACCGAGACCAAAATTGAGCGTGCCCAGCAGGGCTGCATTGGGACTGATAAAGCCGAGGAAGAAAGTGGTGGCCACTAGTGTGACGCAGACAGGCCAAAGGTTATGCGTCCCGACTAGAGGCTTTCACTCGCGGCGAGAAGGGCCAGGGCGCTGAAAAGGCAGAGGAAGATACCCGCTTCCATGACGCGGACATAACTGAAGCGCCGGGTCAGCTGCCCGTTGATCTGGGTTGCGAGAATGAAGCCCTCCGCATTGACGCCGAAGAAGATCGCAAATTCCCGCGGGGTGAAGGCCAATATATGCTCAAATAACTGAGGTGCGTTGGCGAGATAGGCGAACATGACAAAGCTGCAGAAACTTGTCAGCAACGTGGTGGAGAGGAAAACCGGCTCCCGCAACAGGGACAGATAGCGTTGCAGTACTTCCGACGGCATGATGGCGAAGCGGCGTTCCAGCGGGAGGGTCTCGCGCAATATGTAAAAGGAACCCAGCAGCAGGAGTGACGCGGCGATGACGCAGGCCCAGAAAATCAGCCGCCAATGGCCGAGGGCCAGAAGGAGGCTGCCGAGACTGGGCACCAATATCGGCCCGACCCCGAAAACGAGGGTCAGTTGCGACATCAGCTTCACGGCCTCCCTGCCGGTCGCGACATCTCTGACAATGGCGCGGGGTGCCACGCTGCATATCGCGCCGTCCAGCGCGGAAATAAAGCGCATCAGGCAGAACGCCCCGTAATGATGCGTCATCGCGAGAATGATCGGTGAAACGATATAGACACCCAGCCCGATTTGAAGGGGTCTCAGCCGCCCGAACCGGTCAGAAAGCGGGCCAAGGCAGAATTGCCCGAGAGTCAGCCCGACGAACCAGCAGGTCAAAGTAAGTTGTGCACTACCCGGCAATTGGCCGAGATCGTGCTCAATCTGCCGGAAGGCCGGGAGATACATATCCGTCGATATGGGCCCGACAGTGAAGATCAATCCCATCAGCATGATCTACGCGGTCGAGAATTGACGGGTTTTCTCTGCGTGACCCAGGCTGCTGACAGCGTCCTCGCGTTTAGCAGCTTCTATTTTTCGATTGGGAAGAATCGCGCGGCGCGCGACGTGCTTGAAAAGCGACGGCATGGATCAATACGTATCCAGATATGAGCGGTTCGTTTTATCTGAACGGCGAAGAGGACCGTTCGTCCGTCAGTTGACAGGCATCGGGAAGAAGTCTGCCAGTTAATGATGCGCTGCGCCACTGTTAAAAAAGCTTTCGCTGGTTTTTTGACAAGGCCCGGTCAAGATCAGCGGGCGAGCTATACAAGTGTCATGGGAAGGTGAATGCCATCAATGCGTGACGGGTTGACATCCTCTCAGCGTCACATTTCTCTTGACACGGCATGGAGGCTCGGCAATCTGCGCGGGTCTGGCAGGGTAAAAAGTGCTACGGCGCTGAATATCCGGGCGAAAAGGGGAAGGCTCAATGCGTGTTGCAATGATCGGTGGCGGTTATGTCGGCCTCGTTTCCGGTGCCTGTTTCGCTGATTTCGGCAGTTCGGTCACGGTGATCGAGCGTGATCCCGCCAAACTTGCCATGCTGCGTGACCATAAAATTCCGATTTACGAGCCGAGTCTGGATCAGATCGTGGCACGGAATGTCCAGGCCAGGCGACTCGCCTTCACGTCGGATCTCAAAAGCGCGGTCGATGGCGCGGATATCGTCTTGATCGCGGTGGGTACGCCGACCCGACGGGGCGGCGGCCATGCGGACCTCACCGCTGTGTATGAAGCGGCGCGCGCCGTGGCAATGGCTGCGACAGCGCCGCTGCTTATTGTCACCAAGTCAACGGTGCCGGTCGGTACAGGGCGTGAGGTGGCGCGTATTTTACGTGAGACGCGGCCGGATATTTGTTTCGATGTGGCGTCAAATCCGGAATTCCTGCGGGAAGGGAACGCGATCACCGATTTCATCGAACCGGACCGCGTCGTGATCGGCATTGACCTGCTCGATACTGAAGGCGCGGCACGCGCAGAGGCGTCCATGCGTCAGGTCTATGCGCCGCTGATGGCGAAGAACACACCTTTCCGTTTTGTTTCGCTCGAATCCGCCGAGCTTGCGAAATACGCCTCAAATGCCTTCCTTGCCATGAAAGTCGCCTTTGTGAATGAAATGGCTGACCTGAGTGAGAAGACCGGTGCGGATATCGCGGAGATAACGGCGTGCATGGGGCTTGATCGCCGTATTGGTGACAAATTTCTACGTGCGGGGCCGGGATTTGGGGGGTCGTGCTTCCCGAAAGATACACGCGCTCTCGCGGCAATTGCACAGGATGCTGGTGTGCCGTCGCGCCTCGTGGAGGCGACGATTGCCGCGAATGAATATCGCAAGGAAGCGGTGGCGCGTCGCATTCTCGCACTGGCAGGGGGCGAGATCGCGGGTAAAGTGGTCGCCTTGCTGGGACTGACCTTCAAGCCCGACACGGATGATATGCGTGAGGCAACATCATTACCTGTTATGCGCAATCTGCTGACTTACGGCGCGCGCATACAGGCCTATGACCCGGAGGGCATGGCGCAGGCGAAATCGATGGTAGCTGGCGATGTCACCTTCATGCCCTCAGCGCGCGATGCCATCAAAGGAAGCGACATCCTCGTTTTGCTGACGGAATGGGATTGCTTCCGGAAACTCGAACCTCAGGATGTGATGGGACACATGCGCGGCGATATCATTCTCGATATGCGCGATATTTGGGACGGACCTGCATTTACCGCGGCGGGCGCGGTCTATCATGCAGTCGGGAGGTCACGCGCCGCGTAACGATGAGAGACCGTTCATCCCGTCCAGATTTTAACTGAAATAACCGATTTTGAATGTGTCCACGCGTTGCCGTCATGTCAACAACGTGGCATCATTAAGGGAATATGAGAGGCAGGCCTGAGTTGCTGCGTTGCCGCCCGGCCATCGGGCGGCATGATGACGCAGGCTTTTTAAGTTGGCGTTTGATGAGGAAAACGTAATGTCTCGACGGCGTACCTTCGTTTCGATTCCAGAGTTTAGGATCCGTCGTGCCGGGGTGGTCGTGCTCCTGGGTAGCCTTGTGGCGTCACATCTCACATGGCAGGGGTGGACCTTTGCGCAGGACTCATCCACCTGGGCGGTGGAGGAGGTTACCTCAGCCTCCCATGCTTCGATCGTGTCGCGATTCAGGTCGATCCCAAGCATCCGTGCGCCGTCGCCATTGAAGGGCCATGCCATGGCGTGACGGTTTCATCCCGGGTCGTTCAGGATCAGGGTGCATCGCGTGGGCGCTCACCGCACCGGCATGTCAGGTAGGCCATGGTAATAACACGCTGTCGCTGCGCGTCGGTGGCGATGTTGGCGTGACATTGCATGACAGTCCGCATACGCGCTTCGTCGTAAGCGGGTGTCTGGCATCGCTGGAAGCGAACTTGTCGGATGGTTCCGTCTCCGCGGTGGAGATCGCGTCTCTCGATATCAGCATCCAATGGGTCGGAAAATGTTGCGATCGGATGGTTGGAGCGTGCCTGGCAGGTCGCCGCGTCCGGCGCTACACGGCTTACCGTCAGGGAGGCCGCCCTCGAACGCGCTCTCCGCGACTTTATCCGACCATGCGTCATTGCAGATTGATGGCGGCAAGATTGTCGCTCTGACGCTCACAACGCAGGACGCCGCCTCTGCCCGTGTAAACGGGTCGCTCGATACGGCCATCGTGAGACGGCGAATGGTTCCGGTACGATATCCCTGCCGCTCACGACCGCCCCGTTAGTGCGACATGGGACGGGGAGCATCATACAGTCAAAGCCGGAACCGGCATCTGATGCGGCACACAAGCCAATGGAGGTGGTCGCGACGAAATCCGATCGGGTCCAGTCGGCTGAATCCAAAGGTGAAAATTCCAAATCTGAGGTCCTTATCAAAACGACCGTCGCGAACGATGTTCCGACGCAGGATGACGCGGCGTCACACGCGGCCCACAGACCCCCAGCACTACGCCTCAGGCTTCTTCAGGCCCCGCGTCATCCCAGGACAACGAATCGCCGATCAATGTGTCGGCGACCTCAGCTGTCGCGCCGGTCTGGAATGCGCTGCCGACGACAAATACGCCTCCCGCCGTCAAGGCCATGCCGGGCGAAGCCATGATGCGGCAGGCCCTTCCCGACACGGCGCGCCATGACGCGAAACCTGCGCAGCAAAGTGATGGAAAATCCGTAACGGTGACTGACGGAGCCGCGCACGCGGATCCCGGCAGCGCCCCGGCGTCCGATCCTGCGGGTCGTCATCATTCTGTGACGGTGACGGGGAAAGCGGAGGCGACACATGGGGACGGGCCGCAAACCCCTCCCTCATCCGTGCCGGTAAAGTCTGCCACAGCGGTGGAAAAGCCCCCGGCCAATGCGGCGGACAAGAAGGCGGCATCGACCCGCCAATAAATGCCTGACGCGCGATCACCAGACTGTCCAATTTTCCACAAAAAGGGCCGAGACTTTATCAGAAACATGGCTGATACATGCGCCGCGTGTCGCGTGATCATGCGTCTCCCAGCATGCTGAAGCGTTGAAGGGCTGACGCGCTAGTGAGTTTATTTCACTGCAGGCTTTGACGTCGTCGTGCGGGCGCGTTAGGGCTAAAACAGCATCTCGACTGAAATTGGGGAAACATCATTCTCACCGACTTTGTCTCAGCAATCGGGCGCGCAACCATTTCCATGGTACGTGACGTTGGCGCTCTTGCCATTTTCGCCGGGGGCGGGCTGAGTGGCCTTTTAAGACGACCCTTTTACTGGCGGGTTTTCCTGACGAATTTCTTCGAAATCGTTTATTATTCGCTTCCCGTCGTGGCCTTGGCGGCGATCTTTTCCGGCGGGGTGATCGCGCTGCAATCCTATACCGGTTTTGCACAATATCACGCGCAGGGCGCCATTGGCGGCATCGTGGTGCTTGCCGTCACGCGGGAATTAGGGCCGGTTCTGGCCGGGCTGATGGTGGCGGGGCGCGCCGGCGTGGCGATGGCGGCAGAAATCGGGACGATGCGCGTGACGGATCAAATCGACGCGCTTAAAACCCTTGCCGTTGAAACCGATGCGTTACCTCGTGACACCACGCCTGCTGGTCGCGACCTTGGCCCGGCTTCTTACGTCGTGACGACGCTGAATGTGGTCACAGCGCTGGATGTCTGGGTCGGGCTGGCAAAAGCCGCCGTGTTCGGGTTTCTCATCGCCTTGCTGGGCTGTTATCACGATTACAGCAGTCGCGGCGGGGCAGAGGGTGTCGGCGCGGCGACGACAGCTGCTGTCGTTGGGGCTTCCAACCTGCTGCTGGCCTTTGATTACCTCCTGACAGATCTGTTTTTGACCAATGACATCTCAACCTAAAATCCGCGTGCGCGGCCTCACCAAACGCTTCGGCAATAAAGTCGTGCTGGATGGCATTGACCTTGATATCGCGCGGGGGCACGTCCTTCGTCGTGATTGGTGGGTCGGGCAGTGGCAAATCCGTCCTGCTGTGCTGCATACTCGGTCTGTTGACGCCGGATGAGGGGGTCATTGAAATTGACGGGGAAAATCTCCTGACCTCCACCCGCGCCCGTCGGCGGGAGCTTGTCGCGCAGATCGGGATGTTGTTTCAGAACTCGGCGCTCTTCGACAGTATGAGCGTGCGTAACAATATCGTCTTCGGGCTGATGGCGAAGGGGCGCGTTGCCCGCCAGCGCCCGATCCGCAGTGAGGCAGCCCGCCAGGCGGGGGATATTTACGGCAGGTCGGGTTGAACCCTTCCGTCGGATGCCTGTCCCCCTCCGAATTATCGGGCGGTATGCAAAAACGTGTCGGTTTGGCCCGCGCCATTGCGGGCACACGGGACATTTTGTTTTTTGATGAACCCATAACAGGGCTCGACCCGATTACGGTCGCGATCATTGATGAGTTGATTGTCGATTGCGTGAAGCGCCTCGGCAGTACGGCCCTCGCCATTACGCATGATATGGCGTCAGCCCAGCGGATCGGTGATAAGGCGGCCATGCTTTATAATGGGCGGCTTGTCTGGCAGGGGCCGACATCAAAGTTGCTCGAGAGCGGCAATGCGATGGTCGATCAGTTTACCCATGGTCGGACAGAAGGGCCGATCAAAATGGAATTGCGGCGTTGAACTTATGCGCTTCCAGTAAATGGGGCTGACGCGTCAGATCGGGATGCGGTGCGAAAGGATGTGACGGCTCATGGCAAAAAACCCTCAGCACGGTTTGTCTGCCGAGAATGCGGCGCCGTCTCGCCGAAATGGTCCGGCAGGTGCGATATATGCGGGGCCTGGAACAACATCGAGGAAGAATCGGTTGAGCCCACCGCGCGTGCGCGGCGCGGCAACACCCATGTCGGGCAGCTGCAAGTCACGCAGCTTGATGGCGATACAGCCCCGCCGCCGCGCGTGGAAACGCAGATGGCGGAATTTGATCGCGTGCTCGGCGGTGGGCTTGTTCCCGGTTCAGTCGTGTTGATCGGTGGGGATCCGGGTATCGGCAAGAGCACGTTGCTGCTTCAGGCGACATGTGCCCTCTTCCAGGCGGGGAAGAAAGTCATCTATGTTTCCGGGGAGGAGGCGGTTGACCAGATCCGCCTGCGCGCGCCGCCTCAACCTCGCCGCGCCGAAGCTTGACCTTGCCGCAAGCATCAATGTCGCCGAGATCTCCGCAAAGCTTGAGCATGATCGTGACCATCAAGTCGTCGTGATTGACTCGATTCAAACAATGTGGCTCGACACGGTGGAAAGCGCCCCGGGCTCCGTCGCGCAGGTGCGGGCCAGCGCGTTTGAGCTGATCCGATTGGCGAAAACAGTGGGATTCTCGCTGATACTTGTCGGGCATGTCACGAAAGAGGGCGCTTTGGCCGGGCCGCGCGTGCTGGAGCATATGGTGGATGCCGTGATGTATTTTGAAGGGGATCGCGGCCATCAGTTCCGCATTTTGCGCGCGGCGAAAAACCGTTTCGGTGCGACGGATGAGATCGGGGTTTTCGCCATGACGGATGAGGGTCTCGTTGAAGTGCCGAACCCTTCCGCGCTCTTTCTTGCGGCGCGGCAATATTGCAGGCTCCGCCAAAGCCGGAGATGGCGCGCCGCGCGGTGGTGGGGTGGGATTCCGGTCGACTCAATATGCTTCTCGCTGTAATGGAGGCGCGCTGCGGCCTGCGCTTTATGGGGATGGACGTGCATCTCAATATCGCGGGCGGCCTGCGCGTGACGGAGCCTGCGGCGGATCTCGCGGTTGCCGCGGCCCTGATTTCCGCCCTTTCAGGTAAGCCGACCTCCGCGGGCACGAGTTATTTCGGTGAAGTCGGATTATCCGGCGAGGTGCGTCAGGTGGCGCAGGCCGATCTACGCCTGAAGGAAGCTACAAAGCTCGGCTTTGATGCTGCCGTTCTGCCCCGGCGCAGCTCCGCCGCCGCAAAACGCGCCCAACCGCTGGAGGGGCTTTCGATCCATGAATTCGGCCATCTGAGTGATCTCGTTGCGCGGTTTATTTCGCCTTCCGAAGCCGCGGAGGCGATAAAGGCTGAAGCGACTTGAAAATGACGCTACTGAATGACGTGCCGCGTGGCGGATGACGCGCAGAAATGGCGTTTATGCGCGCTGATACAAATCGAGATGACGGTCAAGAAAAGCCTTTTCCGCGCCTATGCCGCTCCGGTGGCGTCAGAGGATGAGGCGATGGCATTTATCGAGTCCCATCGTGTGCCCGACGCCACGCATAATTGCTGGGCATGGTTGGTCTCGCCACGTTACCGGATGTTCGATGATGGTGAACCAGGTGGGACAGCGGGCCGCCCGATCCTGACCGCGATTGAGGGGCAGGGTTTTGAAAATGTAGTGGTCCTCGTCATACGCTGGTTCGGGGGCATCAAGCTTGGCGCCGGTGGATTGATACGGGCTTATGGCGGGACGGCGTCTCAGCGCCTGCGTGCGGGGGACGCCACGATCTGGGTGAAAAAAACGCGCATCGTGTGTCGCATCCCTTTCAATATTTTCCCTATCATCCAGGCACGTCTGGCAGATTGGGAGGCTGACAGCCTGGAGCAGACGTTCGAAGCTGACGGTGTCAGAATCTGCCTCGCAGTGCCGGATGCCCTCCTTGCGGAGGTGACGACAATCATGAGCGACCTGACCCGCGGCGATATCGCCTTCACTTACCCCGAATAGGCGGTGTTGACACTGATAGATGCTCTGCCTGGCGCATCACTTCCTTAGGACAATAAAGAAGGTATCATAACAGAATATTGATGCTCGGAAAAACAATATTATGGGCGGCGTCGCGCCGTCAGGTTTTAAATTCCCGGTTGAGCGTCAGAATTTTTACTGATTAAAGTTTGTCATGTCACATCAGGTCAGGGCCGTCATGGGAGGCATCCCCGGATCATGCAAGCTCATATGAAAGCGACTTGACGCGTCAGAAGCCCGCGCGCAGATTGGTATCAACAAACTCACATGGAGCAGCAAAAAATGACGACGGCTTTGGTGACAGGCGCAAGTGCAGGTTTCGGGCGGGAGATCGTGCGTCGCCTCGTTCGGGAAGGGATGCGAGTCATCGGTGTCGCGCGTCGTGAGGCACGTCTTGATGCGTTGGCGGCAGAACTGGATGCATCTTTTCTGCCCGCCGCATGCGACATGCGCGATATCACGGCGATCACAAATTTTGAAAATTCCCTGCCCGCGTCCTGGCGTGACATCGACATTCTCGTCAATAATGCCGGTCTCGCTCTGGGCATCTCGAAAGCGCAGGACAGTCATTGGGCCGATTGGGCGCAGATGATTGAAACCAATATTACGGGCCTGACGGCGCTCACCCATGCCCTTCTCCCCGGGATGGGGGCGCGGCGGCGCGGGTATATCGTCATGATGGGGAGCGTCGCCGGGCGATATCCCTATCAAGGCGGTAATGTTTATGGCGCGACGAAAGCCTATGTCGTGCAATTTGCCGCAAATCTTCGGACCGACCTGCTCGGCCTGCCCATCCGCGTGACCAATGTCGCACCCGGCTTATGTGGCGGCAGTGAATTCAGTTCCGTGCGCATGGCAGACGCTGAAGCCGCGGCCGCTGTCTATGCGGGGACGACGCCGATCACCCCTATCGATATAGCTGAAATCGTCTCATGGGTGGTGCAGCAACCCGCTCACGTCAACGTCAACGAGATTGAAGTTATGCCCGTCTGTCAGGCGGCGGGTGGCCTCGCAATTGATCGGAGCACAAACCATGTTGACTGATAAAGAAGCGCGCCAGCTCTCACTGAAATACAGGATTGAGGACGGGAAAACATTCAATCTCCGCAATTATGACCCCGCCGAGCATGGCGACTTCTCCAAGCATGATGCCAAAGCTTGGATGCGCAAGCGGAAGAAGCGCCTTGCCGCGTTTCAGGAAGCGATGGCCGCCGGGAAGACACAATCCGTGCTGATGATCCTGCAGGGCATGGATGCGGCGGGGAAGGATGGCGTCATCCGTCATGTAATGGGCGGTATTAACCCGCAGGGTGCGCGCGTATCAGGCTTTAAACAGCCGACGCCGGTTGAACGTGATCACGGATATTTATGGCGCGTTTCCCGTGCGACTCCCTTGTTGGGCGAGATCGGCATCTTCGACCGCAGCTATTATGAAGACGTGCTGGTCGCCCGCGTGCACAAGGAAAATTTGGACCGTCGCGGACTGGCCGGTAACCCCGATGACCCGTCATTCTGGGACGATCGCTTGCGAGACATCCGGCATTTTGAGACTTATCTGCATCGGCAGAACGTGCATATCGTCAAAATCATGTTGCATATTTCTCCGGAAGAGCAGCAGAGGCGCCTTCTAAGACGGTTGGAAAGGCCGGAGAAACTCTGGAAATTCTCAGCGAGCGATTTCAAGGAGCGTGGTTACTGGAACGTCTATCAGGACGCTTATGCGGCCGCCATTGCCGGTTCCGCCATAGCGCGGGCACCTTGGTATGTGGTGCCGTCTTGATAAAAAAAATGGTTCTCCCGATTGGTCGGGCTTGAAGCGCTGATCGATGTTTTTGAACGCCATCCGCCCCGCATGCCCGAAGCCGCGCCCGAGATCGTCAAAAATCTGGATGCGTTGAAAAAAGCGCTGAAGGAGAGTGAGATCCCCAAAAAAGGTGTCGCGAGGCCGGACAAACTTCTGCCCGACGTGAATGCATCTCGGAAGCGTGCGGCATCATCCAGTCGCAACGTGTTGGCGCACAAAGTGACGTGACGTTTTTTGCGGGCGATGTTCTGCGTTATCGCGCAGGATATCGCCCTGACGGTCAAAGGCCATGCCCATTGAAGGAAAAACCGGGCGCGTGGCGATAAACTCCCTGCGGGGAGAGACACGCATTCATGTAAGGGGCGACCCCATCCTTTGAACGTTGCGCCTTTGGGACGGTGGTGCTGCGTCTGATTTACTTTAAAGCGCGCTTCGCCAGGTGCGTTCAGCGCGCCTTGCCTCGGGTCACTTCTTCCGCAGGGCGCGGACCTTGTTCATGATGTCACTCTCCGACATATAGCCGGGCACGACGCGTTTATGATTGAAGATGAAGGTGGGCGTGCCAGACAGGTCAATATCGTGCGCCTGATCCAGATTGACCTGAATGGCGGCGATAACTTCCTTGCGCGACATGTCCCTAATCAGTCGATCCGCATCCAGTCCGTTCTGTTGCGCAATATCGCGTAAATAGCTGTCAGTCGGCGTCGCATTATCCGTCATCAAGGCGCGCTTCATTTTATCATATCCACCCTGAAGCGCGGCGGCGATGATGGCGCGCGCCTCTGTGAGGCTTTTATCGCTTAGCACAGGCACGATTTTTTCAACAAAACGAATGTTTTTATCTTTCTTCAGCAAGGCGTCGATGATGGGGATGGCCCGCTTGCAGTAACCGCATCGCGGGTCAAAAAATTCGACGATCGTGACGTCCCCATGCGGGTTGCCCCGTACGGCATAAGCGGGTGCGTGTTCGAGCGCGTCTTTCTGCGCATCCAACTGGCTGACCGTTTCTGAGCGCTGCTGCTCCTGCGCTTTGGATTTGAGGCTGACAATGGCATCACTGAGGATAGTCGGATCATCCTTGAGGGCCTGACGCAGAATTTTTACGACTTCCTGCCTTTGAGCGGGTGTAAATATGTCCTGCTGAGGCGCGGCACAGGCGAGGCTGCCCGAGAAAAAGGGTGCGAGGAATAAGGCCGGGATGGCGGTCAAAGGACGACGCATTACGATCCTTGCTTCAAACGGGAGGAGAGATATTTATGTGCCTTGCAGCACAGCGCAATTTTGTTATGGACGGACCTAGTTTAGCCCATTTATCGGCGACAAGCAAAAACATCCGGCGCGCGGCGTGAGTTTAAGTTGCCGACCGGCGCGTACGCCGTTAGACCTGACTCTGTAGGGTGGAGAGTGCATGCGGACCTGCCTGGGTCGGGATGCAGCTTTTTGAAGAATCCCTGCCGGATATATCTGCCATAGCCAGGAGTGAAGCCCCGGTGACGTTCGTAGCGCCTGCACCTTCAAATCGAATTTCTGCCCGAGGGGCCATGCGCCGCGCGCTTGTTGGCGTGACAAGTCTCTGCGTTGTTTTCGGGGTCGCGGCCTGTCATTCAGTTTCCCCGATTGGCCACGCGCTTTTCGGGCATACGACGCCGGAACTCCCTTCCCAATTCGGGTCCGTCGCGGCCGATGAGCCGCGCGCGGCAATGATCGGGCGTGATGTCTTGCTGGCGGGCGGCAATGCGGCTGATGCCGCGGCCGCCATGGCGCTGACCTTATCCGTCACCCTGCCCTCCCGCGCTTCACTTGGCGGCGGGGGTGCCTGCCTCATCGCCCATTCCGGTCAGAAGCCTCAAGCCGTGACTTTCCTGCCTGTTGCGGGGGGCGGTTCAGGGGCGTCGCGGCCCGCCGCCGTGCCCATGATGTTGCGCGGCATTTATCGCCTGCAGCGAGATCACGGGCAGATCCAGTTTGAAGACCTTATGGTGCCCGCCATCACGCTGGCGGAACGCGGAATAAGTGTCAGCTCGCGCCTGGCGGAAGATCTTCAGGCCGTGCACGGCGCTCTTTTCGCCGATGACGCCGCGCGAAATATCTTCATGCGCGGGGAAGACGCACCCCTCAAAAAGGGTGACCGACTGGTGCAGCCGCGTCTCGCACGGTTTCTGGAGCGCACACGCCGCATGGGAGTCGGCGATTTCTATAATGGCGCGTTGGGGACGTTCTTCCTCACGGAAGCCAATCTTGCTGGCGGGGGGCTGAGCCGCGCCGCGATGCGGGATGCTTTGCCAGCGGTGCAAACCCCGATCCGTGTGCAGGGAAAAGATCATATTGTCTGGTTTCTGCCACCTCCGGCCGATGGCGGCCTCGGGGCGGCGGTGGCGCTTCGGGGGGCGGAGTCGGCGCAGGCGGCTGTGGCGGCCTGGCGTGCAACACCTTCCGCGCAGGCCAACGCGGCTTCAGCCCAAGCCTGGGTGGATCAGGCGCAGAATTTTACCGGCGCGTTGCCTGCGCTTCCCGCATCAACATCTTTTACGGTCATGGACCGTTCCGGCGGAGCCGTGGCGTGTAGCCTGACAAATAATAACCTCTTCGGCACCGGGCGTGTCGCGGCCTTGACCGGTATTGTGCTGGCACGATCACCCGAAACCGCACCGCAACCTATGCTAAGTGCTGCCATCGTGACGCGCCAGAAACAGGTGCGCGCAGCACTGGCGAGTTCCGGCCAGAATGACGCTGCGGATGCCTTGGCCAAGGCGGTCAGGGCCGTCAATGAAGGGGCCGCCCCGGCACCGGAGACGGTGCAGGGGCGCGTCAATTTCTCACATTGCGACGGACGTGCCTGCATGGCGCAGACTGACCCGAGGGGCGGTGGCCTGGCTTTGGGTGATACTGTAAAAAAAACGCCGTGATGCGACAGGGAAATCGTTAAAGTTTAGCTTGCGATTAAACTTTTTTGTTTAAACTTTTTTGTTCGTATTTTGTTCTAGATCTGTTGATCCGGTGCAGCTTGATAGATCAGCCTAAGGAAAGGGATTGACCAGGATGGACAAAAACAAGGCTCTGGAAGGCGCTTTAAGTCAGATTGAGCGTGCTTTTGGCAAAGGCTCCATCATGCGTATGGGTCAACGCCCGCATGAGCAGGTTGATGTGATTTCAACGGGTTCGCTCTCCCTTGATATTGCACTGGGCATTGGCGGGCTGCCGCGCGGTCGGATTATCGAAATTTATGGACCGGAAAGTTCCGGCAAGACGACGCTCGCGCTCCACGCCATCGCGGAAGTGCAGAAAAAGGGCGGTGTCTGCGCCTTCGTGGATGCGGAGCACGCGCTCGATCCGGGTTACGCACGTAAATTGGGCGTCGACCTTGATAACCTCCTCCTCAGCCAGCCCGATGCGGGGGAACAGGCTTTGGAGATCGCGGATACGCTCGTGCGATCCGGCGCGGTGGATGTGCTGGTGGTGGATTCCGTTGCGGCCCTCGTCCCAAGGGCGGAGCTTGAAGGCGATATGGGGGATAGTCATGTTGGCCTCCATGCAAGGTTGATGAGTCAGGCCCTGCGGAAATTGACGGGCACAGTCTCCCGTTCCAACACGATGGTGATTTTTCTCAACCAGATCCGCATGAAAATCGGCGTCATGTTCGGTAATCCGGAGACGACGACAGGCGGGAACGCACTGAAATTCTACGCTTCTGTGCGGCTGGATATCCGTCGGATCGGTGCGATCAAGGAGCGTGATGAGGTGACGGGAAATCAGACACGCGTCAAAGTTGTCAAAAATAAAATGGCGCCGCCTTTCAAGCAGGTCGAATTTGACATTATGTATGGTGAGGGTATCAGTAAAACTGGTGAATTGATTGACCTTGGTGTCAAAGCCAATATCGTTGAAAAATCGGGTGCCTGGTTCTCATATGATAGTCAGCGTGTTGGGCAGGGGCGGGAAAATGCCAAGCAGTTCCTGCACGACCATCCTGAGGTTGCGGCTGATATTGAGCGCCGCATTCGGGATCAAGCCGGGGTTGTCTCCGATGCCATGATGGGCACGCCGGAGGAGAAGACAGAGGCCGTTGAAGGGGAATAAGTCCCCCTCACTGATGGATGTCGGCGCTGCTTAGCCTGTCAAGCACGCTTTGAGAGCTCGGGTTCTGTTCTCACGCCATTAGGTGTGCGTACTCATCTCGGAGGGGTGTCGCAGCGCGCTGCAATCAGTGGGACAATTTCAGTCCCTACCTTGCTTCACGGCGTTGGATGTCTTTAAGTGAGAGGGCCGGGGTGCCCGCCTGACGTCATCGCCGCGCCAGCGTGTTTTATCTCAAAAATCAAACGAAATAAGGTGAGATATGACGATGCCTACAAGTCCACGCCTGGCTGCGCTGATCTGCGTCATTTTATGGAGTATGATTGCCGTCGTCGCGAAGACAGGTCAGTCCAGGCTCGATTTTTACCAGTTTCTTTTTCTTTCCAACGTCATTTCTCTTCTCGCAGTGGGTGCCGCGTGCCTGATGACGGGACGACATGTTCGTCGCATTTTGCGTCCCGGATGGCGCGGGATTTATCTTCCCGGTATCCTTGGCATTATTGAACTGTCTTTTTTACCTGGCCCTTTATCGTGGCTATGCGCGCTCTAACGGCGTTATCGTCCTTGTTGCGCAATATAGCTTGCCGCTCATGATCGTCCTTCTCTCTTCGCTTCGGGACGCGCAATGGCCCGGTCGCGTCAAAGCTCTCGATCTCGCCGTGGGTAGTTTCGCCTTTCTCATCGCGGTGACGAAGGGGCACATCACGTCACTCAATATCTCCGACCCGATATCCATCCTGATTGTGCTGGCCGGGGCTTTCTGCTTTGCGCTGATGTCGACCCTCAGTAAGAATTTCGTCTCGGACGCGTTTATCGGGACATTCTGGCTGTTTTTTGCGTCGATGATTGGCTCTCTCATCCTGATGACGTCGTTAAGCCAGCTTCCGCATCTGGAAGACGTCAATCTCGTGTCTGTCCTGACGAATGGTATCTTTATCAATGGTGTCTCTTATATCCTCTGGGTTCTCGCCTGTGCCCGCGGTGATGCCAGCGAGACGGCCGCGCTTATTTTCCTCTCCCCGATCTTGTCGGCGATCTAGCTGGTGATGTTTTTCGGGGAGGTTTTTGTGCCCGCCTATGGCGTCGCTCTCATTCTCATCCTCATTTCGGGATATCTTTGCATGATGCCGCCAAAGCGGGTCGGCAGCCCCGCCGAACACCCCCTTAAAGAATGGTGGGAGGGCGAGCACCTGTGCCCGGCCCCTCAATTGAGGGCTGGACTTTTAAGTATAGGATGATTTAACGAAACTGACGAGGGCGGGGCGCTTCCCGCCGCGCACTTCAGGCTACCAGGCGCCGCTTCCGCACTTTGCGGCTGATTTTATCCCAGGCGCGATAGGCCGCGAGGCCGGTACGGACCAGATTGGGCATGGTGGTTTGACGGCGTAAACGATGGTCGTAATACGCAAAACGCCGGTCATTTTCATCCAGACAAAGCTGCATGAGCGCCGGCAATTTGATGTCGATATCCGTCATCTCTTTCGCGCCACTGACGGTGAAATTATTGTCCTGCGTATATTCGTTGCCGTCCTGATCCATCGATTTGGCAAGGTCCATGCGCTCATAAGCCAGAAAAGCCCAGACTGCCGCTACCCGCGCCTCAAACCAGGGGCGTTTCCACCACGGCATGACGGCGCGATGCCAGGCCAACCAATTCGCAAATAGGAGGATATGCCGACATTCCTCCTGCATTACCGGTTCAAATGTTTCGACCAGCTCCATGGGGAAAAGGCCAGCCTGTTCCGCCAGAGCGAAGAGACCGAAAGCAAAGAAACTATCCACACATTCGGAGAAACCTGTCACCAGATAGGCCCACTCCGTATCTTTAGGGGTGATGTAAGGTGGCTCCGGCGCCATCTTGATGTCATATGCCGCGACGAGGTTTGACAGCACTTCCTTGTGACGATTTTCCTCTCACGCATTGCGTGAGAGCGCATCTTTCATATCCGGGTCATCAATCATATCGGCGTAGGCTGCCATACGCAGCCGCGCCTTCCCCTCTGTCTGGGCGGCAATATCCCAGATCGAGAGGGAGGTGATGCGTTTCAGCGTCACGGGGTCAAGCTCAGGCCATTTGATGACGGAGGGCTTGTACGGATTAAACGTCTCGCGGAACATATCCGCCACTACCTTTTTATGCGCCGCCGACCCGGGTTTAAGGGGGCCTTGCACAGGGCTGCTCCAGTGCCGCGCTTCATAATCCGCTTTAGCAAGCGTCTTCTCAGTCGGTGCATCCGGCAGGTGGGAATAAATTTCTTCAAGCTTACTCATGCGGTGACTCCCCGGTTTGATCAGCGCGGGAGCTCTGACATCTGAGAGATAACGCGCGAGACAAGTCCGTAAGAGATCGCCTCCTCAGCAGAAAGCCAGTGATTGCGATCCGTGTCTTTGACGATTTTTTCATAATCTTGCCCGGTGACCTTGGCAAAGAGATGATTGAGCCTCTCGCGCATTTTTAAAATCTCCCTTGCCTCAATTGCAATATCCGAGGCCGGTCCCCGCACCCCACCTGCGGGCTGATGCAAAAGAAAACGCGTGTTCGGTAGGCAGAAGCGGCGGTCACGATGCCCGGCAGCAAATATCAAGGCACCTGCGGACGCGACCCAACCCGTGCCAATCATATTGACCGGGGCCTTTTCATCCACAAACTTGATGACGTCATGGATCGTGTCACCACTCTCCACATGGCCACCGGGTGAATTGACGTAAACATCAATGGGCTTATCGGACTCGCTGGCCAGAGCGAGAAGGCGCGCCGTCGCGTCCCGCGCAATCTTATCGTCAATGCCGCCGAAAATGAGAACCGTACGCTGCTCAAACAGTTTGTTCTCAACATTGCTCGCGCCCGGGGCGGGGGCGGCTTCCGTATTGCCGCTATCCGGTGTGGCGGGCTCCGGGTCAGCCGAACGAATGGAGGTGGGAGAGGCGCCTTGAAGTCGCGCGACATTGAACTGTGAAGGGAAGTCGGATTTTGCCTGCATACGCACTGGTCCTATCTCACGGTCGGCGGTTGAGCTCGCCATTGTGCCTTCCATGAACGCAGCTCACAAGCCCAAACTCGTTTGCGAAGCCCTGTCGAAGTTCTCATGACGCCATTTAGGCGGGTATGTGGCGCCTCTCAGAATAGTTATCGAGCGGTTAACGGTTATTTTTGCGGGAATTACAAGAACTTTCAACATAGTTTTAAGAAAACCTGATATAATGACTATCTTAATATTGTTGAAATAATATAATTACGCTCTCTAAGCCTAATACGATTCGGTAATAATAATAGGAGGAAGTATATGTCCGTTCCAAAGTCGGGGACCTACACCTTCAGTATCTACGCTCTTCAGGATGGTCATCTGGTGAGTTCCGAAAGTGGCGGTGTGCGCCTTCGGTATCGAATCGATGAAGACACCAATTACAGTTGGAAAAACATCCCCGTTACTTTTAAGGACAACATTATGTATTTTGTGGATGATCGTGGCGTTACTCACGCGATCTCCTACGAACCTGACAAACTTTTCTGGCAGCTTGATTACACCCATGATTCCGTCATTCTGGAGTCCACGAACAGCCCGTTTCGTCACTTCATCCTCTCCGCAGAGCCTTTAGGCGCGCTGCCGCCGTCCCAGATCGTCGATTACGACATGAACAACCATTCATGGACGGCCGGGCCACGTACGTACACCGACCATTACTCGACTGAGGACGCTTTCAGCTCCATCGTCTGCTTTCTCAAAAACGCGCGCATCGCTGTGCCGGGCGGGTTCAAGCTTGTTCAGCATATCCGTCCCGGAGATTGGGTGACGGTGGCGTATAACGGGTCCCGCAATGCAGATCGTGTCATCTGGGCAGGTCGGGCCCGGTGTCACGTTCGCTCCTCCTTGCCGGACAATTTTTCCGGCGCGCCTGTGCGGATCCGTGCCCATGCATTCGGCCCGGGTGAACCGACGCATGACCTTCTAGTGACGGCGGATCACTGCATTTTCTGTGACGGTGCTTTCATCCCTGCAAGGATGCTGGTCAACGGAATCACGATCTCCTATGAGAAGGCCCTTCGCGCCTACACATATTGCCATATTGAGACAGAGGAGCACGCTATTATCGAGGCGAACGATTTGCTGACGGAGAGCTACCTCGATACCGATAACCGCGCGGCTTTCCGGGACTATGAAACTGAAACCGCCCATCACGCGCCTATCAAATACTGGCACAGCGCATCGGCCGCGCCGCTTATTGTCGCACGTAACGTTGTCGAACCCCTCTATTACAGGCTGCAACAAAGGGGATTACAAATGTCCCTCTCGCATCCGTAAGGCAGCGGGCTTTCCCCGCGCTTCATGGAGGGGCATGATACGCATGAAGCGCGCGGTTGCAGACAATATTTGCTCACCCCGCGCTTCATGCGTATCATGCCCGATGTGTGGTGCGCCTGCTGAGTGGCCACGCGCTTGGTTTGGCCGGGAAGGGGCGTGATGTGCGCAAGTCAGAAGCCATGATTAGGCTCCGTTTCTGTCTGATGCTGGGAATGACCGCGCTGTCAGCCTGTGGGCAGAAAGACGCCGTCGAGAATTTTTCCGACCTGACGCATGATTTACAGGGCAGGGTGATTGCCGGCCCCTTATTGCCGCCCCCCGGTTTCGACAAGCCTTACCCGAAAGTCGGGCGTGTGCCTCGCCACACAGTGACCTTTCCGAGCACTGAAGCCCGCAAAACGTTGTCGGAAAAATTGATCGAACAGAGGAATGATGCGCAATATCTGGCCGTGCGCGATGGGTCACTTGTGCTGGACCCGATCTCTCCCTCACCATCAGCATCGCGAAATGCCAAGCGGCAATCGGGTCATCCGGGCGGTTCGGGGCAGGCGGCGTCATCGACCATGCCGGTCGCATCCCCCGAAACACCTCATACTGCGCCGACGCAGGACGCGACAAATGATGATCTGCCGCAAGTGACGCGTTTCGCGCCGCCCCTCATCACGGCTGGTGAAATACCACCCATCCCTGACGCGCCGCCGCCGCCCGTTTTCGCGGGCTTCGCCATTCCCGATACAAAACTTATCATTCCCCCCCTCCCGCAATCCTTCCGCGCGGACCCGCCCGGGGGCCTTGTCCAGTTTCAGGCGACATCGGACGTTCTAGATATGGAGGGGCAGAAATCCATCAATCGTTTGAAGGGACAACATCTCTCCGGCCAGGTCATGCGCATCACCGGTCATGGAGACGCGGTTTCTTTCAGTTTGTCGGACCAGATGGCTGCAATGCATCTCGCTATTCTGCGCGCAAAACGTGTCGGGGAGGCTTTTATGCGGCTGGGCATCCCCGCGCGGGAAATCCGGCTCGCGGCAACGCCGCTTGGCCATGGCGCGCGTGTTGAGCAGGCCGGAGGGTAAGCGCCTGCCTTCCACGTTGCTTATCTTTCCGTTGACAAATGTCCATTGTGATCCCGCTATCAAGGGCAAGCCTATCGCATTTTAGCTGAGTACAGAGAACAGAGCGTTATGACCGAAGAATTTCACCGTATCCGCCGCCTGCCTCCTTATGTTTTTGCGGAGGTCAATAAGGCGAAAGCTGCCGCACGTGCCCGTGGGGAGGATATTATCGATTTGGGCATGGGCAATCCGGACAGCCCGACACCGCCCCATATCGTCAAGAAACTTGTCGAAACGGTGCAGGACCCGCGTACCCATCGCTATTCTGTCAGTCGCGGCATACCGGGCTTGCGGCGCGGGCTCGCTTCCTATTATCAGCAACGATTTGATGTGGCGCTGGACCCGGAAGAAGAAGTCATCGCGACATTAGGCTCAAAAGAAGGTCTCGCCAATCTCGCTTCTGCCATTACGTCGCCCGGCGACACGATTCTGGTGCCGAACCCGTCTTACCCGATCCATCAATTTGGCTTCATGATTGCCGGGGCCTCCGTGCGCGCCATCCCCGCGACACCGGATGACGAGATGCTGCGCGCGCTTGAGCGCGCCGTGCGGCACTCAATACCCAAACCAACAGCCTTGATCGTCAATTTCCCATCCAATCCGACCGCCTATGTTGCGAGCCTGGATTTTTATAAGGAGCTCGTCGCTTTTGCCCGGCGGGAGGAAATCTGGATCATGTCCGACCTGGCTTATTGCGAGATCTATTTTGGCGACACGCCACCACCGTCCATTTTGCAGGTTCCTGGCGCGAAGGATATCGCGGTCGAATTCACTTCCCTCTCGAAAACCTACGCCATGGCCGGGTGGCGGATGGGTTTCGCCGCCGGAAATTGCCGCCTGATCCACGCTCTGACGCGGATAAAATCCTACCTTGATTACGGCGCCTTCACGCCAATTCAGGTCGCGGCCGTCAGTGCCCTGACGGGCCCGCAAGATTGTGTCAGCGATATGCGCGCCATGTATAAGGAGCGTCGGGACGTGTTGATCCGGGGCTTGACGGCAGCGGGTTGGGACGTCCCACCACCGGAGGGCTCAATGTTCGCCTGGGCGCCGATTCCGCCACAATTCGCGCATCTCGGCAGCGTGGCTTTCAGCAAGATGTTGCTGAGTGAGGCCGGGGTTGCGGTTGCGCCAGGGCTGGGCTTCGGGGAATATGGCGACGGGTTCGTGCGGATCGGCCTGGTAGAAAATACGCAACGCCTCCGCCAGGCCACCCGCGCCATCAAGGCATTTCTGCACAAGCATCAAGCGGAAACTTAAGCTAAAAGGCCACCAATCCGGCGCGCAGGCATCATCCTCCCCAATGCCATTCAAGGCGTCGCGGAGTTGATGCGTGCTGGCGGCAGGCGTATGTCAGTGGCTGGTCAATCACGATGGACGCACCTCGCATATGCCGGACGTCCCTTCATTCTCAGGTAAGAGAGCCAAGAGCGTGTCAAACGGGAAAAAAGAACTGCGTCTGGCAATCGCCGGGTTGGGAACTGTCGGTGCCGGAGTCGTGTCACTTCTGCAGGAGAATGCGGAGCTGCTTGCGGCGCGCGCCGGGAGGGTCATTAGGATCGTCGCCGTGTCCGCGCGAGACAGGAAGCGCGATCGCGGGGTAAAGCTGGAGGGTTTCACATGGTATGATGACCCTGTTTCCCTTGCGACCGCCCCGGATATTGATGTGGTGCTGGAGCTGATCGGCGGTGCTGAGGATGCAGCACGCGCCCTTGTTGAGGCCAGCCTTACGCACGGACGGGATGTCGTCACCGCCAATAAGGCGCTGATCGCGATCCATGGCGCGCAACTGTCCCATCTGGCGGCGACACATGATGCGGCGCTTTTATTTGAAGCGTCGGTCGCGGGTGGTATCCCGGCGATCAAGCTTGTCCGGGAAGGGCTCGCCGCTGACCAGATGGAGGAAATTGGCGGAATTCTTAACGGAACATGTAACTATATCTTGACAAAGATGGGTGATTCGGGTGAGGACTTCTCCGAAGTTCTCGCATCGGCTCAAAAGCTGGGCTATGCGGAGACTGATCCTTCAACGGATGTTGATGGATGGGATGCGGCGCATAAGCTCGCCATTCTCGCGGGCCTCGCCTTTGGCCAACCTGTCAGTTTCTCCAGCATCCGGGTGGAAGGGATACGCCATGTCGCATCCTATGACCACCAGTTCGCACGGGAGATGGGATATCGCATCAAGCTGCTGGGCATGGCGCGCCGCCTCGACAAATCGGGTGCCATAGAAGCCTCCATGCGGCCCTGCATGGTGCCGCGTCACGCGCCCATTGCCAATATCAATGGTGTCTTTAATGCGGTCAGGACGCAAGGGCGCTTTAGCGGTCCGATGCTGATAGAGGGCCGTGGCGCGGGTGCTGGCCCGACCGCTAGCGCTGTCATGGCCGATGTGATGGATCTTGCACGTGGGACGGCCCTGCCTGTCTGGGGGACCGCACCACAGCCGGAGCGCGCTTGCGCCCCGATTTCCGCTTTGAGCGGCGCTTATTACCTTCGTCTGCTCGTGCGGGACAAGCCGGGCGTGATGGCCGGTATTGCCTCTGCCCTACGGGATGAACATGTCTCCATGCGGGCCATGTCGCAGCATAATTTCGTGACGCATGACAGTGATGCGCCCCTGAGCGCAAGCGCCCCTGAGCCGGTCGCGCCACTGGCCATCATCACGCATCAGACACAAGAAAGCGCGATGAAAAACGTCGTCGCGCGACTGTCCGATATGCATGAGGTCTTAAATGACACTGTGCTGATGAAAATTGAAAGCTGAAGAGATGCCGAAGCCGTGAACAGTCAACTGCTTGAAAACACGTAATTATTATGTCTACAACGCATGCTGACATGGCCCGGCTTAATGGAAAGGTCCAACATGACTTATTCACCCAATTACAAGGTCACTGACCGAAACCTCGCCCTTGAGCTGGTGCGCGTGACGGAAGCGGCTGCCATCTCCGCCTCCGCCTGGACCGGACGCGGCATGAAGAATGAAGCGGACGGTGCTGCTGTGACCGCGATGCGTTCAGCGTTTGACACAGTGGCGATTGACGGCACCGTTATCATCGGTGAGGGCGAAATGGACGAGGCCCCGATGCTGTATATCGGGGAAAAAGTTGGTAGTGGCGGCCCGAAAATGGATATCGCCGTGGACCCGCTTGAGGGCACAAATTTATGTGCCAAGGATATGCCGAATGCGATGACAATGGTCGCCCTCGCTGAAAACGGCAATTTCCTGCATGCGCCCGATATTTACATGCAGAAGCTCGTTGTCGGCCCTGGCCTGCCCGAAGATCTGATCGATCTCGACGCCCCGATTGAGAAGACACTTAAAGATGTTGCCAAGGCAAAAGGTAAAGACATCACCAACCTGATCATGTGCGCGCTTGAGCGTGATCGGCATCAGGAGCTGATCGCCCGTGCCCGTGAGGCGGGTGCCCGCGTGGTTCTGCTGACCGATGGCGATGTGGCGGCGGCGATCGCGGCCTGCATTGATGATAGCCGGGTTGACCTCTATGCGGGTTCAGGCGGCGCGCCGGAAGGTGTTCTGGCGGCTGCGGCGGTGCGGTGCGTGGGTGGCCAGATGCAGGGCCGTTTGATGTTTGAGGATCAGAGCCAGATCGACCGCGCGAAGGAAATGGCGCCGGGCAAGGATCCAACCCGTAAACTCGGCCTCCATGATATGGCGGCGGGCGACGTGTTGTTCTCTGCCACCGGCGTCACGACAGGCACGCTCCTGCGTGGTGTCCGCTTTATGGGCCCCTCCCTGGCGCGGACGCATTCCATCGTGATGCGGTCAAAATCGGCGACCATCCGCTTCATCGAGGGACGTCACGATTTCTCCACCAAAACCTGGGCCTCGCCTGAAGGGATCTAATTCCGCATTCTATGCGGTTTATTGTCCTCATTTTAACGCTCACTTTAGATGCGGCTCTCCAACGTGCGCATGGCGTCATCTCGAAGATGCTCTACGTCTCGGTCGTGAGGGCAAGGACTTTATCCCGGCGGGCGTCAGAGGATAATCTCATTTGCGCGATCCTGCCTCGGCACATGATGCAGGTCGGCACATTTCTCCATGATTTTTGAGAGCTTCCCACAACGGTTTGAAGACCGTCGGTGCGTCATCGTCTATTTCCCGGGAAAGCCTCACCATTGTCGCATTTCGACAATCCCCGAACCATAAAAACAACCTGAGCGTATGCGAAGGCGCCATCCAGTCTCGTGCCTCCGATTTTGCTTCGTTGGCAAAGCGGGTCGATACCGGGCGGAACGTCGCTGAAGCTTCTGACGTTCCGAGGCAGCCAATGTGAGATTGGTCTTCGATCCCGAGCGTTTATACGTTATACCGTGACGATGTTAATGCAGGAAGATACCGCCCCATCGCCCGCGCGCAACCATGTCCTTGATGTTACGCATAGTGGGCAGGGAAAGGCCTGGGTGTGGCGGCATGAGGCCATGGATGACGCCCTGACGGAACGCGTTAGTTTCGCGATGGCGCAAAAGCTCGGCCTTTCGGAGCTCACCTGCCGCCTCCTGACATCGCGTGGCATTGGCATTGACGCGGCGGAAACGTTCCTCTCGCCACGTCTGCGCGACACCATGCCTGACCCACTCTGCCTCCGCGATATGGATCGGGCCGTCGCCTGCCTGACGTATATCGTCCTGCAACAGAAAGATGTGGGCATCCTGGGTGATTACGATGTGGATGGCGGTTGCGGCACCGCCCTTTTGACAGAGACATTACGCGAGTTGGGGTGCCAAGTGCACACCCATATACCCGACCGCATCGCCGAGGGTTACGGCCCGAATGCGCCGGCCATTGAGGCACTGCTGGAGAAAGGCGCCGCCACCATTATCTGCGTCGATTGCGGCACGGCGGCGATGGATGTGCTTGACCCTTTTTCAGGCAGAGTGCCGATGATCGTGCTGGATCATCATAAGCCGGACGGCGCGCCCTTGCCGCAAGCCATCATCGTCAACCCCAATCGACTGGATTGCGACTCTCAGCTTGGCACGTTATGCGCTGCGGGTGTGGTGCTGATGACGCTGATCGCCGTTTCAAGAAGCCTGGCCGCCGCCGGTTTTTTTGAAACGCGCCGCCGCCCCGACCTGATGTCGAAGCTCGATCTGGTCGCGCTCGCGACAATTTGTGACGTCATGCCGCTTCAGGGACTTAACCGCGCTTTAGTGGCGCAGGGTTTGAAAGTCATGGCGCAGGGGCGGCGTCTCGGCCTGTCCACTCTCGCTTCCGTGGCCGGTGTGGACACGCCGGGAAGTGCGACAGCGTGCGGATTTTTCCTCGGGCCGCGGCTTAATGCGGGGGGGCGCATTGCGCGCGCCGATCTCGGCCTGAAGCTGCTCCTGTCTCAAGACGTCCATGAGGCGTGCACTTTGGCGACGGAACTGGATGACATCAATGCTCGGCGCCGCGATGTGGAATCCGCCATTCTCACCGCTGCGGAGGCGCAGGCTGAGGCACAGATCGCAGGAGGCGCGCGCTTCATTTTTGTCCATGACCCATCATGGCATCCCGGTATTGTCGGGATTGTGGCCGGGCGGCTCAAGGAGCGCTTTAATTGCCCCGTTTTTGTCGGGGCGGAAAAAGATGGCGTTATTAAAGGCTCGGCGCGTTCCGTCCCTGGATTGGATGTAGGCCTGGCCGTCATCAATGCGCGGCAGAAAAATCTTCTCACCACGGGTGGGGGGCATGCCATGGCGGCGGGTTTCGGCCTCCTTGCAGGCCGGGCGGCGGATTTGCACGCCTTTCTGGACGCGGCTTTCACCGCGCAGGCCAGTCAGCCGCGCGTCGCTGTCATGCCGATCGACGCCGTGATGCCCCTCCGCGGTGCCCATGCCGCTCTGGCGCATGAAATTGCGCGTCTCGCACCTTTCGGGGCAGGTAATGATGAGCCTGTTCTGGCCATCCCGCGCCTGCGCTGCGTCAAATGTGATCGCATCGGTCGCGATGGCAATACGCTGCGCGTGATTATGCAGGATGAATCCGGCAATCGGTTGAAAGGGCTTGTCTTCCGCGCGGCGGACAAGGCTTTCTGCGCTTTGCTGGAAGATCGCAGCATGAAGCCCCTCCACATCGCCGGGCATCTGAAATGCGATATGTGGCAGGGTCAGGAAAATCTGACATTTTTTATTTGCGATGCAGCCCCTGTCGGGGCTTGACCCGCAGCCGCGTCTACGATACTCACCCTCACGTCTCAAGTCCCGTTCGTCTAGAGGCCTAGGACACCGCCCTTTCACGGCGGCAACACGGGTTCGAATCCCGTACGGGACGCCATTTTGCGGAGCTTCGGCCGATTTGCGGAAGCCTGCGAAATAGATCGTGCAAGCAATCGGACAATCAAGCAAAGCGTGACGCGGTTGGACATCTGGATCGGACTATTTTATACTTCGTTCCGTCTCAAAGGGATATAATCGGGCGTTCGCGCGGTGCAGTTTTGGGAGGTATGGCGTGGCAAATTCCTACCCATCGCTTGCTTTCGCAAATGAATTCATCAAACGCGCAGAGAAAGAAGATGGCGTCACCCACCTGAAGCTCCAAAAGCTTTGTTTCTTCGCTTATGGCTGGTGACTTTCTGAGCATGAGACACCGATCATGACCCGCCCGCCGGAAGTGTGGAAATATGGTCCGGTTTTTGATGATCTGTATAACATCCGCTCCGGGCATGGTGGCCGAGAAATCAGAGAGTCTCAGAAACTGCGTCCATTTCAAAGAGCGCCTGGTGTCCCGGAAGACGAGAGAGACACGCATCAGCTCATCAATTTCGTATGGGAGCGTTATGGTGGCTACAGCCCTATCAAACTATCCGATATGACGCATGAGCCAGGGACGCCTTGGGAAATCGTAGCCCGGGAAAATAAATATCGCGTCCCGAAGAACACGCCTATACCCGACAATATTATCGCGGACTACTTCAAGAAAATCAGCGCGTCGGCGGGGAGAATGGAGAAGAGGGCGAAGTTCTCATCGATAGTGACCCCAAAGGGACGAAGGAAGATAACCTCTTCTCAAAGGATGACGAACGCAAGTACAAGCTGGAATGCGATTTTCTAGAACAAGTTATTCTTCAACGAAGAAGTTTTGCCGGATAGGTCCTTCCTCGTTACGGTGGGATGGCTGGTAGGCTTAGCCGTAATTGTCCCCGCCCAATATGTTGCGCGACTTTGCGGAAGTGGCCTTAATGCATCGGAATTCATCGCTTTGGTGACGACGACAAGCGGCACCATACTGGGATATTGGTGGATGGTTGGAAGGTTGTTATACGATCGCGACATAAGCAGAAGCTTCTCTCAGGACGCGAAAGGGAAGTGACAGGGTGCAATGTAGCTCTGAAGCAATTTTTCGTGTCGAAGCCATTCTTCATTAAGCTGCATCGACCGTCGAATTTTGTTCAGGCTGCGCCACTTCATGGGCAATGCATCTCCCACGATATTCTGCATCTGAGCTGTGATCTCACCGAAATCATTGGTTCGATCACTCTACCAACTCGATCATTTTGTGCCATGTAAATGGTCAGTCACCTTGATGGTCATTCAGCTAAAAAACCGTCCCTAATCTTGGTATAGAAAAGTCAGCGTAAAGAATTTTAATCTTACACAGTCTTATGCTGATGTGTTAAGATGAATTATTGTATTATAATCCACACGATCCGCGCATAGATGCAAGTATTGAACAATAATTTGAGTTGGACTGATAATTTCGTGTGATGTGAAGTGACAAAAAATATAAAATTCGCTCACCGGGTAAAGGATATGACTGTGTTGAAAACAAAAAAAGTAATCAACGTCAGACCACATTCAGGTTCACGCAGATATGACGATGATGCCAACCCCCGAACGCCTGCGGAAGTCTGATTTCGCGGCTGGCCATCCTCACCGCGTGGTGACAACGCTAGATGCGCTTCTTAAATCCGGCGATATTTCGGATGAGGCTTACACGGCCGCGCGTAAATGGCGACGGGACTACCTTTTTGCCCGTTTTGGATATCAGGAAATCAGCAGTCAGCGTCTTGGCACGTCCTGGTATAAACATGATGAAATTTCATGGTGTATGACGCGCGCGGAAGTGTGGCGCACCCTTGCGGAAATTCGGATGGCAATCGGCGCGGAGGCGCATCGTCGGCTGGAGTGGGGGTTGATCGATGAAGTCAGTTTCACGCAAATAGCGGCCAAAATCATGCCGCTTCGCCGCGTGGATGATGCGCGCAAGCGTGTTTCCGCGCAATTTGCCCTTACCTTATCCCGCCTTGAAGAAGTATATCAGGAGCGTCGGCGTCAGGACGTACTGAAGCGTCGCCTCCCGAATGCGGACACTTGACGACACACCAGTATCGACGTAAAATTAGGTAGAATTTTACAATTGCGACCTTACAATGGGAGTCGCTGGATCAGGCGGCTTTCTTCATTTGTGGATGAAGCAGCTATGATCTCGAACTTCGATGTCTCGTCGATATTGCCGCATAAAATGGCATGCGCATCGTGAGCTGACTTTAATTCTCAAGCTGTCCTCTCGCAGGACTCCCTTTTTGGCGCGCCAGTGCCGCAACCGTTATTCCTGTCGCTACCACCGTCAGCTTCGGAACTCATGGACGTGTTGGAGCGTGCCCTTGCGTGCGTCGCGAAGGTGAGATGGCTGTCAGGACGTTAACGACTTACGCTGAGCGCCTCGTGTCAGACGGGCGGAAAATCGGGGTCTTTCCCCATCAATCCGTGGCGGGTGGCCCCGTTTCCAACGCGGCCGCACCTGACGAAGCCGGGAGGAAATACAGCGTACTCGCACAGATTGGCGGCGTAAATGCGTTTTTCACGCCGTTTGAACAGACACCCGCCTCGACGCAGATCGACGCGTTACAGATCGCGATGGCGCTCGGGCAGCTTTACGGTTTCCGTATCGGTCTGATGGCCTTGCGGGTGGATTAGGAAGGGCAGGGAAGCGTCACGCCGGAAACGGACACCGCGTCCGATAAAAGCACCACGCCCGATAAGAAAGGCAAATGACCGATGGCGATCACAGGTGCGACGTCGGGATACTCAGCCGGCGAACTAACAAACCTGACGCAAATCGAATATGCGCAGGAAGTAACTTATGGCGTCATGTCGACGGACGGCTATCAAATTCTGCGACATGCGGGCGAGACAATCGCGATGCAGTATGTGGTCGCCACGCCGGAAGAGATTAACGCCGCGTCTGAGGATGGCGCGACTTTTCTGACAAGCCGCTCAGCGGGTGGCTCCATATCGGGCCTGCTTTCTTACGGAACTTATGATGATTTCATCGCCGCCGTGATGGGCATCGATTGGATTGATGAAAAATCTTATCGCGTTTCTGGCGGGAACCGCTTGCCAACTTTGCGGCAGGATGGCGACGAATTTGAATTCGAATTGCACGAAGAAACCTCGGTATTTCTTGATTGGCTATCTGTCGGTATCGTGAGCCTGGAGAATTTGTAAGGCGAGGAAATCAAAGTCCCTTATCGCATTCGCGATACAAATCATTCCGATGATTGGCGCGATATTCTCACTTTCGCGCGAAGCGATGGGTATAAAATCCTCTCCGCGACACAGGCCGATAAGTCGTTCACCGGCGGTCTAACAGAAATAATGGTTCAAAGGATTCGATTAGAAGCTGTTACAAACAGCAATATCGGGAAGTCCTTTACGATAAGGAAAAAGATTGGCAGCGCCTACCAGATATTTTCGTGCAATATTGTCACGAAATTGAAATTAGACTTTCAATTGCAGCAGACGCCGACGATCCAGATCGATTTTCTCGGCGCAATCATGAACATTGACGATGTTTCGAGTTACAAGAGCGCGGCACCAGCAACGACGACAGATGTCATGCAGGTAGGGAGTTTCCAACGACTTGAATTCAACGGAATGCCCTTCGACGGGCTGGTCCAATCCGCGACGCTGACATTGACCCGTAATGGCGCGACGTTGGAACAGGGTATTGGGAGCATCTATTCATTAGGGGTCCAATTCGGCCCCTTCAATGCGACACTCGATTTAGAGGTCTACTTCCGTAATGATGACCAGATGGCCCTGTTTTTTCAGGGATGGGCGGCCCCCTCTCATTTATGGTCGCCGGCATTACTGGATATTACGAATTCAAACTGCTCAATGCGGTACCCTATAACGCCTCGGCCCCGATCGACCAGAAAAACAAGTCGATGATCCTGCACATTCCCTTCACCGGCAACCCCTTCCTCGGTGGCGGGACGCTCACCATACGTCGCGTCGGCTGATCGACGCGCCTTTCAGCAAAATTTCAAACGCCGCATAGCACGGCCAAATCATCTGGAGAAAAACATGGTCACGATCAACGCGCTGGCCCGTGATACGCGCGCCATTAATGATGGCGAATGGTTTGCAAGCCCTGATTTCCCCGACGTCAAAATTATGACGCGCGGCTATACGGATAACTATATTGACGCACTCAATAAGCGTATGAAGCGCGCGACCGAAGCGCATCGTTGCACATCGGATACGCTGCCTCAGAATGTTTTGCGCAGCATAAATGCTGAACTCGTCGCCAAATATCTGCTCCTCTATGTGGAGGGGCTGACGGAGGCGGATGGCAAGACGAAACTCGATGTTGAGAAATTGAAGTCCCTACTGGCCCAGCCGGAATATAACCGCCTTCTCGCCCTCTGTTTCGAGGCCGCCGCCGTCACAGTGAGTGCGGATCAGCAACGCGCGGACGTTATGGGAAACTGACAGCCGCCCTCTCCTGGCATCTTCAATGGGACGCTTATCTCGATACGCCTTTGATCTCAGCCATCATTGAGGATCATCCGCGGACGGACCCGGAACCGGAATTTTTCTGGATCTGGCGAGCGTGGCATCGCCTGGCGGCGGACAGGCCACAAAACCCGTTCGGTGTCATCCATCCGATGAATGGCGGCATTATAGCGTCCCAACCCGGCGCAACCCCTTGGAGAATTGTCAGGTCGTGGGCGGATCATCACGGTTTGACACGGGAGGAATAGCAACTTCTCGACCATTGCATCGTCGCGATGGATCGCGTCGCGCGCGATCATTGGGAGCATGAGCGCAGGAAATATGCCCGGTGATAACGTGCACCACCTTGATCGCGGCGATACGGTCAGGCGCGCTTGTCTGGTGCAAGCTTCATCCCCGGCGAGGGCACTATATTGATGATCGGGTCCGACTGCGTCGCCTGACGTAGATCACATTCCCAAGCGTCGCCGTGATCGGCCGCGATGAAGGTGGCGTCACGCTGTAAGTCGAAAGGGCGTGCGGGCGTGATCAGATCTGACGCTTCCCAGGTGTCAGGCACGTCAAACAAACGCGCCCTCTGCCTCTGTTTCCTCCGCCTCGACACGGTCGTGTGATCGAACAATATCAAGAATAAGAAGTGAAAACCGCATCATGACCCAAGATGACATCACGCCTGACACGAAATCAACTGGCGAAGATCTGGATACCCTCCGGGGTAAAGCTGAAAATGTTGCCGCCAGTTTTGACGACATGACCCGCCGCGCCAGTGCTTCAGCACGCGCCCTATCCGCTGAAATGGGGAGTGCGGTCGCCACGCTGAGCGAGAAATTTGCAAAATTGACGCAGGAAGCCACAAATCTGCGCGCGCGTCTTCAGGAACTTGAGGCCCTGCGGGGAGAGATGAAGACGGCAGCTGGCGGGGGCGATGACGCCGATGTGCAACAAGTTGAGTCCCATCTTTTCGCCGCCGCGCTGAAATACCAGCAGGTGCAACGCTCCCTGGATAATGTGGCGCAGGCTCAAAATGCGGCATCAGGTCGTGTGGGGTCATTGGGCGTCATGTCGGGCGGTGCCGGGAAGATCGCGCCCCTGGCAGCGCAGGCTTTTCAAACGCAGAGTCTGCGGCAATCGACGCCGCAACCATCCGCGCGTGCGATGTCAGCGGGCGGCAATATGGCCGCTCTCGCGACACAACGCCAGTTCAGCGACATGTTGCCAAGAACCACGCAGAATTATGCCGGTCTGTCCGGCCGCCTGACACAAGAGACCGGCGACTTCAAGCAGCAGAAATCAGCCATTGATGAGCTCACAAAATCAGTGTCCTCAATGGCAACGACGCTGACAAATTCGGTTTCTCAGGCGTTGGTGAAGTCGTCAGGCAGCGGCGTCACATTTAAATCCGTTCTGGCGCAGATTCAGACGCAAACCATTTCCCTCATCGCGAAATTAAGTGTGGTCAATCCGCTTCTCAATAATATCGATGGCGGAACACGCGGCACGCTCCTTTCGCTCGCGAAGGCATGGGGAAGGGGGCGTCACGCCGCTCTTGACGCTGCGGGGGATTTCAGTGGCGCTGGAATGAATGCTGGCAGCTTTGATCTCGATGCCTATTTCCAATCAGTCCAAAAGGCGAATAAGCGAAGCGATGGCGAATTGCTTGGCGCGATTGACTCTGTCGTGCGCGTGCGCGGCAGTAAAAGCGAGGCGGATCTTACAAGATATCTGGAAGAACAAATGCAAGCTGGCGTTACGCTCAGCCATTCGCCCAGCCTCAATCTACCGAAAGCCACATCGGCATCATCCGGGATACTCGGCGCAATCGGGAATATTTTTGGCTCCCTTCGTCATGTTTTCAGCGGGATTGGGGGTGGTTTTTCGGTGGGTTCGGCTTTGGGGAACATCGGGGGTGGGCGATACGGCAATATGGGGTCGATCATCGGGGCCACGGCGGGGACGGCGATTGGGTTGGCTATTTTCCCCGGTGTAGGCACGGTGATTGGCGGCCTCTTTGGTGGGGCGGCAGGTGGGTTGTTTGGCGGGTTATTCGGGCATCGCAAGAACCCTTATACCATTGCCCAGGTCCAGGCGGGGCCGGATGGGTTCTCTGTCGGTAAAGTCTGGAACCAGGCGCAGACAGACAATATTACCGGGCCGCTGCGCAAGGATATTGACCGCCTCAACACGCAATTTGCGCGGCTCGGCATCCGCGTCGGCGGGGGTTACATTGGTGCGGTGCGGGATGACCGCAATAATAAAGACCCGATGCTCAAAAACGTCGCGCTGGTCGATATCATTAAAAACGCCACCCTGACTTCCGGCAATGCGACCTTCAATCAGGCGCTGCGTCAGGGCCTGACCGGCAATTACGGCGATCTCAATGATTATATGAGCACCATCACGCAGCTTAAGAACATGGCCAAAGTGGTGGATGATCTCAAAGCGCAGTTTGACACGATTTCAACCTTTGTGAACACCTCCATGCCCGACCTGCTCAAGGCACTTACGAGCGGTCAGAAGATGTGGGTCGATCAGATGGCGGCGCTTAAAAAGACCTATGAGGATGCGGCCCAACAGGCGGACTCTTACGGGCTGGATGGCGGCGCCCTGCGCCAGAAATACGAATCCCTCTATGATCAGAATAAAGCCGCGCAGGAAGGCACGCTGAGTCAGAACGCCAATACCCGTAAGGGCGCGCTATCTGAGCGCGACCGGCGATGAGCAGGGTGCGGCTTTGCTGAATTTCGACGTGTCGGCGGCGCAGCAGAGGCAGCAGCTCAAAACATCGTGGGAAAATTATCTCGGCGATACTTATGCGTCGCAGCAGGCCTATATCGACCAGGCGACGCAGCTTGATAAAACCCTCGCCGCTGAAAGGCTGAATATCCAGAAGCAATATGCGGATCAGGCAAAGCAGGCGAGCCTCTCCGCGGCGCAGTCACTGACGACAAGCTTCAGCAGCCTGACGGAATATGCGCGCGAGCTGGTGACGTCGGATTATTCACCCCTCTCAATTCAGGACCAATATAAGGTCGCGAATGACAATGTCGCGAAGGATTATAACGCCGCGATGGCGGGGGATACGGATGCGCTCGGTCGCTTTCAGGGCGATATGGAAGCGACCCTGCGCCTCTCCCAAAAATATTGGGGGTCCGGCACAGGCTATGCGGATGACTTCCAGCGCCTGACGGAGATGCTAGGCGGGCTTTCAGGCGCGGACAGTGACAAACTGACCGCCAGCCTGGTGGAGAAACTGTCCAAAAAGCAGGAGGACGCCATGTTGGCGCTGCGTGATAAAATGCAGGAACTGCTGCAGCAGGTTCAACTCATCCAGGCGCAGCAGAAACAGGCCAGCAATAATGAAGCGCTTCGGCCGAAGCGCGCCTGATGCGTGTGCAACTTGTTGAACTCCACCTCATTCGGAATAAGGCGGTCCTGCCGGAGATGGCGGGGCTTGAAGGTTGGAATGGCCGCCCCTGGGGGCGCTCTCCGCCTACCCGCAAGCGGTGGAAAGCTATGAGACCCTGCGATATTCCGATGCGGGCTATGTGTCGGACGATCATACGCCCTACCCACCTTACGTCATTCAAGGACTGAGCCTGACACGCGCGCTGACCTTCTCAGCCGAGGCGCTGGGCGGCAGTTACAGCGTGGGCGCGGTTGGAAATCGCGAACCCTGATGGCGCGCCCTCCGGCCTTTTGCAAAGCCGTGTCAATGATCACCTCCCCGTTCGCATTCGCGAGGGGCGGAAAGATTGGGACGGTTTGCGGCAGATCTGGCGCGACCCGCCTTATCACGAGACCTCTCCTGTTTTTGCCGGGCTCGGGCGCAACTGGCAGCCCGAGCCAACCGGTTTTGAGGTGCCGCTGCTGGATGCAACATACTGGCTTGATACAGCCATGCCACGCGCAGTTATGGTGGCGGGGGCGGTCTGGATGGGGATAAAAACGTTGTCGGCCGCAGCCACCCACGCCTACGCGGCATGTGCCGCAACATCACCCCGATTTTGATTGATGCCGTCAATCATGTCTATCAGCTCTCCGACGCGGAAGCCGACATCACAATGGTTTATGAAGGGGGTTTTGGTGGGGGGGACGCTTTTGGTGGGATGGTCCATGATATTTACGCCTCACTGCCCTCGCCCGGCCATTACACCATGCAGCGTTCACCCGCCGGCACGTGGCTGCGCCTGGGCACAAAACTCGTCTATGCCATTACGCTCGACGCCACGGGGCGCTTCCCCTCCGGCGCCGCGCCGGGCAAATTGCTGAGCCTTCTCAAACAGATGCTCATAGAAGATCTGGACATTGCCTGCAAACTTCATTGGCCCGGGCTGGGATGACGTCTCAGCCTCCTATGACCCACCGGGGGCTGGTATTGGGATGGCGGGGAGAATGTTTCAGGCCGGGGCGTCTGCAACACGCTTCTTTCCGGATTGGGCATCAGCCTGATCCCGACACGCACGGGCACGTTAAGGCCCTTTCTGATGAGGCGAGTCTGTGATGATGCACAGGGGCTGCTCTATCTCAGCGCCGATGTGATTGCCCGCATTGCCCCCATGCGTCTGGATGCATCGCTGGACCCACCACCCTAGCGCTGGCGCGTCGGCTATGCACATAATTTTACGCGGCAGATCAATCTGAATGACCTCCATCCCCAGATCACGACGGATCAGCGCAATTTTATTGCTGAGTCGGACCGTGCCGCCTTATGGGTGAGCACGACGGTCAAATCGGACTGGCGCGTCCCGTTCGACCCGCCTCTCCTGACAACCGCCCTTGCGCAGGAGAGTGATGCGGCCGCTATTGCCGATCACCTCGGTGACGTCTAGGGCCGACGGCGTCATATGTGGGCGATCGACGTGCCGCGCGATATTGCGATAGGATTTGAGCTTGGCGACATGATCTTCATTCGCGCACCGATACCGGGCGCGGATGACGGCGCGCGCAGCACGGTGATTGGCGAAATGTCGAACGCGGCCGATCCCACCACCACCCTCACCCTATTGGTCTGACAAAATGGAAAATTGTGGCTTTGGCCGGCAGAACCTTGTTCTGACCGGCTCTCTCAGCGCGTCTTCCCAACGCGCGCAATTGCCGGTGACCAACCTCAAACTCTCTCAGGGCGCGGCAAGCCTGGCCTGGCGGACAGCGCCGCAACTTACGTCAAAAAGGCCGGGGATGAGATGACAGGTCAACTTGCGGTGACGGTTACGTATTCCGGCGGGCGTGGGATGGGTGGGCAGTATGATGGCGGTCTGATCAAGCAGATGGGGCCATATCAGCAGATTGGTTCGATCACGGGCCCCTATGATATTAGCAGCCTCTATTGTGGTTATCTCATCCGTCTATACGACGCCACGGGAAGCGAGCACAAATTCTCGTTCAGAAGCGATAATAATGTGTATACGCAGAATGGGCGTCTCTTGAACTTCGATGAGGATATGAAGACGATCACCGCAAATATCAAAAGCCGCGTGGACCAGAAGAGCTACGATGCCAAGGTCGTCGATCTGCAAAATCAGCTCTATCAGCGGCCCGGTGTTTGGGAATATGACTCTACTGATAACCGTGTGATCTGGCTACCCTTTGGCGGGATGATCCAAAGCTTCAAGACGGGGTCCGTCAATATCTTTGATCGGATCAATTTCCCGCAGGTTTTCTCGAACATAACGAGCATCACCTGCACGCTCTTTTCAAATACGGGACAGAGAAGGGATGTGACGATCGGGCGCTTGGATAATGGAGGGTTTTTCGTGATGTCAAATATCGATGGCGGTGAGCTTTTTGTTCAGGTGATCGGGCAGAGGTGACGTTGTTTTAAGGGGAAGGGTGACAAGTTTAACTTTGAATCAGGCCACGCAAACTTTCATCGTTTGGCGACCATGAGTCGAGCTGCCATGACGCGCTCACCCCATCTGACGGAAAAGGTCTCGTTGATATCAAACCACGTTCCATCGTCACCTTGACCATGATTGGCACCCATACAGGAACATTGACATTCGTGACGTAAAGCATGCCGACATCGGTAGGCGCAAACCCCCCTTTCTCTATAAGGCTGTATCACATATAATCTTCGATATTTGTGGAGAGCACGATCAACAAGGTCGTTGAACCAACTTTTTGGGGTTTCCCAATCCCCCTTACTCTCTCGCCAATAGAGTTTATTTCAGTGCTTTACTCGTAACCAAGCCCTATTGTCCTTGGCGTAAGGTAAACGCACGAGAAGTTTCTGTTTTATACCCGTTTGCCGAATGATCACCGGGATTTGAATTTGTCTTGACCAAATACGATTTATGTGAGAGCCCTCCAATTATAAATCCTTTATATTTCCTTAGGACGAGGCATTGGCTTATTTACCCGGGTGGTGTTTGGGACGTCGTAAACATTATTGGAGAAAGCAGATAAGAGGCAGCGGTCTAAGAGAGACGAGATTATATCTTGACAATTTTCACTAGTGCAAACAATTTTCCCTTCACCATTAAACAGTAGTCTTAAATCAAGTCTGGAATATTTTTTTCGCAACTTTTCCATAAAATCAGCATTTTCATAATGCTTTTTCTGACGAATGGAGCACATTCGGCGAAGATGGATTTTGTTTGTTCCAACGAATTCTTTTAGGGGGCCAATATCTTCGAAAATTTGCTGTAAGGTGCTTTCCGACAAAAGTTGCAGAAACTCATTTTCGTGTGCTTGCCGATAGTCCATTATCGTTTCAAAATTCGTTTTGTGAGGAATAATTATTTGATCGTTAAGTATAAAAAAACGATTGTTTTCTTCAGTAATAAACTTGGACTTTTGTCTAAAGTCATTGAGGAGTCTTTGAACACCATATGTATAAAACCTCCTCTTCTTTTCGCTTTCCAATAGCCATTCGTTTTGCTGACAGACGGCAATAATCCATCTTCGCTGACGATTCGATTGACAGAGAATTGTGAATCAAGGATCTGTTTTTCATCTGAGATCTGTCTATGAGGTAACGGATCTGCGGATTGCGATACGACAATGTCAGCGTTCGTTTCGATAGTATCTAGAAGCAGAGCGCTGGTTTCGTTATTCTGCGCCAACAGGCCGTATTCTGATACCTCTTCGATCCGATTGAGCGCTTCGCCAATCGAAAGTTTGAGCGCTTGCTCGAGGTCAGACTCGGTAGCAATCCATCGTTTCGTGAAAGTTGGCGCTTTTCCTCCGGAGTCGCCCTTCTTCCTAAAAACCCACAATGTCAAGTTGGCATTCGTGACGTCAAAATTTTTCAAAGTTTCCAAGATCGTCATCAAAATCTACTCGAACTGATTATATTGATGTTTTGAAATGCACATAGTCTGTAGGTTCCAATCTGCAAGTTTTCCCTCGCCAGAGCGCGTCCTTTAACAGTATTATCGCTGCCTGAGAATTTGTAAGTGACATTGTGAAGCTGCCAACCCAATATGATCAGGAGAGGATTCAGAATTATTTGACCCGATTTGTAGGTAATCATAAAGAGCCAAGCCAGAAAGACACACAAACTCAAAAATTTGCTAGGTGCAGTGTAATCAGTGTCTGTGAAAGATACTATATATGGAAAGGTGTGACTCATGAACTCAGCTGGTGCGCATTCCACCGAATACATGACCACTTCCTGTTTAGCCTTGACAGTTTTCAAAATGATAACAGTTATCACGAAGCACAAGAGCGCGAGGAATGTGCACCATGCGCCGACATCATGAACTTTAGGTTTCCAGAATTCGGCATTAAAGACGCCTCGGAAACCATGATCATTCGATCCAAATTCTAGAGTTCTCAGAAACATGACTACGGTGACGGGAAGATATGAGCCGAGAAAAATGACGATTGCCGTCAAAATTTTGGGCTGCACCATACCCCCTCATGTCCAATCAGAGGTTCATTGCATGAATTCGTTAAAATAAAACAAAATATTTTCTCATAACTGTGGAAAGTTTTTCGTATCGATCATTGCCCACGGACGTGGAGCACTCAACGAACGTCATCACATACAAATTCCGCAATTAAATTCCGATTGCCGATAAAATATACCTCTATTTTTTCTCTTATTAGATGATGACAAGATAAAAAAACGATATATATACTAATTAATCTAGAACAATAAAGCATAAGCAAAAATATTACCATTTACTTTATGGCGTAAATATGCGAATCATATCAAGGTCAATGCTTTCGCATTTTTGACCTGATATTATGTTTATGAGCGAGACGTCCTATGTTTGATAAAGAAGTTGCTGAATTGCAGCGCAAGCTCGTCGATCATGAGTTATATAGTTATATCAGAACACCCGCGAATTTGCGGGTCTTCATGGAGGCCCATCTCTTTGCCGTCTGGGATTTCATGTCGCTCGCAAAGCGTCTGCAGAGGGAACTGACAACCATCACTCTACCCTGATTTCCGCCGCAGGATCCCTTCAAGGCGCGCTTCATCAATGAGATCATCCTGGGAGAGGAGACGGATTTCGGCGTTGATGGTAAACCAGCCAGCCATCTTGAGATGTATCTCGCTGCGATGAAGGACATGTCATGTTCAAGCGTCGCTTTTGAGACATTTTCCGCGTCTCTGCGTCGTGGTGAAACGCTTGATGCGAGTTTCGACCAGGCCGCGCTTCCCGAATATGTCAGGGATTTTGTCCGTTCCACCCTTTCCATCGCGTTGAAGGGGCGTCTGGAGGAGGTGGCGGGCAGTTTCTTCTATGGTCGCGAAGATTCCATCCCGAATATGTTTCAGGCATTATTGGATCATTGGGGCCTGGATCAAGGCAAAGTGCCGCGCCTGGTGCATTATCTGAACCATCATATTGAGCTGGATGGGGAAGATCACGGTCCGGCCGCGAAGAAAATTCTGTCTGATCTGGTCCGCGATGACGCCAGCCGCGATCGCGCCATCCGAACCGCCCGGATGGCGATTTCCATGCGCCTGCATCTCTGGGACGGCATATTGCGCGACCTCAAGGCGCAGGACGGTAGCGCGTCAGAACATGCCGCGAAGCGAGGCCGTCCTTTAGAAGCGCCTTTCAATTCTGCCACGTGGCGGGAGGGGGGGATGTCCTGCTCCCCTCTTCCCGTCTCCATCCAGCAAGTCCGACGGGCCTTCAAAGTTAGTCCATCGACTCGCACATCCTGACTTTATCTTCGCGGCAGAATTTTCTTCCGGGTCAGGGCCGGAGAGGCGTTGCGCCTGACGGAAAACGCTGTGGACATGCGTTGTGACGACTAAAATGAAAAGTTAACGATTGGTTTATTTGATATTGACGGTCGGGAGTGGCGCGGTTTAGCCTGCAACTCAAATAATAATCGGGAAGGAGTTGTTAAGGCTCATGAGTAAAGACAGCAATGTTCTGACAAGTGATAATGTCAGACCAGATCCTTCCAGACGTTTCGGGATGCTTGAACGCCTCAAACTGGCGGCGCTTCGCAGCGAACTTCAGGAAATCTCACGCAACGTCGCATGACGTCAGAAAAGTCATGATTGCGGCGAGCAAAGTCGGTCCCGCCCTTAATTCCGTCGATCGGGCCAATCAGCGTATGTCCTCCCTTGCGGCGCTCGTTAAAAACGGTTGGCTACCGGCTTTCAAACGAGAAGCTGAGTCGTCGTGACGCCCGTGCGCTTTCGGAAGCCTTGAATAAACTCGCCGTGCTTCTGGAGGAACACGGCACGGAAATAAAACGCGCTCTCAAAGAACTATGAATCACGTCCGGTGACGTATCGGGATGCCGATACGTCGTTGCGCCTAAGTCAGGCCCGCTACGTGTAGAGGGCGGCAAAGCGACTGGGCGAACGCAGTAACTCGACCGGCCCTGAAGAGGGGGTGTGTACGGCTGTCATTGCCCTGCTGTAATAACAAGAAGAAACTGCATTTACGTTTCTTAAAGTAAAATCGTGTTTTCGGTACAGTCGTAAAGCCGTAATAATGTGGCATCGTCAATCAACAAGCGGGATGAAGCTTGTGGATCACAGGCGTCGCCATGCAAAAACTGTAAAAGCCGTCCTGATGATCGGCCTTGTGCCGGGCACTCAGATGTTGACGCGTAGCGCCAGTTCTCTTCTCCTTCCCGAGATACAACGTCATTTCGTTGTTTCTGACACGCGGAATAGGACATTTACAGGGCACGTTCGACCTGTTTCTCGCAAGTTTCCTCGCGCTGCCCTGCGCCTTTTTTGTTGATCGTTACGGAAGTCGGTGCGTCCTCAAAAACCTCATCCTGATTTGGGTCATCAGCCACTTAACATGCGGTTTGAGCGCCAGCTTCAGTCAATATTGTTTCTTCAAAATCATCATTGCGGCGACTGAGATTGGTATGGTCCCCGTGATTTACGCCATGACGCCGCAATATACTGGCGCGACAAACTTGATGCTCATTAATGCGTCGGTCGGTGCGCTCATCACTCTAGGTTATGGCGCCGGATATTATTTCAGCGACGCGCTCTTCACGGTGGCCACCCTGTTTGCACCCGCGCGAGGCGATGCGCTTTGGCGCGGGGTAGAGACGGTCAGCGCCCTCTCGGGCTTGATCCGTCTTCTTGCCGTTATGGGTCTTCCCCGGCCCGGCATTGTTTCCGCGGGGTTGAGGCTGACAAGTCGACATATTCCTGGCCGCACGATGCGTCGGGATTCGAAGCGTCGTTTCCTCACCCTTACCCTGCTAGCGGGCCCGAATGCTTTTGCCGCACAAGGCACCATATCCATGATGACTCTGGCTTTCACCGGCGCTTCGGGCTCGACCTCCCCTCTCTGGGACATCATCTTGGCACGATGAGCTGGTCCATCGGCTTTCTTGGCTTTTCCGGTCGCTGCGGCAATAGATAGCGTCGCCCGCCGCGTCTTCAAAGCAAATATCAGGCTTGAAATCATGTTGATCTGCCTGGCTCTGGCCCTACCCTTTATCGGCGCAGCCAGTGCGGTGAGCGATGCGCGTCTCGATATTATTATGATCGGCGCTTTCCTGTTTTTTCCCGGCGTGGCCAATGTTCCGATACCGACGGTGATTCAGGAGGTCACACCGCCATGTCTTCATGCGCGCGTTTTCGCAATATGGTCGCTTTTCATGTCGGCCTTTGGCGCACTTGGCGCGGTGACAATGGGCGTCATCTCGGACCGCCTTTTATCCGGCAAACTCCTCCTTTCCATCTCCATCCTGGCGACCTACGCCCTGGCAATGGCGGTAGGGCCGATGGCGCTTTACCTCTTACATGGAAAAACGCGCGCGGCGGCATCGTTAACAAGTTATGAGCAATAAGGTAGAATTCTACCCGAAATCGACTGAAGAAAATCACTATTTATTGCCGTAACATGGTAAAACCATATTGCGTAGTGATGATTCTCTGCATATTATTTCATCAACCCTCCATAGAAGGAATGCCTCATGCTCAGCAAACCCCCTTCGGTCAGTTTTGAGTCACTCTGCGCGGATGATGCTCTGACGGAGATCCTTATTGATCAGGAACTGGATCGCGTCGTCGGTGGGGCGGAGAGGGCACTATGCATCAGGCAGTATATGGTGGCATACGCGAATTGCTGCGCCGCACGCACGGTGAAGTCCTCAAGCCAACGGTGAAAGCTACGTTTCGCGATGGCGCGGAGGGCGACGATTCGGCATCTCTCCAGATCATTGTAAAGCACCGGGCGGTGGTCCAGCGGCACATAGGCGCGATTCTGGAGAAAATGCGCGGGTCTGAGAAGGGGCTTGCGAAAAAGCAGCGCCCCTTTGCCGCCCTGCCTTCGCCAGGCAGCGAGGTCCGCCACCCTTTCATCAAATTTGAAGTCAATTCCTGTGATGGCGAGGCCGTAAATGGGGCACGCGCCATATGGCAGGATCTTATCCACCAACATGGAGAAAACGATTTCAATCGCGGCCTGGTCAAGCAGCAGGCCGCCATAGTGATGCGCGGCACGACCGGCAAGACCGGCCAGCGGGTTACGTCCGATACCTTTGATTTGCACGTGGTCATCCAGATTGCCGACCCGCACCCCCTCCCCCTACCATTGAAACTGCCCCCGATCCCGCCGTAACTTTCGGCGCCGAGCGTGACGGGCTGTTGCGTGAGGTCGAAGGCGCGCGGATGAAAGTAAGGCCCTCCAACGCGCGCGACCATATTGCGATTTATGCGCGCGATGATACCGCTTTGACCCTGAGCCAAGCGTGACGTCCAGATCAGGGAAGTCGCTGAAAGTGGATAAGCAAGGAATGATGTAAGGGGGGGAGATCGATATCCCGGCTCATGCTTAAGGCCGCTTATAACGGCGTAACTGCCTCTCACGGAAAATATACAGGTGGCGTTCCTCCCGAAACATCGTCTTCTGCATTGTCAGCATCAGGGCGCAATGGAAGCGGTAATGCGGCAAAATAAAGCAGTAAAAGATGCAGATATGCGGGCCGTCATCCCATTCATAGATATAAGCGGGCAGAACACCTTCACGCCGCAGGATTGTCAGGCTCTCGCGGCACAGATGGGCCCAGCACAGATAACCAATGACGTCACCTGTTCCATCTGTCAGAAAATGAATCTGCTCCGTTATGCAGAAAAACCAGATCCCGTTGCGCAAATTCTCCGGCATCTCTGTTTGAGAAGCGATATGAAGGTAAGAGACTCTCCCCATCCGCGTTAATGCACCGTCATCCGGGTTGCCCTCCCGGAGAAGTCTCATAACGCCGCCTCATCTCTGCCCAGGCAGAAAGCGTAGGGAATAATGCAGTCAACGCCATTAATGCCGAGATCAGCAAAAGCGCTTTCGGTGACAGCGCCACAGGGGCAGCCCCGCCAGTCCCGTGCCGTGATCAAGGAGCCACATCGTCATGAGCACCGCGCCGGAGGCGGTGTAGAGAAGGCGCAGCGCGTGATTGCCCAGCCGGGCCGCACCACGGAAAAATCAATCACGGGAAGGATGATCACGGGGCGGCGGCCAGCGTGCGTTGCGCGATGACCTCCGAGGGGAGCTCCCGGCACACGCCGCGCGACTGTGTCTCACCAGTGACGGGCTCAAATAATGTTCGTGTCACGCGCGCTTCGCGATCCTGATGCAGAATAATCAGGGAAAAGAGGCCGGTTTGACATAGAGCGTGATGAACACGGAAAATTTCACTGACCAGCATCGCAATCTCCGCCACGGTGAGTGGCTCTGCGAGATGACGCGCACTTTGCCGCCTATCCAGAAGGTCATAAAGGTCCTAACTATATTTTTCCGTCAGTAATCGCGCCAAACAATCTGCGTCCGGTGGGAAGAAATCGGGGGCATCCTCGCTGATCATCGCTTCCATCAATTGCGAGGTGGTTTGGATATCGTCCTCCTGCGTCGTGGTACGCATGATGTCCAGCGTGAGGGAAGGGTAATGATGGTCGGACGAGACTTCGAGATCCCGGCTGAAATCGATATGCAGGTCGGTGCGTCGTATGATGAAAGGCTTCTGATGGTCATCCAGTGCGAGAAGCAGAGACGTCATCACGACACCGCAATCGAGCATACTGATCCGGTAGGAGAAATCCCCATATTTCCGCTGAAGTCGCTCAATACTGCCGATTACCAAAATCTGCGTCACGCCGCGCTGCTCTAATTTTTCAAGGTGCAGGAAGCGCTCACTAAAATAAGTGAGACCTGTATCATGCGCAGTGTACAGATGGAGGCGTCGAATGGCGCGGTCAGCCCGCTATTCGGCAAGATAGATGAGGGGAGAGGTAATATTCCCCCCACTGGGGGTTCGGCTTCACCCCGTGGTGATGTTCGTGCCGAGGGCCATGTGCAAAACGTCACGCAGCATATCGTCCTGAAGCGCCTGATGGACATCATGTCCCTCCGGCGTAGCGCGCGTGACGGGGTGGGTCTGGCCGGAGGATAAGGCGACATTTCGCGGATGATAATGGCTGAGATAATCCCGCGCTGATCGATAATAAGCCGGTGGCCGTAACGTGGCAGCAAGGTAGAGCCGCGTCTTCTCAAGACTTGAAGATCGCGGGCCGGAGTCTCCCCACATGGGGGAGGTCGCTGCGCGGCAATATGGATCGGCAGCTCGTGAAATGACGGTAATGCGTGCTTGTCAGACGGAAACATCATGCACTTATTGATGGGCAGAAAATCCGTCTTCCGCGCCGCGTGATGGCAGGCAATGATGTCGAGATAATCGAAAATCATCTTTTCAGGAACATCCATGACATCACTGACGCCGAAGGATTTGAGATAGCGCAATGCAGCTTCAGGATGACAGCCGAAATGGGGGATCAGTAACGGTCCGACGATATTACCCTGCAAACAACGCGTCAGAGGGAGAACGGACCGACCTGCATCATGATAGGCCGCGATGCCGCGTGTGGTGCCTTCCGCGTCCCTCAAATCGACGTGCCAGATGATGAAATCCAGAGCCCTTCCCGCAATGTCATCAATGCCACACGCTGTAAAATGATGGTTCGGGCGGGCCAGGGCCGTGTTTCGCAGCATGTCTGACGCCGTCTGAAGGCCGATTTTGCGTTGTTTAAGGGTCTGGCTCAGCGCCTCACCGGAGGACGCGTCGGATTGCTGACTGGCGAGATGACTGAGATAATTTTTCTCAAAAATTTCGACGTGATTTGCGGCGTCGTCTGCACAGCCATTTTCCAACATGCATTGCTGGAAGAGAAGGGCCTGCACCCCGAAAATCGCTGTGGGAGAGAATTCCGGATGGTCCTGAATGATCTGGTCCAGCGATCGCCTGCCGTCAAATAATGCCACGATCCCTGCAACACGATCCCGCAAAATCGGTGCCTTTCAACGAGAAGTGCCCGGCATCGCCGATAAAGCGCAACCCGTCCGGTGGCAGATCAACAATTTCGATTGTTCGGGTGAGACGGGAATATTCCGGCAGCATCAACAATAATTCCCGATCACGGGAGTAAGGTGTTGCAACCTGAAGAATGGATCTGTTTTCAATCATGCTGAACCGTCTTCTTACAGAAACTGTGAGAAATCCTGCGACGGCGCGCAGGCGCTGGGCGCGCGGCACGCGCATCGGTGCAGGGGTGAAAATGCCAGACGCCGGACGCTGCCATCGAAGAAGTGATAAAGGAGGGAATTTTTCCGCGACGCATCCTCATCCCTGACAGCGCGGCGCAGAATGGCGGAAAACATGGTGAGGTGCGATGGCAGGAAGGAAGCGTAAAATTTGCCGCTCAAAGCCGCGCTATCCTGCGTCCAGAGATGATCTTCCAGCGATGACAGATGCGCGAAAAATTTCCTCTCAAAACAGCTTGCACATTCCACTGCATGGGCTCCCTCCAGAAGCGGACTGGCAGCAATGCTCATTTTGGTCAGGAAAATGCAGATGAGCCTTTCGCAGAGGTGCTGTTGACTGAGCTGCGCAAGATGCACGGCCTTGCGATAGGATGATGAGATGATAATCGCGCGATCGCGCAGGACGTGATCCGCATCTTCCGGGAAATCTGTAAGAAGCGCCCGGCGCATGTGGGTCGCAAACAGGTCCTCATCTTCCATGAAAAATCTCATTTCCGACCTCATGCGAAGGGTTGGGGCATCGGGTTGACGTCTCCTAAAGTGAAGGGCCTTCCCAAGACGACGCTGGCTTTCTGAAACAGGCGTGGCGTGCCGAGGTAACGCCCCCGATGCACGCAGGAAAAAGGCATGAGTTCCGGTATCAAAGCGCGCACGACATGAATGCCGGCATCCGATATGTCGTCAGGCGTGATGTCGCAGAGATAGAGGGAGAGCCCCGCCCTCTGAAGCGCGCGGATGAGTTCTTTGAGGCCTGAAAATGACGACTTGGAAGCGCGTAAAGTTGAGAGACGCGTCGATTGTTTCGTTTTCAGGAGGAAATCAAATGCGTCCATGCGGGATGGCGCGGCCATGTAGAGCGCGCCATCCGCAATGGTTGTGCAATCTTCCGGTGACGCGACGGGCGATTTGGTCAACAGATGGTTCTGAAGGGCAAGCTCGACCGAAAAAACTTCGGAGATTGCTTTTCTGATACCTTCCACAGGGTCAAGCTTGGTGGCGCAGCCGACCATTGTCGTGATGTCGTCGCGCAGGGGAAATTGCCGGATGGCGTAGAAACTGGGCGCACCGAACTCACCGTCAGAGACCAGGATGGTAAGGGGGGAGGACGTTCTCTGCGCTTGTCGGACCGTTTCGGCAATATTGATCTGATCGGGATATCATCATCCATGATCAGCTTGCGCAAAGGCAATCGTGCAAGCCAGGTCGTGGCGATGACGTCTCTTTCAATGACCTCCAGAATCGCGGCGAGGATGGCCTTGTCACGTTTAGTATGCGCCGCGACACCGGTGGAAATCGGGAGGCAGAACCGTTCCGTCTCAAGAGGATGGGCGACGAAATGGGTCATCACGAGCGGGACGGATACGATCCTTCGCGACTGACAGCAAAAACCTTTGATCCATCTGATTTCAGCGCCTGCATCGTAATGTCCCAGCAAATCCGGTGATCGGGCAATTTCATCCGCCGAGAAGCGGGGAAATTTTTCAACCGGAATGGCGTCACGGAGCGCTGCGCCTTTCACCAATTTAATATCGCGCGGTGCGCAGACGGCACTTGCGTAGCGCTCGGCACATTCAATGATCGCCTTCAACGCGGCCTGCTGCGTGGAGAAATCGGCACCCCCATCCAGTAATTTGAAGCGGAACTGACCGAATGTCTGATCCTCGATCGATTGCCCCGCCCATCTGGCTCGGGATTCGCGGATGTAACCATATCGGCCGGAAAAAGGGTGACGCCGTAAATCAAACGGACGGTCCACAATGGGGGCGAGGCTTTCCTCCGTCAGGTTTTTTTGATGATTTTGACATCATCCGACCGCCTGTTCTGCAATCTCATTACCCCCGAAACATGTCACCATCGGCAAGTCAAAACTATGAAAATCCAGGAATTTCTGTCAATTTCAAGACCAAAACCAAGTCCCGGAGCGGAAAGAATTTTGATTCAAGCGATTCGGTGCGATATATCCATAAAATAACACTTTTTACCTGACGCATTTTTATGTAAAAGCATTTTATTAGCGTTTTATCAAAATTTTTTATTGCAGATCCTCGGCAGAGAATAACGATGGCGAAACAGGAATCGAGGCCGCTTTTCCGGCAGGAGGCGCTTCAATGGCGTCAGGAAAGCTGGATGGGCGCGACGTGCAAACTGGCGCCGATCTCCGGAATATGGGCCGCGCTGGGGGCAGGCCTGTTTTTCATCGTCATCTGTCTTTACGGCGCGTTTGGCTCGTACACGCGCCGCGTCCACGCGGCGGGCGCTTTGGTGCCAACGGACGGGGCTGGTCGTCATGACGGCTGATCAGACCGGCATCGTCACGCAAATTCATGTGCGTGAAGGCCAACATGTCAAAGCGGGGGACCGACTCTTTTCCCTCGATGTGGCGCACCGGTCAGAAATCGACGTAACGGGCCGGAACGCCCTTGAAACACTCCGGGCGCAATACCGGCTTCTGCAGGAAAAGCGCTGCCTGGCTGAAAAAGACGCCCCGATCGCGCTCTTTACAATCAAGGCGCGTCTGGCCACGCTCGACAGGCAGCGCGCCATGTTGAAAGCCCAGATTGTGCGGGATGAAAAAATCCTGCCCCTTGTTGATCATGCGACGAAGCAGATGCAGGACGCGATCGGGACGCGCCTTGTGACGCAGACGCAGTTTCAGAGCCAGCTCAATGTGTATTTCCAGTCATTCAACGTCCATGCGCAGATGGTGAGGGCGCTGATTGATGTTGAAGGGCAGAGATCCGCGGATCAGCTCAAAATCCTGCAATATCCCATTGAATGGGCGCGCCGGTTGAACGAGATTGACACGCAATTGGCGGATTGTCGTCGACAGATCTCTCAGGCAAGCCGGGAGACTGAGGCCATCCTGGAAGCACGCATTGCCGGGACAATTGACGGGATGATGTCCCATATTGGTCAGCAGGTCGGGAATGACCTGCCATTACTAACCATCCTGCCGGATCACGCCACTTTACTGGCGGAGCTTTTCGTCAGCAGCCGGGCTGTGGGCTTCATCCATGTCGGGCAACCAGTGCTGCTGAAATACGCGCCTTACCCCTATCAGCGTTTCGGTCTTTATCGGGGGCGCGTTGTGGAAGTCACGCGATCCCCGATGCAAGTGCCCTTCGCGACAATGCTGCCGAAAGGGGGCGTGCCGCCGGATGCGCCCGATACGGATCAATATCGCATCCGCGTCGGGCCGGAACGTGGCATTGCCATGGTCTACGGCAGGCGAGAGAAATTGAAGCCCGGCATGAAGTTGGAAGCGGAGATCGCCGTGGATCACCGCCGCCGTTACCAGTGGCTTTTCGACCCCTTCATCTCCAGCGCTATGAAGTTGCGGCAGATCTCCCAAGCGGATGGCGGGGGCGTGACGACGTGAAATTCAAGGCGCTGCAATTCGGGTTCGGGGGGCGCACGCCGGTCATTCTGCAATCGGAGGCTTCCGAATGCGGGCTCGCCTGTCTGGCGATGATCATGTCTTACCACGGCCATCAGATTGACCTCGCGACGTTGCGGCGGGACACGGCGACATCCCATGCGGCCACGACACTCAAATCCCTGATCCAAAAGGCGGGGCGGGAAGATCTAAATGCCCGCCCCTTGAAGCTGGGTCTGCCTTCCCTGGGGCGTTTGACTCTTCCCTGCATCATTCATTAGGATTTCAATCATTTTGTGGTGCTGGTGAAGGTTACGGAAGGCCGGATAACGCTTCATGACCCGGCTTACGGCAAACGCGCCCTGTCGCGAGAGAAGTTTTCACGCCATTTTACGGGCGTCGCTGTTGAATTCTCACCGACGACACGTTTCACCCGGCGTGATGACCGTCAGCTTCTTGATTTCTTGATATACGGGATATGCTGCGCTATGTCCCACGGCTGCCTCTCTCGCTTCTCGCACTTGGCGCCCTCTCTCTTGGGCTGGAAGTCATTGCGCTGATCAATCCCCTATTGACCCAGATCATCATTGATGAAGTGCTCGTGACAGGGGATCAATCCCTGCTCTGGACGATTGCTATGGCACTGGCGCTTCTGCTGGTTCTTCAAGGTGTTTCGCGACATTTCGCGGCTGGTCAATCATGATTTTATCGACACGCATTTCCGTGCAATGGAATTTCAGCCTGTTTTCCCATTTGCTGAAATTGCCGCAGGAATTTTTCACCCGGCGGGGCGCGGGCGATATCCAGTCGAAATTCGGAAGCCTCGCGACCATTCAGCAGACACTGACAACCGATCTGATCCAGAGCGTCATGGATGGGCTTATGGCGGTCGGGATGATGATCATGATCATCATCTATGCGCGATGGTTGTCGCTGATCATCCTCGCTTTTTCCGCGCTGGATTTTCTTCTGAGGCTTTTTCTCTTCAGCCCCTACCGGGATTTGTCCGAAGAGTTGCTTTCCCGGAATGCCGCGCATCAAAGCCATTTTCTGGAAACATTGCGCGGGATGCGCACCATCAAGCTTCTAGCGCTGGAGGGGCGGCGGCGATTTGCCTGGGGCAACCGGCTGATTGACAGCTTCAATACGAATCTGCGTCTGCAACGCTATGACCTGTTTTTCAGTCGTTCTCAGAAGATTTTATGGGGGGCGGATCGTGTGCTTCTGCTCGTGCTCGGCGCGCGCATGGTGCTTTCAGCCGAGATGTCGATCGGGATGCTGATCGCGTTTCTGAACTACCGGGATCAGTTTGCCCATCGTTTTGGCAATCTCGTCAATGCGGCTTTTAAAATCCGTAATCTGAAAGTCCAATGCCACCAGATTGCGGATATCGCCCTGACCCCGATTGACCCTGCGACGGAGAGCTTTCCGTCGCCGTGCATGTCTCGCGTATTGTCCGAAAAAAACGTTCCCGTCATTGAGTGCCGCAATATCGGGTTTCGATATGCTGCGCAGGAAAACTGGGTTTTTCGCAATCTCAATCTGACCATCCCCGCGCAGGCCAGTTTTGCGATCGAAGGGCCTTCGGGGTGCGGCAAATCGACCTTGATGTCTGTTTTGATGGGGTTGATCCCGCCGGAGGAGGGACAAGTTTTCTGGAACGGCGTGGCTCTCACCCCTCAGAACAGGCAGGTTTATCGCGCCCGGATTGCAGGCGTGATGCAGGATGATATCCTCCTCTCAGGCAATATCGCGGAGAATATTGCCAGTTTCGATGAGGAAATTGATTTCACCCGTGTCATGACATGTGCCGCGCAGGCGCAGATACTGGATGACATTGAAAATCTGCCCATGGGTTTTGAGGCGCGGGTCAGTGAAATGGGTGGGACAATGTCCGGGGGCAGCGCCAGCGCATCATTTTTGCCCGGGTCCTCTACCGCCAACCCGATACACTCTTCCTCGATGAGGCAACAAGCCATCTCCGACCCGACAGCGGAACGCCGAATTGAAGCCACGATTGACGATCTCGCCGTCACGCGGGTGATTGTCACACACCGACAGGAGACAGTCGCGCGCGCGGTTCCGCTTCTCGATGGGCGCTGATGCTTCAGGGATCTTGCAGCATTGAGGGAATGGTGCGCCGTGCTTCAAAAGCGTCATGACCCGGCCAGCATCGCGGCCAACCTTGCGGAAGCCTCCTTGAGGCCTTTCGAGGACACAACGAGAATCACATTCTGATCCTTCGGTGTCGATGCCTTGACCTCAAGCTTCTTCGCGGCCTGCAGGCTGAAGAACTGATCTCGCGTCAGACTGAATGGAACGAGGCAGCCATTCGGCATACAGGTGCTGAACGGCACGGAGACAACCTGCCCACCATCGGCATTGATCGAAATACCCTTTGACAAAGCAAGGCCGAAAGGCATGACGACGAGGCTGGCGATCTTATCCTTCTCCGGCTCAAATTGTAGGGTCAGGATCTTCTGATGGCTTTTCTCATCCGCCAATTGCTGCACGAGGGCGCATCTCGGCCCGGTTTTCAGTTTCTGGCAGCTTACCCGCCAGTCCTGATATGTCTCGTTCAGGGCGGTTACCCCGTCCGGCAGGCGATATTCCAGCTTGGATATATCATGAGCGACAGGTTTGGGATGAATGGGCGCCTTCCGGCTGGAAGCGACACTCATCGCCGCATAACCCACGATGCTTGTCACTGTGACAGCGATCAGCAAAGCGGCGATTTCACGCTGTTTTGAATTTTCTCCTTTTCGTCTCCTGTTAATCAAATGAGGGGTCTTCATCTTCAGAATTTGATGACCAGATTGTCTCCGGATGCCGCTATCAATGGCTTGAACGCCATACTGACTGAGGTAGAACAATCCGACATCAATGCGGTCAGTCATTTTCAGACTGATTCCAGCATCCACGACCGCGACATCCGAGGCGAGGCCGGTGCCAAAGACGCTCATATTTGCGTCACTGGATGTCGCGAAATTGAGGGAGGCATGCGGCGTGAGCGGGCCGAAACTGTGACGGTAGCCAATCATCAGTCGCAGCATGATGATGGCATGGCCGATCCGATAGGTCGCTGATGACCGGAGCCCGAAGGTCGAGAAAGTGACGCCCGCCGTCGAGGCCCGCCCGTTGACCGCTTCAGGGCCATAATGCTCACGGAAGCTGCCATTATGGACATTGACGTAAGAGATCCCCGCAAATGGCTCAAAGATCGTCCGGCGGCGGCGGATCCGATATCCGACCTCCCCGAAGGCCTGGGCCGTGCCGGAAAGATATCCCGCATTTAGATGCGAGCCCTGATGAGGCGCGTCCGTTTAAAATATGGAAGGAGGAGTTGCTGTAACCAAACAGGGCGCCAATACGTGCTGTCTCAAAGATCGGCGCATCCGCCCCTATCATGAACCCGGCTGTCGTGTGGTTCATGGTCGCGACATTCTCATTGCCGAAATTGCGTCCGAGACTTCCATAAGCCCGATGCCAGAGAACGGCGCGATCCCGGTAGCAGTGCGGATCCGGCGCGTCGCTTTTCAGTGTTGCGGTCTGCATGGACCCGGATGAAAAAGCCCCCTCACAATCCGCGCTGGCGAGCCGTTCCGCCACGGTCTCGCGCGCTTGATAGGCGTCTTCCACCAAGGCGGTGACGATAGAGGCATGGATTTCACCCGACACAGTGTTTAAGGCATCCCGTGCATTATTCTGATTCAATCCTCTCAAAGCGAGCGCAAGCGGGTTGGTTTCAGGCAGTTTATCCAGTGCGCGGCCGATCGCGATTCCGTTTTGCGCGCGGCTGACCGCGGCAAAGCTGACGCCGCTGCCATCAAGCTTGATACTAACGAGGTTGCCCGCATAAAAAGGCTGGGCTTGAGGAATAAATATTGCTCGCTAATATTGGACTCGAGACGGTCAAACTGGCCGGACAGGGAACCTGTCGCTTCCAATATCGTGTAAGCATTCCGGGCTTTAAGAACGGTGCGTCGGGCAACATTGAAATTGACCATCCTGCCATTGAGACTGACATTTCCGGCCGCTTGGATGCGGTCACTATTGAGGCCACTATAGGTCTTTCCGCCGTCCGTGATGGTCGTGCCGGAAGATTGACCGTTCCCCTTTGCACGGAAAAGGGTGCCGCGGGCCATGGTCAGGTTCTGATTGACCGTCAGCGTTCCGATGGCGCCATCATTGCCGGGAGCGATAATGCCGCCCTGCGTAATCTGCGTCGCTCCGATCGTCCCCACACCTGATAATGTGCCGCCATCCTGCACATTTAAACGGGCCTGCGCCATGTTCCCATTAATGCCGAGGCCGCCTTCTGCACATCGACCTGCCCGGTGAAGCCGGCATTATCACGATTAATGGTGATGTTGCCCGCGCCCGTTTTTGTGAAGCGCCCCGCGCCGGAAAGCGCATTGGCGAGCAAAGCCGCTTTCTGCTGATTAACAATCAGGTGACCCTCTTGGCTGACATCAATGCCGCCCGCGCCGAAGCTGCTCGCCGTGCCCTGTAGGGTGCCATGCGTCACAGCTGTGCCGCCTATGTAATTATTGCGGTCATTCACCGTGGTTGTGCCTGAGCTAGCCTGCTCGACACGGCCTTTGCCATCGATGGATTGCGTCAAGACCAAATCATTGCTGAAATTGACGACGAGCTTCCCGTTATTATGGATGACCGCGCTGCGTGTGATCCGGCCCGAGGTACCACCATCGCCCAATTGCAGCGTGCCGCCGCTGATGGATGTTTCGCCGCGATAATTCTGGTCTTTGGTGAGAATGAGGGTGTCCGCATCTGATTTCACCAGATTTGTGCCGTTAGCGACGAGACTGTCATTAATCACCGTATCAAGAACGGCTGAAATGGAAGCGCCCTGTTGCGTGCCATCCCCCACCCGGATCGTCGTGGTGGCGGTTGTGGCGTAGAGGTCATCGCCCGTGACTTTGTAAACGCCGCCATCATTATTTGCGAATTGCATACCGCGCGTCAGAACATTTGACGCTGCACCATCGTGAGTCGTGTTCCGGACGGTGACCGTGCCAGCCTGCGCGGCGAAGAGCGCGAACGTGCCCTGCATCCATGCGCCATCGCGCCCGCCATTAACATCCGTCCAATTGCCATTGTCGGTCGTCCAGGTGCCATTACCACCATTAACGGTGTTATTGCCTTCCATACCGCCGGGCCCAGGGGAGACAGTGTCGCCATCATCCCAGAAAGTCAGGACATTGTCGCTAACGACGAGATTGATCTGGTGATCGATCGATGTCTGAAGCAGCATTGTCGTGCCGGGAGCGGTCTCGACTGAACCGAGGCGACCATTCGGGCCGATCGTTTCTCCGGCGCCATTGGCGGTGGCTCGATAACTGGCGGTCGGCACGACTCCGGAGAATGACCCTTCATAAGTGTAAATGCGGTAGATCCCCTGGCCCAAGGGCTCCGATCCCTTATTCGGACCTGTGACGTTGATCGTGCCGCTGAAAACGAGATCGCCCTTGACGGCGACGAGGTCATTATTCTGCCCGACCTCAGCATTGGCCTGGCCCAGATTCCAGTTCTGCACCGCATTATAAGCGAGGTTGAGATTGCCGTTAATTTTCAGCGTGCCGACACTGTTTGTGCCTTCACCGGGGGAGAGGGTGGCATTGTCAGCGATGGTGACGTTGCCGCCAATCACGCCCTTACCGCTAAGCTGCGCGCCGGACTGATCACCATCAACCTGCAAAATGCCGGAGGCAACTCTCGTGCCGCCCGTGTAACTATTATTGCCTGAGAGGATGGTCGTGCCGCTGCCGACCTGTGGTTCAGCCGTCCCGCCTCTGAAATGGCCCCGTGCAACGTCACTTTGTCACTGTGATTGATCGTCAGTTCGCCATCATTGGCGATGCTGGCCGTATTGCCGATAAAACCCGATGTGCCCCCATCGCCGAGCGTCAGATGCACGCCGCTGCCAATGGATGTCGCGCCCGTATAGGTGTTCTGCCCTGAGAGGATCTGGGTGCCTGCGGCGATGATCAAGCCACCTGTGCCGGACATGACCTCGGCATAATTATTGCCGAATGTGCTGTTGGCATTCGACAGGGTCAGAGTTTTCTGCCCCAAAATGGTGTTGCTCGTGCCGTCCAGAGCTTTGATGGAAGGCGATAATGTTGTGACATTTGAGATATCGAGCGTGCCATTATTCGCGTTGACATTATCGATCCAGCCGGATGTGCCGCCCTCTCCCAATTGAAGCGTCGCGCCTGAGGCAATCGTCGCTTTCGTCTGGCTGGAGGATTCGTTACCCGCAAGGACCAGTGTCCCGGCATTGACATTGACGGTGACATTTGAAGCGAGACCTGACAGGCGGGAGGGGCGCCGACGATCCAGGTGCCGCTGCCGTTTTTATTGACTGTGCTGAAACCAGTCACCGTATTATTGAGCGTGTCCGTGGCGTCATCGCCAGCGAGGGTCAGGACTGCCCCCGCCAATGCTCCCTGTTACGGTTGAGCCATTAAATAATGTGATCAGATTGACGTATGAGCCGTGTTGTGGTCAGGGCGATATTGCCTCTGACCACCGCTCCCTTATTATTGGTGAAAACAATACGGCCATTGCCTGAGTTGCCGACGACAGTGCCCGTGCCCTGCGTGCTCGCCCGGATCGAGCCATAATTATTGATAGTGTTGTTGCCGCCCGTCGGATTGAACGTCTCACCATTATTGGCGCCGCCTGTCTGGATGATGCGCCCCGTTGATTTGATATTGACGACGGTATTCCCGCCAAATTCAATGACGTTTGGCCCGGTATTATAGAGGCCGATGCCGATACCCGCACCCTGGACGGTGCCGCCGATATTCATGACATTAGGGTTGCTTGACGTCCCCGTGCCCATACTGATGGACACGTTAGACGTGTTGATGGTCGCGCCTTCCTCTAAATTAAGTGTTTTGATACTGTCATTTCGGCCTGCTCCGACCGTACTCGTGATCGTGCCCGCACACGTGACCGTTCCTGACGTGCCGTCACAGGCCGCGAGTGCGGTTGATGCAAGGCAGGTGAGGGAGAGAGATAAGTGCCGTGTGAAAAAAATAACGATATCTATATGTTCCGAAGATCATATTTTCGGATACCTCGAACTTAATGCAAAATATAAAAATTTTTTATGTTAAGTAGCGATAATTACCTTCGTGTGATGTGAACAGTCGAGTCTTCGCCAAGCAAGGACAGCTCGACTGACGTAAGAGTGAAGGCGTCAATGCGATTTGTGAACGACTAATTTCGAAATAAGTGAAAAAATTTCGTTCATCAATGATTAATACCTGAAACTTTTTAAATATAAAAAACGAAAACTTGTATATCATCAGTCGATTTCACTTCGATTTCACATCGACTTCAAAATTTTCCACAATGATGGAAGGGCAATTTTTATTAACCTATAAACTTCGTTAAAGCGGAGTTGAGGCGCAATGATCGGGTTAAATTTGATGGTTTTGGCGCATGATTATTGATGGATCACGCTGTGAATGCGGCGTCGATAAAATCGGGAGTCGTTGCGCGGACAGTCATCGATTTTTTTACCGTGAATGGCGCGGTTAACGCATATAGTCCGCTCGGAGCGGGAGCAAGGCCCGGATATGCCGGATCCACAATGATCTCCGTCCTGTTTCGGGTTAGAGCGTCGCAATGGTTCGCTTTGTTAAACGGCGTGATTAAACTGGTTAGTTACGAAAAAAACACCGTTCAAATTAACATGATGTGGAACGCATGTTCGCGGAGAGTTTGAAGTCCGGCCCACCAGCATCGCCCGAATTTTTTCAATCCGAGCAATTATGTCCGCTCCCGAAGCTGAGTCGAGCTGAGGGCAATATGACTATGGTTTCCAGAGAGCTGTTATATGTCGGTAAAGACGGTGCTCAGGGCGTCGCCGCAGAAGAGCTGAAACCTTCAAGGTCCAGCTCTGCGACCATATCATATTGATTGTAGCCGCGAGCCTTCCGGAGGCTCCTCAGCTTTTCACCGACGTCATGCATCGCAATATAAAATCACAAAAAAAAGAAAAGGAAGTTCCATTGCAGCAATTTTACCCCTTGCGTGAAATGTTCCACTCTGGCACAAAAACAATTGTCGTATTTTTGGTTGTTGGATGCGGGTAATTCTCTCCTCCAATTTCAATGAAGCAAAGCTCTTTAACGAGTTATCAGTCATGGTTTCACTCATTTATAGATACAAACTCTCTCTATCATCGCATCCATTGAGATTTCCTCAAAAATTAAGATACCGGCAGGACGCAAAGCCGGGTGTTTATGCCTTGTCGCATATGCGCGGCGTGGACCATCCGGTTCAATGTCTGAATTCTTCACGCGACGCGGCGTGCGGCATGAGACCGGCCCTGAAATGCGCATCCCGATGGCGCAGGACGGCACGGACGTTGTCAGGGGCGTGCTTTCAGCGGGATGCTGCGGGGGTTTGTGATTTCCTGCGGCCCCATATCAGGGCCTGCGCGCATCACTGTTGATGTCTGCCGCCACCGGCAAAAGCCTGTTGCGCGGTGCAGGGCGCGATGGATGTGTCGAGAAAGTGTCGCTTTGATCTGTGTCGAGTCCTTACGCGCCCGCATAGAGGTGCAGCGCGGGCGCTCTAATTGTTCAGCAGGTGCGGCATCGACAGGGTGCGGATCTCATATTTCAATTAACAAGAAAAGTCTGGAGAGCTAAAAATGAGTTCGGACCTGAAGCAGCGTATCCCGGAAAAAGAAAAAGCCATTTCATCATCCGAGCCGATTACGCCGACAGCAGAGCGCCTCAGTAAATCCGTCTTTACGCGCAAGGCGCCCTTTCGAGTGATCTCAACGGTAGAGGCGCTGTTTAATGCCGGTGCGATACAGGATGCTGAAGTTCAGGCTTCCTGTCGGCTAAGGCGGGATTGGCTTTATGCGCGTTACGGCTATTCCGAAAATCAGGATCCGCCTGTGCGCAGCACGCATCTAGTGCATAACGTTCTCTCATGGCGTATGACGCGCGCCCAAGTGGGCCTGGCTCTGACGGAGCTTCGGCACGCTGTCAAAGTACCGATCTTCAACCTGCTGGAACTTATGTTGATCGATGAGCTAAGTTTTTCAGGCATGGCGCGGGTTTTGATGCCGCAGCGCAGCGATAATGCCGCGCGCAACAAGGTGTCCGCACAATGTACTCTGGCTTTAAGCACGCTGGCGGCCGTTTATGAGGATATGGACCGTGCGCGCAAAATGGGTGCGGCTTTTCGTCACAGCACAAAGGCGCCAATACCACCTCGTTGCGCCCCCCAGATGACACATAAGTGATGTTGATCGCCGAAAAGCGGCAATGGAGGTCGGCGCAGCATGTCGTTTCGCATTTCCGAAATGTCGGGTGAGACGGTGCAGCTGATGTGCGATGTCGCCAGTAGGCGCGCCTTAGCTGGAACGTCCCGCAGCCTTTTGTGCCATGGGCTGATAATAGCCGGCGAAATGCCTGATGCGATACGCGCAATACCGGTTCGGCATCACGAGTTTTCTCTTTGGCGCGCGCGATAACGATTATTTTTAACAGCTCCTAAGCATTTCTTAATTTTTGTTGACCGCGCATCAATCAGCATCTTAATTTTGCGTTCAGCCCTCAGAGCTGAATATGTCTGGAGAAGCAAATTGGACAAAAAGTTTAATTATAAGCCTTCTGCCCATCGGGACGAAATCAGACGGATCATGCGCAGAGCGATTTTGACGCGCTCATCGATAAAAATGGCGATCTAAACAGGTCCGATGTTCTCTCCGATCTCCATGCAATCCGCGAAACGCTCGAAATTTTTTCCAGCGCGCCGAAGAAATCCGGTCGCAACACGATGAGCTGGCTCGCAAACCAGTTGGAGGAAGCATGCGAGCGCCTCGCCGTCATCAATGCGGACGCCAAATGTCCTCTCAACGAGTAGGGACGTGTCACCTCAAAATTGCGGGCGGTTAGCCGGGCATTTTTGACTTGTGAGTTCTCGTCAGTTTTTCATCGGTCACTCAGGGATAGTCGAGGCACGTCGTCGCCTTCGAGATGAAGACGCGACGTGCCGTACGGCAGCGTCAAAGGCCGCCTGCACCCGCCTTAAAAATCCCCGCAATTGCTTCCTGCGCCTCGTCCTGAATCTGTTTCAGATGCGCTTCGCTGACGAAGCTTTCAGCGTAAATTTTATAGACGTTTTCCGTGCCGGAAGGGCGGGCGGCGAACCAGCCTTGGGCGGTGCTGATTTTCAGCCCGCCAATCGGGGCGTTATTGCCGGGCGCGTGGGTAAGTTTGGCGGTAATCGGGTCACCTGCCAGCGCGGTCTCCGAATATTGTTCCGCCTTCAGCGCGCTTAAAATACGCTTTTGATCCGGGTCTGCCGGCGCATCGATGCGGGCGTAAAAAGGTGCGCCAAGTTCACGCGTGAGGTCGGCATAGATCTCGCCGGGCGTCTTGCCCGTTTTGGCGGTGATTTCCGCCGCAAGCAGGCAGAGGATAATCCCATCCTTATCCGTGCTCCACGGCTTGCCCGCACGGTTGAGAAAGGACGCACCTGCGCTTTCCTCGCCCGCAAAGCCCAGTGTGGATGCGGCCATTCCATCCACAAACCATTTAAACCCGACTGGGGTCTCGATAATGTCGCGCCCCAGTTTCTGCCCGACACGGTCAATCAGGGCGGAGCTCACCAACGTCTTGCCGATTTTACAGTCTTTCGGCCAATCAGGCCGGTTCTGGGAAAGATACCAGATGGCGACAGCAAGATAGTGATTGGGGTTCATCAATCCTGCAGGTTTGCAGACAATGCCGTGACGATCCGCATCCGGGTCGTTCGCAAACGCAATGTCAAACTGTCCCGCCATGTTGATCAAACGTGCCATGGCATAGGGGGAGGAGCAGTCCATGCGGATTTTACCATCCCAATCCGCGGTCATGAAGCCAAATTGCGGGTCCAGCTCCCGACTGACGATTGTCGCATTGATACCGAAACGTTCAATAATCGCCTGCCAGTAATCCATGGATGCGCCGCCCAGCGGGTCAATCCCGATGGAAATCTCCGCCGCGCGAATAGCTTCCATATCGATGACGGACCCTAACGCGTTCACGTAAGGCGCGACGAAATCAAAGGTTTTGACGCAACGCGCGGCGCGTGCCGCGTCATAGGGAAGGCGTTTGACGTCTTCCAACCCCGCCGACATAAGCTGATTGGCCATGTCCTGAATCTGCCCGGTGGCTTTGGTATCTGCCGGGCCGCCATGCGGCGCATTATATTTGATGCCGCCATCTGAAGGAGGGTTGTGCGAGGGCGTGATGACGATGCCATCTGCGCGCGGGGCGCTTTCATCGGCATTATGGACGATGATGGTGTTGGAAATGACAGGGGTCGGCGTTAGACGATCATGGGCGTCGATGTGAGTAACGACATTATGCGCCGCCATGACCTCAATCACGGTTTTTTGAGCGAGGGCGGACAGCGCGTGAGAGTCGATTCCGACGAAAAGCGGGCCGGTGATCCCTTCGGTCGCGCGATAACGGCATATGGCTTCCGCGATCGCGGCAATATGGGTTTCGTTGAAACTGCCATTAACCGATGTGCCACGATGGCCGGACGTGCCGAAGCTGACGCGCTGCGTGGCATCAGCCACGTCAGGGTTACGCGCGTAATAAGCGTCCTGCAGGGCCTGAATATCTGTCAGTTCTTCAGGTGGAAGCGTATGACCGGCCTTCGGGCTGATTTGCGTCATGGCAATCCGTCCTTAATATCGGGGGAAGGGAAGGCGCAATCGACAAGCGTCATGGGCGCCGCAACCTTGAATGCCATAATTGCCCGGCAAGCGAAACCCCGCCGGTTGCGCTTGAAATACACCTCATTATTGCAACGGCGGACGCGGCAAATCGTTAAAATCGGGCCAATTTATAGGAATATTGCCATGAGAACGCTTGACGCCCGGAAGTCGGGCACGTTCAAAATCAGTGGAACGATGGAAGTCGTGCGCCTCGGTTTTGGAACAATGCGCCTGACCGGGAAAGGCATTTGGGGCCACCCGCTGACCATGCACGCGCGATTGCCGCGCTTCACCCTTACCGTAAAATCGTCATTGCCACGAAAGGCGGGCTGACACGTCACGGCCCGGACATCTGGAAGCCCGTCGGCAACCCGGATTATCTGCGGCAATGCGTCCTAATGTCGATGCGCCGCCTTGGGGTCAAAACCATTGATTTGTGGCAATTACACCGTATCGGCTCGGACTGCGAAATGAAGCACCAGTTTGAAGCGATAAAATCCATGCAGGAAGAAGGGCTGATCCGGTATGTTGGCCTGTCGGAAGTCGATATCAAAACCATCAAAGCGGCGGAACGGTATTTCAAGGTCGCGACGGTCCAGAATCGCTTCAATCTCGTTGACCGGACATCTGAAGACGTCCTCGAATTTTGTCAGAAACACCATATCGGGTTCATCCCCTGGGCGCCTCTCGCCGCGGGCGCCTTGGCGGATAAGGGCTCTGTCCTTGATCAACTCGCCAAGGAGAAGAAAGCGCACGGCGGGCAGATCGCCCTTGCCTGGCTTCTGGCCCGCTCACCCGTGATGTTGCCCATCCCTGGTTCTGGCGATCCGTCACATGTGGATGACAATATCCGCGCCGTCGATATAAAATTATCGAAAGCGGATATTGAGGCCCTCGACGCGCAAGGGCGGGATGCCTGGGGAAAAATCTCGCAAGGAACGTAAATCCTGATGGTGCCGCCTGATCCGCTCCGCTGCCCTGCCGCGCATAGACGTGGCATGGCGGCGCGCAACACACGGATATTTGCCCCACCCGCCTGATTTTGCTAGTGAGATCGGCCCTGCGCGGCGCGCTCAGCCCAGCCGCTTTTTTGGATAAGTGACCCATGCCGTCGGACCCCGATCGCCTTACGCCGAACCGCAATCCGCGTCGAGACGTCTTTGATCCGCACCGTCTCGGGCCGCGTCAGCGCACATGGCGACGATTTGTCGCCGGGTCGGGTGCGCTCATCCTGGCTGTGGTTATTGGCGGTGCCGTTTTCGTCATTGGCAAGATCTCCCGCATGACGACGGGTCTGCCCAGCGTCGCCAGTCTTGAATCCTATCTTCCACCGACCGTCAGCCGTATTTATGCGTCAGATGACCGTATCCTGGCGGAGTTGGCGGCGGAAAGGCGTCTTTACACGCCTTTCAATGCAATCCCGGACCGCGTCAAAAAAGCCTTTATCGCGGCCGAGGATAAGAATTTTTACGCCCATCACGGCGTTGACCTCAAAGCGATCCTGCGTGCGGAGTTTGGTAACATCACGCGCCCGAAAGGCCGGCGACCTGTCGGCGCTTCAACCATCACGCAGCAGGTTGCGCGAAATATGATCCTGAACAGCCGCGCCCCGACCCTGGAGCGGAAGGAGCGTGAAGCGCTTCTGGCGATGCGGATCGAGCGCGTCCTGTCAAAGCAGAAAATCCTCGAAATCTACCTCAATGGAATTTATCTAGGTCAGGGCGCTTACGGCGTGGCGGCGGCGGCGCAGACTTATTTCAACAAACCGTTGGACGAATTAACGGATGCGGAGGCGGCTTATCTCGCATCCCTGCCCAAATCGCCGTCAAATTATGACCCCTACAAACATGTGGATCGAGCGGTTTCCCGCCGTAACTGGGTGCTGACCCGCATGGTCGAGACCGGCGCCCTCAGCGCTGAAGATGCGGCGGCGGCGCAGAGATCTCCCCTCATTGCCAAAGACACAAAGCGCTTCGGCCCGATGCCGAACGGGGAGTGGTTCGCCAGTGAGGTGCGGCGTCAGCTCATTGATGATTACGGAGAAACGCGTGCTCTGGAGGAGGGGCTTGAAGTGCATACCAGCCTCGACCCCCGCCTTCAGGATGCAGCAACGCACATCCTACATGAAGGGCTGATGGAATATGACCGACGGCGGTCCCGTTGGCGTGGCCCGGTGGGTCATGTCAATCTGGCCGCGTTTCGGCAGAATGACCCTGAACTGATTCAGAAGTTAACGCCCCCCTCAGGCATATTGCCGCAATGGCGCCTGGCTGTGATGACGGATGCCCGGCGGGGTATGGTGACGTGGCGCGATCAATACCGCCCCGACGCGTCAAAAAAAGCGACGGTTTCGCAAATTCTGTCCAAAGATTTCGCATGGATGAAATCCGAAGACCTCCGGCTCGGTGAGGGTGACCTCGTCATGATCGAGCCGATCAAAAACAGCCAATTCGTTGCGATCCGGCAAATCCCGGAAGTGCAGGGCGCGCTGATCAGTCTCGATGCACACACAGGGCGCGTCCTGGCGATGGTGGGGGGGTGGTCCTTCAAACAGTCGCAATTTAACCGCGTCACCCAGGCATTGCGCCAGCCCGGCTCCTCCTTCAAGCCCTTCGTCTATCTTGACGCGATGGAAAATGGCATCCCGCCCTCCGAGAAATTCGATGATGCACCCATTTCCTTGGGGAGATGGCACCCCATGAATTACGAGAAGGATAATTGGGGCCCGACAACATTGCATGATGCTTTGCGTGAAAGCCGCAACCTCGTTACCATCCGCCTCGCTGCCTATCTGGGCATGAATTCCGTCGCGAAAATGGCGCAGGATGTCGGACTTGTGGATAAAATGCCGCACGTCCTGCCCGCCGCGTTGGGCGCGGTTGAAACCACGGTATTGAAGGAAGCCGGGGCTTACGCGTCACTCGCTGCGGGCGGTAAGCGCGTCACCCCGCATCTGATCGATACGGTGTTGGATCGTGACGGCAGCGTGCTTTACCGCGCGGCGGATGCCACGCTTGAAACCGCCCAGCAGGCCGCCGACCCACAAAAAACCCCGCTTGGCAAAACGGACCAAGCAGGGCATCAGAACGAAACCTCTGACGCGGACGCGCAAAATGTGTCCGTGCCGCATATTGTCAGCACGCAGCCGCAGATCGCCAGCCCGGAAAGCGCTTATCAGGTGACGTCCATGCTTCAGGACGCCATCCGGCGTGGGACGGGACGACGCGCCGCTGCAGATATTGACCGTGAAATTGCGGGCAAGACCGGTACATCACAGGATTTCCGTGATGCCTGGTTTGCCGGTTTTGCGCCGGATATCGTGACGGTCGTCTGGGTAGGGTATGATACGCCGCGCTCCCTGGGGTGGAATGAGACAGGTGGGCGCGTTGCCGGGCCGATCTGGAACCGCTTTATGAAATTCGCGCTGGAGGGGCGGCCGACATTGCAATTCCGCGTGCCGGATGGGATCACCCTTGCGTGCTATGATACGGGGCGGTTGATGGCCGTCGACGGTTTCAAAGCCGATGAAGCGCCCGGCGCGTCGATTGCGCTGCATGGTTATGGCGCGGGCACGGAGCCCCTTAACGCGTCCGATACGGGTGCGGACATCCCCACATCTGAGGATGACATGATACCCTCAGGTGAGACCGAGGCGACCGCGCCCCCGGCAAAGGCCTTGCCGCCGCCCTCACCGCCATCCGGCACGGAAACGGCACCGACAACGCAATCTCAGAGTGACATCGGCCTCGGGGGGCTTTATTAACACGGCGCGTGGTCTGGTCGGGCCTTGCGTGATAACCGCGCCGAACCATGCTGACACCGCCTGACGGGCGATTGATGGAGAAATTTTATGTCCGCGGAAAGCGATGCGCTTCATGAGCAGATCAAGCAGTCAGTGGCACTGCTGAGGAGGCATCTTTGACTGGGATGCTGTCCAAACCCGCCTCGCAGAATTGAATCACAGGTCGGAAGACCCGGATTTATGGAATAACGCGGAGGCCGCGCAAAAGCTGATGCGGGAGCGCACGCTTCTTTCCAATCAGATTGAAAATGTCCTTCAGATTGAGCGTGAGGCGGCTGATATGGTCGAACTCACCAGTATGGCGGAGGAGGAGGGCGACACTGACACTGTCGCCGAAGCCGTCGCGACCCTGAAAAACCTGGCGGAACAGGCGCATATGCGTCAGATCGAGAGCCTTCTGTCGGGCGAGGCGGACAGTAATGACTGTTACCTCGAAGTCAATGCCGGGGCCGGTGGCACGGAGGCCCAGGACTGGTCAGAGATGATGCTGCGCATGTATATGCGATGGGCCGAGGCGCATGGATATAAAGTGACGTTGATAGAAAGCAGTGAGGGGGAACAGGCCGGAATTAAATCCGCCACCATCCTCGTCTCAGGCCCTAACGCCTATGGATGGTTGAAGACAGAGGCGGGCGTGCATCGTCTGGTGCGTATTTCACCTTTCGACTCTGCGGCGCGACGTCATACATCATTTGCTTCCGTCTGGGTCTATCCCGTCGTCGATGACACGATCAAGATCGCGGTCAATGATGGGGATCTCAAAGTTGATACGTTCCGCGCCTCGGGTGCGGGGGGGCAGCACGTTAATAAGACAGACTCCGCGATACGTATTACCCACATCCCGACCGGCATTGTCGTTGCCTGCCAGACGGATCGCTCCCAGCATCGTAACCGCGCCACGGCGATGGAAATGCTGAAAGCCCGTCTTTATGAGGCGGAATTGCAAAAGCGGGAGGCCGCCGCCGCCGCGACCGAAGCCGCCAAGACGGATATTGGATGGGGTCATCAGATCCGCTCTTATGTTCTGGCACCCTATCAGCTTGTCAAGGATCTGCGGACAGGTGTCGAGAAAGGCAACCCGGATGCGGTTCTTGATGGGGCTTTGGATGACTTCATGTCCGCTTCCCTGGCACAACGGGCGGGCGCCACGCGCTCTGCCGCGAGTGCGGCCGCGCAATAAAGGTGAGGGGGTGAAGCTGTGTTGAACATAGCTTCGCTCATCCCGGATAACTATGACCACAAATCATCGTGTCAAACGCGTGACGTTTCTTCACCAGCATCGAAGGCGGCCCGGTGACAGCGTAAAATTGTAGCTTCTCGACAATAATAATATTGGAAAACTTTGTGAAAAAGGGCTTAAACGCAACTTGACAGTGTTATGCGCGGCTTTCTGCATCGCGATGATCGGGCGCGCGCAAATGCCGGCCAGTCAGGCTGCGGCGCCGGTCCAGACAGAAAAGCTTCTGGAAACGCAACCCTCCTGGGATGGCACGCCATATGTGGCCTATCCCGCGGGCACGCCGCAGTTGTCGGTGTTGAAGATCGTCATCCCGCCCGATGCAGCCTTAAAGTGACATTTGCACGACGTCCCGAATGCGGCCTATGTGGCGGCGGGTTCACTGACGGCTGAACGGCACCGAGATGGGCTGCATAGAGCCCTCAAGGCCGAAGAGGTTCTGCCTGAAATGATCAAATCCTTGCATCGCAGGATTGCAGGCCTGCAAGGGGCGACGTTGATTGTGTTTTATGCCGGTAAAAAAGGTGCGCCGCTTTCAAGGCCGCAAAAACCGGTCCATGTGAAATAAGGATGCCGGAAATCCCGCCCAGGTTCACACAACGAATCGCGGCGTGACGGGGTGGGGCGCAAGCGTCGAATCCCGCCTCCGGCGGGCCCTCATTCAATCGGCGGGCCCTCATTCAATGTTTCCCGTTAAACAATGTGAATTTTTCATGACTTCGGGCGCGCCCCTTTTTGTGATTTTTCCGCGCTCAAAGCCCGTGATCCCTTGTGCGCGCAAGGGGGGGGCGGAAATGACGGCGCCCTAACGCGATTATTGATTGAAAATGAGAATCTCTTAAATTCGCGTCTTGCTATGCGCACCATTTCGAAGGCAAAATCACCGTGTCTGCCCATAGTTGTCTCTTCCGGGGCCGGGTTGACTTCCTTACGCGCTGGTGTTGTCCAATGGCGGTTGAGACTCGCATTGTCAGATCGTCATGTGATAAGCACTTTTTAAGATATAGGATTCGGTGTAAGCGACTAAAATTGTTAGGTTGTTTCTCATCGTTTCCGGTTGGCCATGATTTTGGCGGTGGCCTGATTAAACTCTGTTGATCCATGGGGTGGCGTTATCGATGAACTACGTCGAGCAGCAAGGCAATCGTACGAAGTATATCATCGTCGGCGTCATTGTGGCGGTGCTGATCCATGTCGTTGCGATCTGGGCATTGATGAATGGCCTGGGGTCGAAGCTCGTTCAGCACTTTAATCCCCCGATCAAAACTAAGATCATCCGCGAGACGTCGCCCCCATCCCCGCCCCCACCGCCGCCGAAATTGACGTCGCCCCCGCCGCCTTACGTGCCGCCGCCGCGGATTCAGATTCAGCCGCCGCCGCAAAAGCAGGCCATCAAGGAAGTCACACACGTCAAGCCGCCAACGCCCCAGCCACCTGTGGCGCAGATCGACCGTAACGCCCGTGCCGCGGGCGACCATTCCGCCGGTGCAAGCCCGATTAATGGCGCGCGGCCGGAATATCCAGATGAAATGCGTGAGGAAGGGCGGGAAGGGCGTGTCGTGGCGACCTGTGACATCAACCCGGACGGGCGGCCGGCCAATTGCCACATATCTCATAGTTCTGGCGGCCCTGCCTTTGTTGAAGCGGCCGAAGATTTTCTCCATCGCGTTAAATACGCACCGGCTGTCGTAAATGGCGTGGCTGTGATCGAGCATCACCATGTCATCAATATTGACTTCGCGCTGGATGAGTAGGCGTGAGATGCCGGCGTCCAGATCACTCGCGCAGAGATATGACTTTCCCGGATGTGGGGCGTTTGGACTCATGATGGGTTTACGGGGACGCGGCAGCGTCGGTCTCCATGTCTGGCCGGCGTCGCCGAGCCCGGGTCGGGGTTGCCGCCGGTGTCCGCTTGGCCAAGACACGTTTCAACCGGCTTTTTACATAGGATATGGAGATCATGACGAGATTGTTCCGCGTTTCCGCGCTCGCCGCTCCCGCCCTGGCTCTGACCCTTGCGATGGCGCCAGCTGCGGCGTTGCTGCCCCAGATTTCTTTCGCCCAGTCGACAGGGGATGTGGCGCCGTCCCAGCCCGCTTCACAGCCTGACGAGAGTCCTGCGGCGACATCGGCCGCCCCAGCCAATACCGCGCCGGAGGCTGAAGGGAGCGCGGCGGACGCTTCGGCCCCCGCAGACGCGGCTGACGCAGCGCCCGCCGACCCGAGTGATGTCGCCGCACCGGCTTCTCCCGAAATTCAGGTGCCGCAGGCGACGGTGCAGGATAATCCTTACGGCCTCAAAGCGCTTTGGGCGGGTGGCGACGCGGTGGCGCGTTCGGTCCTTCTGATCCTGGTTGTCATGTCGGTCGGCACATGGATCATCATAGTGCTGAAATTTATCGAGCAAGCTAAGATTTTCTCCTCCTCCAAGGCGGCTGCAACCGATTTCTGGAGTCAGTCTTCCCTTGAAAAAGGTGCGGCTGCGCTGAGTGAAGATTCACCCTTCCGCTATGTTGCGGAGACCGGGGTTTCCGCAGCCCGTCACCATGAAAATTCGATGCGGGATGCTGTTGACCTTAATAGCTGGGTCGCGACCTCCATCCAGCGTTCCGTTGATATGATCAATTCACGCCTTCAGGGTGGGCTTGCTTTCCTCGGCACGGTGGGCTCGACATCACCATTTGTCGGTTTGTTCGGCACCGTATGGGGTATTTATCACGCGCTGACGGCGATCGGCATTGCCGGTCAGGTCTCCATTGATAAGGTCGCTGGCCCTGTTGGTGAAGCGCTGATTATGACCGCGATCGGTCTGGCGACGGCGGTCCCGGCTGTGCTGGGCTACAATCTGCTGGTGCGCCGTAACAAGGGCGCGATGGACCGCGTCCGGAATTTCGCCGCCGATGTGCAGGCGGTGCTGCTGGGCGGTTACCGTCATGGCGTGGCTGAGCAGGCTGAGTCGGCTTCCCCGACCACAATCACATCTTCCAGCCGGGCGGACTGAATATGGGTATGAATGTCGGTTCAGGCGGTGAAGACGAGGGTGAAGTCGTTTCGGCGATCAACACGACGCCGCTTGTCGACGTCATGCTTGTTTTGTTGATCATCTTCCTCATCACCATTCCGGTCGCTACGCACACAGTCAAGGTCGCGCTTCCCAAGGCGAAGAACCAGCCGACTCATACGCGACCGGGCAATGTCGTGCTGGCCGTCACGTCAGACGGGCGGATGTTCTGGAATGAACGTCAAATCACCAGTCGGCAGGATCTGCATTCCCGATTGGAGAAGGTGGCTGTCATGCAGCCGCAACCGCAGGTGCAGATCCGCGGTGATGAGAAAGCGCGTTATGAGTCAGTCGGGCGGATCGTGGCAACGTGTCAGGAGGCCGGGATCTCCCGCGTTGATTTCATTACGGAGCAACCACATAGTTAGGCATGTCGGATGCATCTTTGTCGGGTGCGTCCCATGTCAGGGCTGATCAGACTTTAAGACTTCGCTTCCACTGAAGCAGGTTGGATTTTCGAAGGGGAGGGCGTCGCTCATGTCCATGAGTGTCGGAACTGAAAGCACGCATGAAGATGAGGGCATCGTGGATATCAACACGACGCCGCTCATCGACGTCATGCTGGTTTTGCTGATCATGCTGATTATCACTATTCCATTACAAACGCACTCCGTTGCGCTGCAATTGCCGCAGGGCAATCCGCCACCCCCCAACGCGCCACCCCATGTGGTGACGGTCGGGATTGATTTTGACAATCAACTGAGCTGGAATGGTGAGCCCATCACCAGTGAGGAAGATCTCCAGGCGCATTTTCAGGCGGCAGCCGCCATGCCCGATCAGCCGGAAATGCATATTCACCCGGATCGCCTCGCAAGTTACAACACTGTCGCGCATGTCCTCGCTGACGCCCAACGTCTTGGCGTCGAGAAACTGGGCATCGTCGGATCGGACCAGTTTATGGATGAGGGCCAGTAAATGGCGCGTGTTTTCGCTTTTCGTCACACGATTCTCGGTAGTGCTGCTGCTTTTAGCCTCGTTGCATTTTCCGCCGCCCCGGGCGGGATTGTGCAGACGGCGGAAGCCGCTTCCTCATCTGCTGATGTTCTGTCCAATGCAGTGGGAAAGCCACTTCAGGCGGCGTCAACGGCACTGAGTCGGAAATCTTATGCCAAGGCCATGGAAGCCGTTGCGAAAGCCGATGCCGTCAAAGGCAAGACCGATTACGAGACTTACACAATCAACCAAATGCGCGCCGCGATCGCCTCAGCGAGCGGCGACCATGCGGCGGCGTCCCGCGCTTATCAGGCGCTGATCGCTTCCCCACGGAGTTCCGCGGGTGAGAAGCATCAGATGATGATGGCGCTCGCGACGAATGCCTATACAGCTAAAGATTACGGTTACGCTGTCACTTATATCCAGCAATATCTCAAATCCGCGGGGCCGAATGCGCAGATGCGGAACCTGCTTGTGCAGGCCTATTACCTCCAGGGCGATTACGCCAACGCCGCAAAGACCCAGCGTGCAATAGTCGATGCAGAGATCCATGCGGGCCACAGGCCGAGCGAGAACGCATTGCAGTTCCTCGCCACATGTTACAATCAAACCCACCAGCCGGATCAGGAAACGTACGCTTATGTGCTGCTGGCAAAATATTACCCGAAGCCGGGATATTGGGAATGCCTGATCCATGACCTCGCGGTGCAACCAAAAATGGCGCCGAGCCTTCGGTTCAACCTGATGCGCCTGCGTGCGGTGACCGGCACGCTCCGTACGCCGGGTGAGTGGGTCGATATGTCGGAGCGCGCCGTTCAGCTGGGTTTACCACAACTCGGCCTGACATTGCTCGACCAGGGCCTCAAAGCCCACCTGATCGGTAACGGTGCGGATGCCGCGCGAATGCAGAGGCTCCGCGCCCAGATGGTGTCTCGCGTCAAGGAATCGACGGCCCATCTCGCTGCGGCGCAGAAAGAAGCTTTCAAGGATGGCACGGGCCAGGCAGCAGTCAAAACCGGCTATAATCTGATCCTGGCCGGTAAGATTAATGACGGCGCCCGTTTGATGCAGGAGGGCGCATCGAAGAGCGCCGGTGCTGAAAAATCTATTGCGCAGCTCCATTATGCGATGGCGTTGCGTGACGCAGGCCGGACGCAGGCCGCCATCACGGCGTTTGACGCTGTTTCGGGTGAGGCGACGGCGGAGAATCTCGCGCAATTATGGGAGATCATCACCCGACACCCGGCTGTGCCCGCAGCGCATTAGCTTCATGAGAGTGGGGGCGGCGCAAGATTTGCGCCTCAGCCAGAAATCTGACGGTTAGAAAGCGATGAAGCCGTGATCCTTCCCGGAGAAAGGTTCGCGGCGCGGCGTTTTCTCCTTCAAGTTCGAGGCAAACTGAGTGGCGTCCCGTAACTCCTGGCCAAACGCATCCTCTCACAAGTTAAAAGACGTTCCCATTGTCAGGGCCAGACCGTCATGAAGCCGGAACACGCGCGGCTATATAACGCCATCGCTCTTATGATGGCAGGTCACGCACCATAATATGACCTTGTCGCGACCACCCAAGTTGGACGACTGAAGCTTTTCTTCACCAAAAACATTCACCGCCTCGGCCCGCACATCGCAAATCCTGACGGCGTGGCCGTGCGGTAGACGGGCCTTGAAGTAACATGTGCAGAGATCGGACCCATCATCAGTCCGACCAGCCCAATTCCCGAAATATAAAGGTAAATAAAAAATTTATAATAATAATATTAAAATATTGATCCGCCGTTTTCTATTATAAGTTTGGTAAAACAATTATATTATCATTTTAATAAGTCCCTAGTATTGTGAAATAATAAGTCATATTTAGAAATATTCAACAACAATTAGAAAAAGTTTCGTTGACGTCTTCACTTTTCGACGACGTTAACGAAGAAGCTGGTGTTTTTAATCGATTTCCATGACAAGATTGCTTACGCCCTTCCCATGAAGACGCTTCCATCGCCCCATTCCTTACCGCCCCGCATTCTCATTTTTGAAGATGACGCCGGGATGCGCACCCTCGTGCAGCGCGCCCTTCAGGGGGAGGGTTATCGTGTCCGTGGCGTTGAAAGCGGGGACGAGATGTGGGATGCGCTCGCCAACGCCGCTGTTGACCTCATCATTCTTGATGTCATGCTCCCCGCCGTCAGTGGCATTGAGCTCTGCCGTGCCCTCTGTGCCGGATATGGCAAGAGCCATGAGGGTGAAGCGCCTTTGCGTCAGACACCGGTCGTCATGCTTTCCGCCCGTGGCGGGGAGGGGGATCGCGTGCTCGGTCTCGAAATCGGTGCGGATGATTATGTGGCCAAGCCCTTCAGCCAGAAGAAGTTACTGGCGCGCGTCAGGGCGGTGTTACGGTGCGGCCAGACGCAGATGGCGCGTGGGTTCAAGGCGGGAGAGGCTTCGTTTCTCCGGCTGGACGCTGGATCTGCGCCGTGTTTCTCGCTTCCTCCTTCATTTACCGCCAGGCGTAGATCAGTCAGGTCAGTGTCGTTCGCCTTTCCGTCCTCGCTGAAGAGCTCAGCGCTGATCTCGACATGCTTCATGCTGTCTCCCCGCGCAAAAGACCGGTGATCGTGGCGCGACTCTCCAGCCCGAATTTACGTCTCTCCATCCGGGAGCATCGCGAGGGCGAGGATATGGAAGATGGGCAGTGCCTTGCGCTGGGTGTTGATTCTCTGGGTTCGGTGCATGCCATGTTGAGCAATGCGCATCTCTGCGTGGCGGATCTTGGTTCAGAGACGGTCGGGATCCGAGGTGCCCTGGCGATTGACGGGGAACAAGGACCTCGTTTTTGAAATGCCCCACGTCCTCATCGTCACATCCATGAATGGGGCGGTCGCGATTGCCGCTGTCTCACATGATCTTCGCACTCCTTTGGCCCGCCTGCGGCTGCGGGCCGATTTTCTGGAAGATGAGGTGGCGTTGAGCGTGGAGGAGAGCCGTATTGTCATATCCGTGACGGATCACGGTCCCGGCGTGCCCGAGCAGGATCTCGCACGCATCACAGAGACTTTTTACCGCGTGGATCACTCCCGATCCCGCCAGACGGGCGGGGCGGGACTGGGGCTTGCGATTGTCAAGCGGGAGGTGAGGCGCGCCAATGGTCGCCTCAGTTTTCGCAACGTTCAACCCTCGGGCCTTGAGGTGCAGGTCATGCTTCCTCGCGAGGTTTCACACTGAAAAACTTCCCTGTCGCCCGTGTGTCACAGTCCCAGCGCGCCAGATTTTAAAGCCTTGCCCTGACCCTGCCCCTTGCATATCGTGGCCCCACGTCGCATTTGAGGCAGAGCGCCGTATGAGTGAGGATATCATGTTTATTGAGACCGAAAATACGCCAAACCCAGCGACGTTGAAATTTCGTCCGGGCTGCCGCGTCACAGGTGACGGGCTGACGGCGGATTTCGCCTCGGCCGAGGCCGCGCAGGGGCGTTCCCCTCTTGTTGGGGCGCTTTTTGCGATTGATGGCGTGACCGGCGTGTTTCTTGGCGCTGATTTCATCTCCGTCACTAAATCTGAGCTGTCAGAATGGGCGGCGCTGAAACCTGCCATTCTGACGGAGATCGCATCTACCCTGACACATGGCACGCCTGTCCTGCTCTCAAAAGGGGAGGAGCAGGCTTACGAAGTTGCCGAGCAGGATCGTGAGGTCGTGGCGCGTATTTGTGAGTTGCTTGACACGCGCGTCCGTCCGGTCGTGGCGGGGGATGGCGGTGACATTGTGTTCCGCGGCTATCAGGATGGTGTGGTGCGACTTTCCATGCAGGGTGCCTGCGCCGGGTGCCCGTCATCCCGTGCGACACTTAAGCATGGCGTTGAGAATATGCTGCGCCATTACGTGCCGGAGGTCAAAGAAGTTGAACAAGTGGAGATGTCGTGACGACTCTTCCGGGCGTGGGTGAGAACGCGCCATATATTGAGACGTCTCCTCCGGTCAATGAAATCCTGCGTCAGCCCGCCCCAGCGTCTGACGCAGGTGGGAGGGCCTCGCCGGTTGATACGGACTTCAGCGGCGCGTTGGACCCTGCCGCCCTGGATCAGATGTTCCGCGCTGCGCGCACGCCGGTCAGTTGGTCCTCCCGCCCCGTTACGGAAGATGTGGTGCGTGCGCTCTATGAACTTGTCAAATGGGGACCAACCTCTGCAAATTGTAGCCCGGCACGCTTTATTTTCCTGACCTCGCGTGAAAGTCGGGGAATGATCCGGCACGCCTTATCCGCCCCCAATATTGAACGTTTCATGGATGCGCCGCTCGGTGTCGTTATCTGTCAGGACCCGATTTTTTTTGACCATCTGCCCGAGCTCAATCCTGAAGAAAATTTGAGGGATTGGTTCGCCTCGGATGTGGGTCTGGCAGAGGAAACGGCTTTCAGGAATGCGACGCTGCAGGGCGGCTATCTGATTATGGCAGCCCGCGCGCTTGGCCTCGCCGCCTGGCCAATTTCCGGCTTTGACAGTGACGACGTTGAGGACGCGCTGATGGCGGAGACGGGCTGGCGCGCCAATTTCCTGATGGGAATTGGGTATTCGGGCGAAACCCGGCCCCCCGCACGGGCACCGCGACTTGACTTCCATGCCGCTTGCCGCTTGTTCTGACAGGTCCGCCATGGGTGAGACGGTCGACCTGGCAGCGGTCAATGTCAGGCGAAATTTGCGCATGTTGGTGATTAACGCCGCGCCGGCAGCAGATGCGCCGGGTGGCGTTATCGCCGCCTTGTCGGAGGGAGAGGTTATTTCCCAAAGCGCGCTTCTCGGGCGCGGCGCATCGGAGATGATGGTGGCGCTCCTGCAGGAGGTGCTTGACGCGGCGGGATGGCGAAAAAAGGGGCCGGATGCCATCACCGTGGTGCGCGGCCCCGGCTCCTTCACCGGGTTGCGCGCGAGCCTTGCTTTAGCCGCCGGATTGGCCAAAGCTTATGGATGTCCGCTCCATGGCGTTTCTATCGGCGCATGTTACCGCGCGGAGACAGAAATGCGGGACGTCTGGACCGCGACACGCGCACGCCGAAACCGGATTTTTCTGGAAAGACCGGATGGCACTTTCTGGGCGGGTGCGCCCGATTCCGTGAACATACCCTCCGGTCGATTGATCGTCGGCGACGCGTCCTCCTGGTTGTATGATCGCCTGGCAACGTCGCATCTCTTCCGGTCAGACATGGATTTGCAACCATCGCCGGGCGCGATTGCCGCGGCGGCGCAGCATGTGCTCCCCATGGAGAGTGTGACACCGCTTTATGTGGACCCGCCTGAAGCGAAGCCCCCTCTTGGCCGGGCTCCGACCTGCCCCGATCCCGTGATGAGGGTCTGGCCTGTTGACGCGGTCGGCCCGGAAGCCGCCAGGGCACTTTCAGACCTTCATGAAGCGTGTTTTCCGAGTGGGGAAGCGTGGTCAGCCCCGAATATAAGAAATCTGCTGGCTATGCCGGGATGTTGCGCCTGGGTGGTCGCGATCCATGACGGTTTGGCCGGTTTGGTCATTGCGCGGAAAGCGCTGGATGAAGCGGAAATTCTGACACTTTGCGTCGCGCCGGATTATCGACGACGCGGCGTCGCGCAGTCTCTCCTTGAGAGAATGTCCGAGTCGATGAAACGCGCCAAAGTGGAAAAGATTTTCCTCGAAGTGCGTGCCGACAACGCGGCCGCGAGATCGCTCTATGCGTCGGAGGGGTATAATAGGTGCGGCTTCCGGGCAAATTACTATAGTGACGGTGGCAACGCCATCGTAATGTGCGCTAATTTGTCGGATAGTATCTGACAAATTTTTACATGCTTTCGGAAAATAGAGTTAAATTTTTATTAAACATGAACAGTGTATCGTGTAGTCATTACTGCGTGCAACCATATATAAAAAATTTTATTAAGTATATATTTATACTTTAATTAATTAAAAAAAACTTATGCGTTATTTAACCTATCATTTCACTACACGTCTCAAGAATATACTAATTTACAAAATAATTATTCTTAATATTATTAGATTTTGAGGTTAAATATTTTCAAAATCAAATTCTAAAGTTCCAGGTGATGTTAATGAAGAGTCCAGCCTCAGACGTGTCGCTCCATGCCTTGACTGCCCAGATAATCTCCGCATATGTCTCGAATAATGAAATCGAAGGCGAGGAATTGATGGCGCTCATAAAGTCGGTGCGCCTCGTGATGATGGAAATCGCCCGTAAAGAAAATGAAGAGGCCAAACCAGTACCGGCTGTTCATCCCAAAAAAGAAGTCTTTCTAGATTTTATTATTTGCATGGAGGACGGAAAGAAATTGAAATTACTGCGGCGTCACTTGCACACTTTTTATAAAATGACTCCGCAACAATATCGGGAGCGGTGGGATCTTCCGCCTGAATATCCGATGGTGGCGCCAAATTACGCCAATCATCGCTCTCAACTTGCGCGTCGTATCGGTTTGGGCCATCGCCGCTGACCGTCTCGGGAGGCGTCTTCTCAAGCGCGTCGCCGAACATCCAATATCATTCCTGAAAAGTTTCAGCCTGCTTCCGCCGCACGAAGGAGAACTTCAGCATCGCTGCAACGTTCGGGGGTGGAAGCTGCCGACCGGGCTGCGTGACGCTTTGTTAGCGTCAATTCTTGGCAAACGGGATGAACTCGGATACGATCAGCTTCGTCCATACCCGCCTTGCTAAAAGCCGAAGCGATATGCAATGTCATCCAGGAACGAGTCAATCATAGAGCGGCTTTGTATCGATCATGGCCTCAAAATGACGGGTCAGCGTCGCGTCATTGCCAAGGTTCTCTCGGAGGCCGAAGATCACCCCGACGTTGAAGAGCTTTATCGGCGCGCATCGTCTCTCGACCGGCGTATATCCATCGCGACAGTTTACCGCACTGTGCGCCTACTTGAGGAAAAAGGCATCCTTGAGCGGCGGAATTTTGGCGGCAATCGCGCGCGTTATGAGGCGAGTGAGCCCGAAGATCACCGGCATTATCATATCATTGATATCGATACGGGTCATGTTGTCGAATTTGAGGATGCGGCGCATCGAGACATGATACGTGACATCGCCCAGAAACTCGGTTTTGACCTCGTTTCCCACCGCCTTGAATTGTTTGGACGGCGGCTTCCGGCTTCCGGGCGGAAGAAGCAACCGGGTGAGATAATATGACTGCGAAGCCGCGCCAGGCTGAACTCCTGAAAATGCTGATTTCGGATGGTGCGCGTAACCCGCCCGCCGGTTCTCTCTCCACTTTGGACCTGTCACGGGATTCCCTGCCGGAATTACGGGCGGGTGCGCTGGGCGTGCGGATCGCGGAGAACAAAGCAGAACGTGAGGCGGCGCAGGCGCTACGTTATCGCGTCTTTTTTGAGGAAATGGGCGCGCATCCCAGCGCGGCAGTCCTGAAGTCGCGCCGGGACGTGGATGATTTCGACGATATTGCGGATCACCTTCTCGTCATTGATCATGATATTTCATCGGGGGCGGAAGGCGTTGTGGGGACTTACCGTCTTTTACGCAGCGATGCAGTCGCGAAAATCGGACGTTTCTATACATCTGGCGAGTATAATATCTCGGTTCTGACGGATTTTCCGGGCCGCCTTCTCGAAGTCGGGCGCTCCTGCGTTGATCAGCGCTATCGGGGGCGCGCCGCGATGCAGCTTCTCTGGCGTGGCATTGCCTCCTACATCTTCCTGCACCGCATCGACGTCCTGTTTGGTTGCGCCAGCCTGCCCGGCACGGACCCGTCGACCAAAGCGCAAGAGCTCACTTATCTCTATCACAACCACCTTGCCCCGCCTGCACTCCGCATCCGCGCCCTGCCGGAGCGCTATGTTTCCATGCAACTTACGGACCCGCATAGTCTGGACCATCGCAAGTGCCTCGCGCGCCTGCCGCCCTTGATCAAAGGCTATCTGCGTCTCGGTGGGTTTGTCGGTGATGGGGCGGTGGTGGACGCGCAGTTCAACACGACGGATATTGCCGTCCTCGTCAAAAGTGAGCTCCTCGCGGATAAATATTATCGCCATTATGAGCGTCGGCTACGGGATGCTTTGGAATAAAGGCCCCTCTCAATCCCAACTTATCGACAGAAAACTTGTCCGGACCTGAAGCCTCAAAACTGCGTCGATATCGTCCCGCACGCGTCTGCTTCCTCTCCGGCCTCTTCGCTGCGACAGCGTACCCGCCTCTTTATTTTCTCCCCGGGCTTATTTGCGGCGTGTGGCTTCTTTACGGGTGCGCCCGGCAGGAGGCCTCATGGCAGCAAGCCGCTTTTTACGGGCTGGTTTTCGGGTTCGGCCTCAATCTCGGCGGACTTTACTGGCTGACACATGCCGTATTGATGGGCGGACGGCAATTCTGGTGGGCGGTGCCGTTGGCGACGCCCGGCTGTGCGCTGATCCTGGCGCCATTCGTGGCGGTGCCGAGCTTGTTAGCCCGAAAATTTCGTTTCGGCTGGGCCAGTATCCTCATTTTCGCGGGCAGTTGGACATTGACCGACATGTCCCGCATCTTCCTCTTTTCCGGTTTTCCGTGGAATCCGCTGGGGGCGGATCTCACCTTTCCCGGCGATGGGGGCACCGTCCTGACGCAGATTGCCAGCGTTATCGGTGTCGATGGGCTGACATTCTGCCTCGTCCTTACCAGCGCCGCGCTTTTTCGCGTGCGGCGGTCACTGTATGTTGCTGCATTATTGTGGATGTTCATCGCGATATATGGTTATGAGCGCGTGCATCACCTGCCGCTTCTTCCCGTTCAGAATCCAGCGCTCGTCCTTGTGCAGAATAATGTGAGCGAAGACCATATCCTCTCTCGCGATGAAAGCGGGGAAGTCCTGCAACGCTCCCTGATGCTGACCCGGGAGGGCATCTCGATCGCGCACGCCCTTTTCCCTGACCGTGATGCCGTTTATGCTTGGCCGGAATCGGGCTTCCCCGGCCTGCTGGATGAGGCACCCTTTGCCCGTCGTCAGATCGCGCGTGAGGCGGGGGGGAGTTGGGGGATCATTGGCAGCGATCGACGGGATGACGTGGGCCAGTGGTATAACAGCGCTATGGCGCTTGATGGTGAGGGTGAGATCGCGGCGATTTATGATAAATCCCGCCTTGTGCCCTTCGGGGAATATCAGCCGCGCTTTCTGCCCTTTAACATCATGCCGGGGCAATTCCGGCCAGGCCCGGGGCTGCGCACATGGCAGTTGCCACAACTGGGGCGCGTCGCGCCGCTCGTCTGTTACGAGGTTGTTTTTTCCGGCCAGGTGGTCACAAATCCGCGACCAAACTGGATGTTGAACCTGACAAATGATGCGTGGTTCGGGGCCAGCGCTGGTCCTTGGCAGCATCTGATGGCCGTGCGCCTGCGTGCTGTTGAAGAAGGGGTACCCATTGCGCAGGTCGCCAATACGGGGCTGACAGCCATTTTTGACGCGGCAGGAAGGAGGACTGGGGCGATTCCACAGGACAAGGCTGATATATTGGCTGCACCACTGCCATCTCCGGTAAAAAAAACGCCATTCGCGATTTTTGGTCGATCAATACCTATCTTTATTTGTTTATTATCCTTTCTTATTGCTTTGCTAACGATTAGAAATGCTAGGAAGCGAAAATCGTCCGAAGGGAAGTTCCGCTCCCCTTCCAACTTGGAAAGCAGGTCGCGCAGTCATGAGCGAAAGCACAAAAACCCCGTCTGCGGCTTGTCCGATTGATGCTCACGTCGGGGCTCGCATCCGCTTGAGGCGCATGCTTCTACGCATGCCGCAGGAGAAACTTGGGGCCGCACTCGGTCTGACCTTTCAACAGGTCCAGAAATATGAGCGCGGCACAAATAAGGTGGATGCCAGCCGACTCTACGAGATGTCCAAAATCCTTCGCGTGCCCATCGGATTCTTTTTTGATGATATGCAGGGAAAGGTGGAGCAATCCGCCTCACTCGGATATTCCTCCGGTTTTCGGGAGACGTCGACAGGTTTCCGAGCCTTTGCTTCGGCGGACAGTGTCAAGACCAATGAGGATCTGCACATCCTTGCCAAGCGGGAAACGCTGGAATTAATGCGCGCTTATTACCGCATACCGGATGCAGAAGTGCGCAAGCGCGTCATGGACCTCATTAAAACTTTGTCTGAACAGGCCGCCGCCGCGGAGTGAATTCTTGTTCTACTCCCGGCGTAAAACTTTGTCGGTGAGAAAGCTGCTTAGCCCCTCTGCCCGGAAGGACGCGCGAAGTCCATCCTCGTCATATTCGTGCCTGACCCATTCCATAAAGCTGAGGCGTCCCTCTGCCTGACGCTGATACAGATGGAAAAAAGCATCGAGCACTCCGGTGCGCGCATGTTTAAAATGCCCGAAACGCCAATGAAGCTGTTTGAGAGCCTCTGACGCCGTCCCGTCTCTGAACATGATGATCAACCCCGCTGCCAACCCTGCGCGGTCAGCGCCAGATTTGCAGTGCAACAGCACAGGCGTCTCGACGGATTGATAAATTTCGTGAAATCGTAAAATACGGTCCCTATGTGGTGCGCCGCGACTCTCGAATGCCATGTCAATCAGATTAATTCCTAATTCCGCCGCCGCCCATCGGGATAAAGCGTCTGAGCCACATTTCCGATGACCGCGAAGATTAATGAGCGTTTTAATGCCGAGTCGCGATTTGAGGTGCCGCAATCGCCGCGGCGTGGGGTGATTGCATCGGTAGAACGCCCCGTCGATGACGGGGGCGAGATTCGTCCAGAACAGCCGAAAAATGGCATGATCAAGGAATATACTGTCGATCCAGGCACGCAGGCGGTTCCTGCTCGTCGTCATCGGACGGTCAAACACGGGGCGCTCCTTTTGAAACGAAAATTTCCCTGCCCGAGAAAGGCCATGCCGTCAATTGAGATCAGTACGGTGAGTTGTTAGGATGCGGCAATGAGGCGCGTTTGGTTAACGCTCGGAAGTTATGGGATGGTCGTGCTTAGTGGCTGCACGGCATCGCGACCGGAAGCCTTTAAACCCGATATCACGGTGCGCGGCCCGTCCGGCCATCCACCGGGACAAAACCCGCATCATCGCCGTCAATTCTGGGATGCGCTCGATCCGTTTATCCCGCTAGACGCAAGCTCAGGCCCTCCCGCTGGGCTTCTAGGACTGGCACCGACGGAAACGAAAAAGAGATCCTCGTCGGAATTCGTCATACCTGATGCGAGTCTGATGTTTGGCCAATCCGAAAGCGCGGACCACAAGCCATGATCTCCGCGACACGCGGGAGATGACGCGTGTCGCGAGAGGCAAAAATACCGATGGTGCAATGACGTGATAGGCAGGGGGCTTCTCCGGCCCTCATCAATCCAGTGTTCGCGCTTCTTCCGGGAGCATGACGGGAATACCATCCCGAATGGGATAGGCCTTTTTTGCCGCCGCGCTGATGAGTTCCTGCGTTTCGGCATTGTAAGTCAGAGAGGTCTGCGTCAAGGGGCAGATGAGGATGTCAAGGAGTTCCTCATCGAAAATATCTGGGTTCTGGCTCATAAATGACCCCTCACGAAATCACGAAAACAGAATGAAAGAAAGTTCACGTCGCATTTCCCGCATCAGCGGGTCCGCTCCGCCCCAGGCTTCAAAAAGACGGAGAAGCTCGGTTTTAGCGGCACCCTCTTTCCAGTTTCGGTCCGTGCTGATGAGCTCCAGCAATGTTTCAGCCGCTTCCCGGCCTTCCCGGTGGACGTCAATGGAGGATTTCGCGGCGAGGATGGCGGCATGTTCCGCGATAGTGTCGGGCACCTGGGATGCAGCCTCCTCTGCGCCCTCCACGTCGTCAAGGATCAACATGGCGCGTATCAGGCCCGCCCAGCCCTCCGGGTTTTCCGGCTCGACTTCCAGGAGACTGCTGAAATGTCCGGCGGCGTCCGCACCATTCTGCGCCTGTAAAGCTTGCTGATCCGCGGCCATAAGTTCCGCGCTGGGTATTTCCGCGCCTGCTGACTTCAGGATATTCTCGACGAAACGCTTGGCGTCGCTCTCCCGCTGCGCGCCCTGCATAATGTCCAATACCTGACCCTTGTAAAAAACCGCGACAAGGGGAATGGATTGCAGGGGCAGCCCGATCTGCACGAGATGGGTGGCCAAAGCGGCATTTGCCTCAACATCCAGTTTGACGAGCTTCACGCGGTCCTGCGCGGCGGTTACCACTTTTTCAAGCACCGGTGTCAACTCTTTGCAGGGGCCACACCACGGGGCCCAGAAATTAACGAGGACGGGGCGCTCACGGCTGGCATCAATGGCCTCCGCCATGAAGTTTGTCTGATCCGCATCGACAATCATGGCGCCTGGTGCTGATGATATGCCGCCTTGCGCCGTCAGGTTGCCAGCGCCCGGCGGCGTGTTGCCCCCGATGATCATCGTCATACGTCTCTCTCTTTCCTCAAAATCACGAAAGTGCCGCAGCACTGTTTTCCGTGTCAGGATAAACGACGAGCGAGGTGGCGTCCAAGGGTTAATGCGGGCCTCACACCTTATTGCCTGATGCGATATGATCCGCATTGCGGGAATTGAGGCATCGCTTTTTGCGGTCTAGACAGGGGGGCGACACGGTCATTTCAAGGGGAGGTTGCAGGTCCAGGCGGAATTTGACCACTTCACAACGCCGCGCGCCGCTTTTCTGCCAAAGCGGTTTTTTATCTCCCGCGCGCAATCGGCTGATCAGCGTATTTCCGCTCAGGACCAGACGGTGATCGATACTGTGCTGGCGGCGCACGAGATCGCGACGGTTAGTCTTGATGATATGGATGTATCAACTCAGATCGCGCTTTTCCGCGGAGCGGAACTCATCATCGCACCCCACGGGGCCGGCCTGGCTAATCTCGCCTTTGCCCGGCCCGGCACAGCCGTGCTGGAACTGAACCGCCAGCTGGACGGGTAGCCCCATCTGCGCAACTACTTCTATCTTCTCTCCGCCATGCGCGGATTGCGATACGCCATGATTGATCTCACGGATGCGCCGCTCGCGATTTTTCAGCTTCAGGAAGCCTTGCGCCGCGTGTCGCAAAGGTAATGTCAAGGCCCCGAGACTGTGCTGCCGGGAGAATCACGCAGAATTTTCACTTTCGGCTCTTGCAAGCGCGGGCAACATCACTTATTCACTATTCCCACGGAGTGCAGGCGTAGCTCAGGGGTAGAGCACAACCTTGCCAAGGTTGGGGTCGTGGGTTCGAATCCCATCGCCCGCTCCAGTTTCTCGGGACATAATGGTCGGGTGCGGGCGCTTTGGGGCGTTGTTTTTGCTGTCTGTCATCCCAGCGGCGTCTTCACAAATCACTTTGACAATATTCAGGCAGATCATCGGATTGAGGTCAATCCGAAGTTTCGGATTGCCACTTATCAGCGGGTATCATGAGGATTTATCTCTTTTGTAAGCCCTCAAACCATTTGACAACTACCCCGTCCCGCCCTACACTCATGGGCAAGACCGGGGGAGCCCTGACAAGGGGCTGAGAAACTGCTACGCCGTGACGCAGGGCGGTGACCCGTTGAACCTGATCCAGTTTATACTGGCGTAGGGAAGGTTACTGCATGAGGGATGCGGCATTGGGCGCATGTCCTCATCCATCCCCCATCGTCACACAACTGGGTCCAGACTATATCTCAAGCGATAGGTGGACGATCCATGACCCAACAAGACGCGCACGCAACCCTCGAAAATGCCGCCATCGAGGCCGATGACGCCAGGGCTTTGTCCTTGAAATTTGGCAGTCCCCAACCGCTTTCGACCGGGCCGTTGCCTGCGTCACGGCGCATCTTTGTTGCGGGCGAGCGCGATACGCAGATCAACGTGCCCATGCGGGAGATCGATGTGCACCCGACAGCGGGGGAACCCCCTTTGTGGGTTTACGATACGTCCGGCCCCTATACGGACCCGCAGGCGCGGATCGATATCAAATCCGGGCTTTCGCGTTTCCGAACGGACTGGGTCATCAAGCGTGGCGACGTCGAATCTTATGATGGCCGCGTCGTGCAGGCGGCGGATAATGGTTTCGCCAAAGGGGCGCAGCTCACACCTTCTTTCCCGGTTACCAACCGCCCTTTGCGGGCGCGACAAGGTCGGGCCGTGACGCAACGGGCCTATGCGCGGGCAGGGATCATCACGCCGGAGATGGAATTTGTCGCGATCCGGGAGAATCTCGGGCGGCAGAAGATGGAAGGTGCAGTGCCGGAGGCGGGTGAAGCGCGCGCGGCGCAGAATTTCGGCGCCGCCATCCCGGATGTCATCACGCCTGAATTTGTGCGTGACGAAATTGCATGTGGGCGGGCGATCATCCCGGCCAATATCAACCACCCGGAAGCTGAACCGATGATTATCGGCCGTAATTTCCTTGTCAAAATCAACGCGAATATCGGCAATTCCGCCATTGCCTCCTCCATGGAAGAGGAGGTCGATAAAATGGTCTGGGCCACGCGTTGGGGAGCGGATACGGTGATGGATCTATCGACCGGGCGGAATATCCATAACATCCGGGAATGGATCATCCGGAATTCCCCCGTGCCCATCGGCACCGTACCGCTTTATCAGGCGCTGGAAAAAGTGAATGGTGTGGCGGAAGATCTCTCCTGGGACGTCTATCGCGACACATTGCTGGAGCAGGCGGAGCAGGGCGTAGATTATATGACGATCCATGCGGGTCTTCGGCTGCATCACATCCCGCTGACGGTGCCGCGCATCGCGGGGATCGTCTCACGCGGCGGGTCGATCATGGCGAAATGGTGCCTGCATCATCATTGTGAAAGCTTCCTCTATACGCATTTTGAGGAGATCTGCGAGATCGCCCGCGCCTATGACGTTAGTTTCTCACTGGGCGATGGGTTGCGCCCGGGCGCGATTGCCGACACCAATGACGCCGCGCAATTCGCTGAGCTTGAGACATTGGGGGAACTCGCAAAAATCGCCGCCGCGAAAGATTGTCAGGTGATGGTTGAAGGGCCGGGCCACGTCCCCATGCATAAAATCCGGGAGAATATGACGAAGCAGCTCGCCATTTGCGATGAAGCTCCTTTTTACACACTGGGCCCGCTGACGACTGATATCGCGCCGGGATATGATCACATTACCTCCGCGATTGGCGCGGCAATGATTGGTTGGTTCGGGACGGCCATGCTCTGTTACGTTACCCCCAAAGAGCATCTCGGATTACCTGATCGTCAGGATGTCAAAACGGGCGTCATCACTTATAAACTGGCGGCCCATGCGGCTGATTTGGCGAAGGGTCACCCCGCCGCGCAGATGCGGGATGACGCCGTCTCACGTGCGCGGTTTGAGTTTCGGTGGGAGGATCAGTTCAATCTTTCCCTTGACCCGGAAACGGCGCGTGATTTCCATGACCAGACCCTCCCGAAAGATGCGTATAAGCTGGCGCATTTCTGTTCCATGTGCGGGCCGAAATTCTGCTCCATGCGGATTTCCCACGATATTCGCGCCGATGCCCAGAAAGAGGGGCTTGCCTCCATGGCCGCGCGCTATCGGGAAAGTGGCGACCTCTATATGGTGCAGAACGGGTCATTTGACTGACATTTGAGGGTCGCCTGCCTCGTGAAGCCCGGCATCCTTTCAGTGAGAGAGGTCGGGTCCGTATTACGCCTCTCTGAACTTGAAGTGAGCGAAGCGAATAGGTAATGGCGCAAACCTGTCTCGATAAACCTATATAGACTTCTAATAAAATGCGCTCCTCATTTTCAACGCGCAGGACGTTCAGGCAGTAAGGGACGATGTTCGTCCCACTTTCGTCTGAGCTTGTGCCTGGATGCGCGTTTCAGGGCGTGTTTCCTGCCCTCAATCTGACGTACACTTGCGTTATTTTACAAGTCAGGGCAGTTTAGATGTCAGGAATGCGCATCCTGAAAGTGACGGTAAATTGTTTCGAAACATGCGATAACGTCCCTGTCTTAACGGGATAGCAACAGGCAAGGGGCGAAATGTGGTGAGGAAATGCGATTTTTCGCTATATGTTGGGCTCGATCTTCCCGTTTTAACACTGAGCAGGGTGGTTTCCGCAGCGCAGGAGGCCATTGATGGCGGGGCGACCGCCATTCAACTTCGGGAAGAAACCAACGATACGGCGCGCATGATCACCGCCGGTCTCGCTCTGAAATCCGTTCTGGATGAGCGTCAAATTCCTCTCATCGTCAATGAGTCCCTGGATGCGGCGCTGGCAATTGGCGCAAGCGGGGTTCAGTTTCGCACCCGGGCCAAGCTTATCCCGGAAGTCCGACGCCGGTTGGGAGAGACAGCGCTGATCGGCCTGACAACGTTTAACGCCGCGGAAGTCGCGGCTGCCAACCCGGGATTGATCGATTTCATCGGGACGGGCCTGGTTTATGAAACATCCGGTATGCCGGATTGGGTGACGCCGATCGGGTGCAGCGGTCTCAAAGCCTTCGTTGATCGGTGCCGGAGCCGGTTGTCGCCCTCGGCGGCACAGATGTGCCGCATATTGCTGATGTGCTGAATACCGGGGTAAGTGGCATCGGCGTCCCGATCTCCGTCCTCACGCCTGAAAAAGTGACGGAAGAACTGCGGCTTTACGCGCAGTCCATCGCGGATTATCGGCGTCTCACGATAGGCTGATTATGCGGCTTCGGGCGGATATCTAACGCATTGCTCCGCCGTGCGTGGGTTCGCAACTTGTCACGAACCCACGTCTCCCGGTGGGGAAAGCGGTCTGCCATCTTCCCGGCTGAAACGGTGGGGAAGCACGGAGGATGTCATCCGATGATCGATAGGTGACGCCATCATCCACGCCTATGTTTCTGATGTGTTTTAACCGATAACGTGATGATCGCGCCGACCCCCAAGCGCGCTTATTCATGATATCCGATAAATGTCCACCACGCATTATCTCCCGGTTTATCCGGGAAACTCATCAAACCATTTTCATCCTTGACGATGTAAAGTGCTTGATTGTCGTCATCCCGAAAAAGCCAGTCATTTTTGTAAACCTGATCATGGTAATGCCGTATGCGGGGGCTCAAATGAGGTGAGAGTGCCTCATCCTGTTTCGGGTAGCGGCCAATATAGGCCTAGTCATCATTATCCGTTTTATCGGTGGGAAAGCTGTTAGGATATTTTCGCTTGATCGTGAAATATTCCGTATCGTGATTTATCGGGTTCCGGCAGATGAAGTAGTCCCCGATTTTAATATCGAGACGGTACCTTATCTTTCCATTCATGCACCCTCTTTTTCTGGATACGGAGGTCATTGATGATGGGATAGCCGATCCCGATGGATCTCCAATCATTATTATCCCCTCCTTCCTCCGGGAAGGGGCCGTATTTGCCATCATGCAAGGCTTCGAAAATATAGGGCTCCGTTGCCGTGACGTCTTTGACAAACATCATGCCCTTCTTGGCAGTGTTTTCATATTTCCCCCACTGATGGAGGCTTCTGAACTGATTTCCCAACAGGGACAGCGTGCCTTGCGTGTCCCATGATGCGGAGCCGTAATCGGCCGCGGTCATGCCAGGCAGGATGTTCTCCTTCGCGCAGAGGTCGGGATCGCCATAGGCATTCCCGTTTGAAGAGGCCAACGCACTGGCCTCGCCGTAATTCCCTCTGATCTGTCCCATCGTCACGCGCGCGTGACGCAATGTCGCGCAATCATAGGGGCCGTAAAAATATTCCAGAAAAACGCGGTTCCAATTCCGGATACCGCCTGATTTTTTTGTTTTCAATTCACAGAGTAGATAGACCTTCCGCGTTGTGAGGTCTGCCAGGGTGAATTGCCACCAGTCACCCGTATCGTCGGACGGCGTGCGGGCACTTTTTTCCATACGGAAACGATAATTATGCCCGACCTTCCAATCGAACGGTCCGTTGATGCTGGCGCAAGGTCCGAACTCATCACATTTCACGACAGGAATGACGCCGCCTTTCGCATCGAGCCCGGCCCAGATGGAGACGATGGCGCGCTTGACGCCGTCGCCACGCATCAAGCCAAGATAGCCGGTTCGGCTTTTATACCATTCTTCCGGCTCGTTGAATCTGATCATCTGCGCCCAATAGACGGATGAAGGTGCCATGCCGGGAACGTCGTATTTTTCTCCGGGGTCGACATCAATGTGCAGTGAATAATCTTTTGCGTTGATGGTCTTTTCTTGAAGTGTCCAGCCGCCCGACGGAACGATGGCGTGCGCATTGATTGCGCAGCTTGCCATCAGCAGCATTGCTGACGTTGCTTTTCTTAACATCAATCACATCCGTCTTATTTTTTTTGTTGCGTGAGGGGTGCATTATAAGGTGCGCGAGAATAGCTTGCCCGAATTTAGTTGAAAAAATTATTTTAATCGTCTCATGCGCTCCCCGATTTTCTAACCTTTTCAAGGTTGTTGATCGCGCTTTCATGTCACGAATTCAGGACGCATCCATCGAGCGGTGCTTGGTCCGTCGGGGCAGGGTGGCTTGAGATTCTGTTCAGGCGTAACGGCAGGTCGCGTCCATTTTTGGCGACAAAATCTGTCTCAGCGTGCTGCCGGGCGGGTCGGCCATAATGCATGGAAATGATGCAGGGGGCCATGTCCCTGACCGACCGAAAGCGCGTGGGCCGCACCCAGAGCGCCATCAAGATAGGTTTTTGCGCGGCGAATGGAAGGGATCAGATCGTGCTGCGGCAGTAGCACCGCGATGGCTGCGGACAGCGTGCAACCTGTGCCATGGTCGCATTGCGTGTTGATGCGTGGAGAGGTGAAGGCAATCGGTTCATCCTCGGCGCGCGACATGTCGAGCAGCCAATCCGTGCTTTCAGTGACATCATGACTGTGACCACCTTTAAGCAAAGTGGCGCGCGCGCCGAGCCTTGAGAAATCGTGCAATTGCGCCCGGACTTCATCATCGGATTGTGCGATTGAGGCACCCAGTAAGGCGGCCGCTTCCGGCAGGTTGGGTGTCACAAGCGTCACGAGAGGGAGTAAATACGTTTTGAGTGCGCTGATCGCGTTCGGGTCAAGCAGATGGTCACCGCTTTTTGCTATCATGACAGGGTCAAGGACGATGTAATCAGGCCGATAATGGCGCAGGCGTGAGGCGACAGCCTTGATAATGCCCTCATCATGCAACATGCCGATTTTGACAGCATCCACACGCACATCATCAAACACGACGTCGATCTGGGCGGCGACACAGTCCGGCGTCATCGGGGTGACAGCTCTGACGCCGCGCGTGTTTTGCGCCACCACGGCGGTGATGACGGACATGCCATATGCACCGAGCGCGGAGAATGTCTTGAGATCTGCCTGAATACCGGCCCCGCCCGTGGGGTCCGTGCCCGCGATGGTGAGGAGATTCGAAATGGGCGTTCGTGATTTCAAACCTTCCCACCTTTCATTCTCATATAAAAAGCTCAGAGTTGGAAGCTTGATTTCCCCACGCGCATTTTTGACCGAAGGCGGCGCGGCGTCAAATGATGGCTGCCACGTCTTCGCTCAACGTCCTTCATGGCGGGAAAGCCATGTTGGAGCGATGTCAGTCACAGGCAGAGCTCGCGGGTGACGTCGTACCCGTGTCTCAGCGTGGCACGGGGTGAAGGGGGATCCTCACATTCCCGGACACTTCTTCCTCTTTTTCTCACGATTCAAAATTTTGGAATGGGGTGGTCGCTCAGGCGCCGACAGTCATTGAACTGCCAAAAGCATGGTCGTGATGAAAGGCGGCGGCCTGACGCACAATTTCAACGACATTCGCATTGAGATTCAGACCCGGATTTGCGAGATCTTCCAGGCGGAACCAGCGCGCCTCATGCGCATCATCGCCGCCGGGCTGCCCATCAATCCAGGCGCAAAGTACGGCGATGAAAATAATATGGCGGCTGGGGTTACCCGCATCGTCAGTTTCGATAATTTCATGCGCTGAAAAAGCGTGGCGTGGCCGGGTCGTCAGGCCTGATTCCTTCGACATTTCCCGCTGTGCTGCATCGAGTATTGTCTCGCCCCAATTGACTTCCTCACCGGGAAGGCCCCATCTTGCGGCCTCCGACGTGTTGTTGCGCCAGACAAGAAGCATGCTGTCATCCCGCAGGGTGACGGCCAGGGTGGCAATGGTCGGGCGCGGATGAGCGCGCTTTTCCGAAGGATGACAATCTGAGCGAGACATCGGTCCGATACCTGTCTTTCCTGGATCAAAATGGGGCGAAATGAATTTGTGTCGGCGCGCCCTGTCCTAAAATGTGAGATATTTGAATTGCTTGAGTCATTCTAACCTCTTTCCACAACATTCAGAACAGGTTTTTTAGAGAAATATGCGCTTTTGTGATCAACCTCACTGACCAGACTACGATTTTTCTGCCTCGCCTGGCGTAAGGTAAAGCCCCCCTTTACGCTTTCTGCCAGATTCCGGTCATAGAAACATGACCGCGATATCATGCGGCGTGAAGAGGAAAAAGCCATTGACCTTATCATGTCGATCTCACCTCATTTGTACTTTAATCTCACATTTATATTTGTATCGAAATTGCAACAGTTCCCGCGTTATGAATCACTATGCCAGAAAAACATGGTTACGGGCTTGATGCACGTCAAACTTTAACATTAACAATGTCAAATCTGTTAACCCGCAATCGAGTTAGGTTCCCCTTTGGTGAATGAAAAATCGATGATGAGAGATTTTCGTCTGATGAAATCCCTGCAAATTGTCCTGCCCGCTGTTCTCGTCATGCTGCTCGACATGCCTCTTGTCAAAGCGGAGGGCGGTTTACCCTCGCATCATTATGAGCAATGGTATACGGGTTCACTCGTCTCGCCGTCAGGCGCCCAGCCAAAAGCCGGCATTCTCGGGGTCGAGTCCTACATGACCTACACCGAGCCGGCGGGGTTCTTCCGTGCTGATGGGGTTCGTCTGCCCTTGCCGGCTCATCAGCGCACTGTCACCAGCAGCACCATGTTCAAATATGGTGTGACGGATCGCCTCAGCCTTCAGACATTTCCCGCCATGTCCTATGGTTGGAAAGATCACGGTCCGACCACAAGCGGCATCAAATTCAACGATCTGCCGCTTGATGCCATTCTGACGGTTGTCAAACCCCACCCGGAGCATTACGTGCCGACAGTTGCTGTCTTCGCCGGCGTATTGGCTCCGATCGGGGACTACTAGCATCTCGGACGCGCAACGGATGGTGTCGGGGGCGGGGCCTGGGTTTTCCGCACCGCGATTGTGCAGCAATCGACGTTCATTTTTCCGAACGGTCATAATTTCCGCATGCGTGCCTGGGGGAATTTCCGACGGGCGATGAGTTCAGCGCGACTTGTCGATATCACATCGTACGGGACGGAAAGGGGATTCCGCGGGTGGGGGCGCCCGGGCATTAATGGGCAGGCGGGCTTCTCGTTCGAATATGGTCTTAACCAACGCTGGGTCATCGCCATGGATTTCGCACGTGACTGGGCTAATGGTGCCCGCGTGCGCGGTGTCGATGGCAATGGCAGGACCGTCAACACAAAAGGCGCGTCCTCATCAGACTGGCAGGTTGCGCCCGCGATGGAGTTCAGCTGGTCGCCGCGCTTCGGCATCATCGCTGGTTGTGCCATTTATGTTGCTGGCCATAACACCAATATGAATGTCGCCCCCCAATTCGCGGTCAATACCGTTTTTTAAGCAATGGTGCAGCCCATCTGAGCGTGCTGACGTAAGAGAGCCCCGTATTGTCCTTATCAGAGCCCGGGCGTCACGCCCGGGCCGACAATATCATCATCAGCCGCCTTACTTGTGTCCACATGGTTCGAGAAGCTTATGCAGTGGAAGGCCGAGGGCTGCGGCCACTTTCCCTGCATTGTCGAGACTGATCGTGATTTTCCCTCTCTCAACATTTGAAATAAATGGCTGACCGAGACCCGTCCTCTCACAAATCTGTTTCTGTGTAATGGCGCGTGCATCTCTCTCCGCACGTAATCTTCGGGCAAAAATCTGCCGCACGTTTTCTTGTGGTATATCTCTCGATTGTAGCAAATGATTATTCCTTCTTACAATTTCTTGAAGATATACTGATCCGGCGCCGAAGAAAACGGATGATTTCAGTATCGCCACATGAGAGTGGGATATGGGGATTTGAGGGAGACGGGCGATATTGCCGCCCGGGCCGTAACCAGCCGGGCATGGAATCGCCATGGCGGCGCATCATGGTAAAATGATGTTGAGGCGTTGCGACTCGCTGTCCCGTCTCTCTGCGGTGAGAAAATCCGGTTCGGGGAATGGCCTGTTATGTCGATGAATATCCCACCTGCACATCTTGCCGCACTTCAGGAAGGTTCGGCCGAAACGCGTCATCTGGCGGACATGCTGGCAATCGATATGTCACGACTTCTCCGGCGCCTTCATCTCCCTCCGGCCGACATTGCCGCGTTGGATCTCCAAAATCAGGGATTTGTGGAGCGTATGCGGCGTGCCGGGGCGCTGCTCGGGTCGCGTTATTCGGAGGGGGAGATCTGCGCATTGCAGTCTCACGCCAGTGACACAATCCGTGGCTTTGCGGCCTATGCGACGATCGAAGCGCTCAATGGAGAAGCGCGACAGAATGCCAGCGAACTTTGTCGCGCCATCCGGCCTTTTGCGGCTGATCGGCATTTCGGTGTGCGGGAATGGGCGTGGATGGCGGTCCGCCCCGCGTTCGCCGCGCGCCTTGCGGAGGCGATCGACACGCTCACGCCCGGGGTGCATGACCCGGACCCGAATATCAGGCGGTTCGCCATTGAAGTCCTGCGGCCGCGCGGTGTCTGGACCCGGCATATTTTAGCTTTGCGACGTGACCCCTCACCGATCCTGCCATTGCTGAATCCTTTGCGGACGGAGACACATAAATATGTCCAGGATTCAGTCGCGAACTGGCTCAATGATGCGGGGAAGGACAATCCGGCGTTTGTCATAGAGCTCTGCCAGTCATGGCGCACCGCGCAGCCTGATCACCCCGGCACGCTGCGCATCTGCCGCCGGGCGCAACGTCGCCTGAAATCCCCCGCCTGATGCCTGAAAAGAGCGTCGGGTGGGGCAATAAAATTTAACAATCCATAAACATATTTTTATTTTCAGCTTCACAAATGGGTTGAAATGCGTCATGTGTCACAGTGGAAAAACACGCGGTCGGCGCCCGACCTTTCGTGATCAAAGTGCAAATTTGAGCAGAGATCGCGCCTCGGAGCTCTCAAGATGCTCTTGCGGGCGCGCTTCGCAGCGGTCCCTTCAGACCGTGACACGGGCGCTTGCCCGCGCATCGATAGGGCAGGATGTCCCGCACGGCGACCCGATCCATCATCCTCGTCATGGCGTCAACCTGCATGGATAAAGGATAGGTAAGATGACAGGACATGAAGTTCCGGCGGAATATCGCGCCTGGTGCTGGGTTGACGGGACATCGGCGCTCGCGTTGGAAATGCGGCATGTGTCCCGGCTCGAACTTGCGGATGATGAAGTCCTCGTGCGCAATTACGTGGCTTGACTGAACCCGGTTGACTGGAAAGCCCTTGGCGAGCGCATTGCGCCCATGAAGCTCGGCCATATCCCAGGCGTGGATGGCGCCGGAATCGTTGTGGAAGTCGGTGCGAGACTTGATCCGGCCTGGGTCGAGCGCCGCGTTGCCTATCATCAAAATCTTATCCGCCCCGGCAGCTTCGCCGAATATACGCCCATTCAGGGCCGCGTATTGATGGTGATGCCGGATGCGCTGGATTTCGGCACGGCGGCCAGTATGCCATGCCCCGCTCTCACCGCGTGGCAGGCTCTCTCCAAGCTGCCCAGACGCGTCGGCGCGAAGCTTCTGGTTTCAGGCGCTGGGGGTGCTGTCGGGAATTATCTCGTCCAACTTACCGCTGATCGCGGTTTTGCCGTGACCGTCATGTGCCATGAGCGTCATTGGGAGCGCCTACGCGCATTGGGCGCCCAACATTGCCTCCCCGGTACCGCCGTGTCGGATGATCATTTCGCGGAGGATTTGAGAAATCAATATTACGCCGTCATCGATACGGTCGGTGCTGATTATGCCGTCAATCTGACGCCGGCCATGAAGGCGAACGGGCATATTGTCTGCATCCTCGGCCGCCTAGACGCTTGGCCGGACCCGATTTCACGCGTGCGACATCCATGCATGAAGTGACGATTAACGGCCTGCATATGTATGGTGATGATGCGGACTGGCATGATCTGACCAAAGCAGGGGAGCGCCTGCTGGCCTGCCTGGCGGAGCAGTCTCTCCATCCGGAAGAGATGGTGACGCGCAGCTTTGACGCGTTGCCAGCATTTCTGAATGACCTTGAGCATCGTCAATTTACGGGCAAAGCACTGGTCAATATGCCGGTCACAGCCAGTATCTGACTTATAAAGGTGGCGCAGAGATGCGTCGCCGCGCCGGGCGACAGTCAGTCGGGTCGCGATGGATGGGTTCCGGGCGCGATAAGTCGCCAGCCGAGCTTTTGTCTTACCATCAGGCCGCATATGTCCAAAGCAGGTGGTGCATCCTGATTAAGGCGGTGGCGGGCAGGTTTTGGGGCATTTTGAGATGATGCAAGGCGTGGGCGCGACGTCGGGACGGTGTCCACGCGCTGCTTCAGTCTGAAGTCATCGTCAAACTGATATTGTTGACCGACCTTTTCAGGCCGCGCGTGTCAGACAGCGGATCAGCGCCGCGACAGAGAAATCCCGCATCTCGTCATCCTGGTCAACGAGGGACTCAAGATAGTCCAGCGTCACGCGTGGCCGATCCGTGTAATCCGTATCCCAACGTCCAACCTCCGAAAATGCGCGATGAAAGACTTGACGCTGTAATGACTGACGCACCTGGCTCTTAATAAGTGTGGACGATTTAGGCATCCCGTTACTTGCCTTTTTTGTTATTCTCAGGACAGAAAAACATTAGCAGAACTAATATTAAACTTCAACTACTTGCTAAGCGACCTTGCCAGAAACTTGGATGTTATTTCGTTTCCGACTTAAAAGCGCGGGCGTAAAGCCGCATGGCTTCAAGCATATCCGGCTGAGCCGCATGGGGAATAAGCCTGAAAAGGCGCAGAGCTGCGAGCTCAAAATCGCTGCGGGCTTGTCCCTCACCCGTTGTGGCGCCTGAAAGCAGAAATGTCAGATCAACTTCCAGAACCTTGGCCAGAATCAGCAGGCGCGGCCGACGGGGAAAGGAACGCCCCGTCTCATATTGCACAATGGCGTTTTCCGGTCCGCAGATGAATTCTGCCGCGTTGGCAGGATCTTGCCAGTTCTTTCTTGATGGCGGTTGCGACGTTTTTGACGTGTCCGGCCTGAAACAGGCGAGGCAATCGGCGCAGCGCCGGGAGGTTCACGGGCTATTCATCAACAAACCCACAACAATAATGAGGGATATAATGTCAAAAAAAAGACCCGCCCTGAACGCACCGCCCCGACTGACGACTTTGCATGTAATGGTCCAACGCCGGAACGCCTGACAAAAACAATGTTCACGCACGGGGCGCCGCGACGTGTCCTGATGACCGTTCAAGCGCTCATCAATTCAGGCGATGTCGATCAGGATTGCGCCGATGCGGAGGAGCGCTGGTTTCGTGATTACACCTTCGCCTTCTTCGATTACGTGGAATATCGGGAGCCATGGCCGGTCAATAATGCGACGCGTCATGACGCGGTCTCGTGGCATGTCCTTCGCGCCATGACCTGTGCGCGCGTGGCCAATGTGAGGCGCGCTTTGGGCGCGGCGGCTGAATTGCGCCTTCGGCTTGTTTATGTGGAAGAATTGAGCTTCATAAAAATGGGTAAAATCCTGTTTCCCCATTTTTCCGCAACCGTAGCGCGGGGAAAGACATCGGCCCAGATCGCGCTGGTGCTTGAACAATTAAGAGATTTTTATAACGAGGAGAACAAAAATAAAAAGAAGGAGATTGAAGGCCGCATGCAGCTATGCTAGTATTACGAAAATAATAGACGTTATGTGTAAAGTAGATCATCGCGAAATGCGAAATATTCAGTCGACAAACAAATCACCTTTTGTGCCGAGTCCAATGTTTGGCGTGCAGCACGTATTTTTTGACGTGTAATTCAGTCCGTATCTCGATTCTTTATCATGGACGCGGCAGAGCGATATCGACGCGCCAACGCGCAGGGAAGCGACAAATGCCAGCGTTGCGCATGTTTCCCAATCGGGGAAGGGCCTCATATCGGGCTTCCGCACAGGGTCAGAGCCTTATGCCTCGCTGCGGCGTCACAGCGTGGGCCGTCAAGGCGTTGCGTAGCCGCCTTCAGGGACGATATGTTACGATCGCCTCAAGATGCGGTCAGGATGGCACGCTGCGCCGCGGATCTTCACTTTCAGTGAGGCGAAGTGTCTCGAATGGCATCGGCCCTTCTATTTAAGGACAAGAATTAAGCCGTCATATTTTGACGCCGCGCTAAAGTCATTCGAGGAACGGACAGGAATTAATCTGAAAATACGTCTCCACAGTGTCTGAAGACGGGATCGCCTCTTCATGACGGGTGAGCATGATCATATGACCACCTCCCCGGCAAGACGGACTTTACGCTTTTTGAAAATGCGCCGTGAAGTCGCCTCACCATGATGATCACCCTCCTGATTGCGACAGGTGCGACACACATCATGAGATGAGAGTGGCCGGTCCCGTAAATACGGGAAAAAACCCTCGTTTCCGAGCCTGCAAAGAGGCTCGACGAATATTTAATCATGAAATTTTATCTATAAGATCCGAAAAAATAAAATTAATAAGGGAACGAATAAAATGAAAGATGTCATACTTCAAATTCTGCAGGAGACAAAAGACGCCATCAATGAAATCATGAAACGTGATGATTTCGATGGATCGGCGCTCGATTACTCTAAATTTTCGGATTATTTCTACGGCGTTTCAGTAAGTGATCTCGTGGCGGAAAGCGATATCTATGATCTGAGCGTTTTATCGGAAATTGAAGACATACTCTCGCAAATCCAGACGCTGCGCAGCGCACGCCCTGACCGTTCCGTCGCGGCGGAAGAGGACGCGCAACAATCCGTCAAGCCCGAACCCCTGAGTTTCTTCTGGGACAAGAAGGAGAAAATCTATCACAGCGCGCCAGCCCAGGCGATTGACGGTTTTGGCGTGTTCGCGGGGCGCGAGACGGTTTTTTACGAGGATAAAAACCGGGACAGCATGTTGAGTGACCTTTTTTCCAAAGAGGGTCTGCATCTGTCCATTTTGCGAGCTGAAATTGATTACGAATATAAAAGCTCGGACCTGAATGATTCCATCAATCAATATTGGGTCTTGAAAAACGCCAAACAGAAATATGACATCGACAAGATCTTCGCCAGCACCTGGTCACCGCCTGCCTGGATGAAAACCATTCCCGATCAGATCGAGGGAAAAAATTTCAACAGGCTCGACTCAAAATATGATGATGTTTTCTGCTGCTATATCCTGAAAATCAGCATGGATTTTGAGACGGCAGGTATCCCGCTCTATGCTGTTTCCCCCATGAATGAGCCGGAATTTCCGACCTCCAGCTGGGCCGGTACGATCTGGCTGCCGACAGATGTCGCGCGATTTGTACCCAAGCTTCACGTGACGCTCAATCGCTTTGGCTCTCATACCAAGACGATTATCGGTGAATGCGCCAACTGGGCAGTGTCCGATATCTTCACGTTCTGCAGTCTCTGCATCATGTGGTTGAGTGGCACACTCGATAAGGTGGAGATCAGCGCCAGTCACGGTTACACCATCTCCAATCCTTTCGGTGGTGACTCGAGTGTGACCTATAATCAGAAATCCTATAACTGGGTTTTTGACCGTTTCAGCAAGCAGAGATGGATCACCGAGATCTCGGAAACCACAGAGTTCGACCCGAGCATGAAGAAAGGTCTGGAGTTTGCCTCCAGTCTTCATGGTTTTCTTACGCGCGGAAACGTCAATGCCTTCACTTTCTGGCTTGGCGTTGAGAAGACGAGTAATGAATGCCTGATCAAAACGGATGGCGAGACCTACACCAAGGGGAAAGTATATTTCGTATACGGTAATTATACGAAGTTCATCAGCCCTGGTTATACACGTCTCAAGACGTCGAGAAACACATCCTATAATGGCGTCCTCTATTCAGCCTATAAGGACCCGAACGCCGCGAACTCCCTGACAATGGTCATGATCAACCAGAGTGACCTTGATAGCGATATCGAGTTTGAGGTGGTCGATTCCGGCATTCAGGCTCTGACGCCTTATCTGACTGCAGAAGGTGACGATAATAACTGGAAAAAACTGGACGATATCCATCTGGACGCGTCGTCAAACAGCTTCAAGACGACCATCCCAACGAATAGCGTCGTGACATTCAAAGAGGTAGCGGCCTAAGGCGCCGGCGTCGGGAATTCCTCTTTTCGTCCAACCAAGGCTCTGTCTATGGATGACGTGGATGCCCGACGCCCATGTCACAGCGCCATGCAGACGATGCGGGCGCTGTGACATGCCATGCCGGCAATCTCTTCTCCTCCCTCCGGTTCATGGGCGCGTGACGCTGCTTTGGCGGTGAGAGTGGCGGGCCGCCATGAAGAAACGCCGTACCGGATAGTGCCACCCGCGCGTGGGGCGTCGTCGCTTGATCGCGTCATGCCCCGGCCGGGCAATTTATCAGGATGATGGTCATGAAACAGTCTCTCCCCAAACCGGACATGTCGACGGCGCTGACATTGTTGCGGCGTTGGCTTTTGACCCTCCTGCCCGAGGGGACGTCATTATGAGGGCGCATCAAAATGACGTCCCGGCGCCGACCGGGCTTTACATTCTGATGCGTCCCCTCCTGGCGACGTGGCTTTCAAGACCATGGCGGGGGTTCTCGGAAAATGCGGTCACGACCTACACGATATTGCGCCTCGACGTTGAGCTGACGGTCGAAGGAGACGACGCGGAGGCGATCAGTCACTGGATTGCGCTGCACTTTAATGATCCGTCAGTCATCTCATGGTTTCACGCGCAGGATAAGCAGGTGACACTGCTCGAAGCATCGTCTCCCGTCAGTGACGTGGCACGGGATGATGTGCGCGGTTACGTTGTTGGCTGGAAGTGCGAATTGGCCCTCCAGCTTAATCAGACCATGTCGGCCTGGATCGAAACGGCGGAGTCCGCTGCGATCCGGGCCGCGCCGACCCACCGAGCCGAATGAAAAAGGAGAAACGGCTTTGTCTGGTATACCCCTTTCACAAATCGTCAATGTCATCCCGCGTGTCATCACGCCGCAAACCCCCAGCAATTTCCTCGACCCTCTTATTTTGACGCATAATATGGACGTTGTCGGACCGGGCGACGTTATCACGTCTGATTCTCCGTCGGATGTTGCGTCTTTATTCGGTCCCGGCTCGATTGAGCATCAGATGGCATCGGTGATTTTCGGTGAGTTGAAAGATGTGTCGCGTTTGCCCACGCAAATTCTCTTCGCTGGCGTGTCAGACGGTGCCAGCAAGATTTCAGGCGATCTCGATAAGGTCGCACAGGGTTGGAGCAGTTGGGTCGGTTTTGCGCCGGCCTTCGTCCCGTCACAGGATGTTGCGCGCAGCCTCGCTTACTGGCTGTTGCTCAATACGCGCTATTGGGCCGTCATCTGGGACGATAACATCAATGCCCTCGTGAGGGATCAAGGGTCGGATGTTTCCAAATGGTCTCTGGGGTGGTTTTTCCAGGGTCTCGCCAATACGCGGAATATTTCTCTCATTTACAAAGATTCCAAAGCCGCTGCGCTGGCGCTGACATGGATGGCCACGCTCGATTTCGATAAGACGGACGGGCGTCGCGCTCTGGCCTTTACGTAAAGTGATTTCGTAACGCCAAGCGTTTCCGAGGCCGCTGACGCCCAGACATTGCTGGAAGGAAATTACAGTTTCTACGGCAATTACGGCGCCGCGACCGGCAGCTTCGCGTTTTTCTATGATGGTCGGGTTTTGGGGTCGAGCCAATGGGTAGATGCCCTGATCTGCCAGACATGGCTGGCCAATCAGCTCCAATATGCGCTGATCACACTTTTCATGCAGCAACGCGACATCCCTTCTACTTCTGAAGGCGATGCGATGATCACCGCCGCCTGCCGGGATGTATTGGTCAGAGCGGCAAATTTCAGGATCATCCGCACCGGCGTCACCTTATCGCCTGACCAGAAAGATACCGCCAACCGCGCTGCCGGGCGCGATATCTCCAATGAGCTTTTCAATCAGGGATATTATCTGCATCCCGGCGCGTCTTCCGCCACCCCGGAGCAAAGGGCTTCACGCAAGATCCCCGGGGCAATGCTTTGGTACAGTGACGGCGGCAGCGTGCAAAGCATCGATTTCAACGTCGTGGAGGTGGTGTAATGGCGCGTAATCTGACTTCAGCTGACGGGGTCTTCACCCTCACGGTCGAAACGCTGTTCAACGCCCCGATCACGCTTGAGAATTGGGGGACAGATCGCGCCTGGGAGGCGGATGCGCTGGACCAGGTCGAGACGCAGATGAGCATTGACGGGTATCTCAATGCCGGGTTTATTCCGTGCCCCGTCGATATGACGTTATATCTCAACGCGGCTTCCTCAAGTGTGGTGGATTTTGAAGTTATCATGACCGCTCAAACCACATCCCGCACGATTTACCGCTTAGATGGGGAGCTTACCCTGCTCGGCATCAGTCGAAAATATACTTTCAACAAGGGCGTTCTGCTTTCCGGCGCGCCGCTGCCGGATGGGATGCGCATCCTGGCGAACCGCGCCTTCAGACTTCGGTGGGAGCGGGTCTTCCCCGTTGGCTTCTGATGGCGCGGCGTGAGATTGAGATCACCATTTCTGAATCGGGTGATGATTATGGCAAAACTTTCCATATCAGGCGCATGTCGGCCTGGGATGCGGATCGTTGGGGCCGACGTGTCATTTACGCCTTGCTGCAAAGCCAGGTTGAGATTGAGGATCTCGATATTGAGCAGGGTATTGCGGGCCTGGTCGGGCGGGGTCTCGAACTTCTGGCCTATATCCCGCCTGAAACGGCGGACGCACTTTTTGACGCGCTGACGGATTGCGTTTTCCGGCGGCCGGACCCGCGTCATCCGGGTGTCGAGGTGCCGCTTCGGCCCGATGATGTCGAGGACGCGCTAACCATCGCGATATTGAGGGAGGCGGTTTTCCGGTTGCACACGGATTTTTTTTCGGGCGTGCAACGCCTCTTCTCCCCCGATGGGAAAGCGACGTCGGATATGGGGGAAGAAGACGCGCCGAAGCCTGCTGCGGAAACCTGTCCAACGCCTTCGCCCTGGTGCTGCAAGCCCGCCTCGCCACTTTGCATGAGTTGCAGACAATTTACGACAGCGAGGATTTTCATCTCCTCTTTGAGGCGGCCATGGTCAACGCCTATAATTGTCAGGGAAGCGAGCCGTGAAACAGATTTTCCGGCAGGACGCCTTTTCAACGTAACGTTAAAAAGGCCGAAACCGACGCGCCGAAAGGGCATGTCGCCAGCCGCCCTGTTGACGTACGCCCATCGCCGCGCTGAGAAATCGCATCACGCACTCGAACTGATGCGACTTTTGCGGGCGGCACACAAAGCCCGGCGAGACGACATCCGCGTCACTTTCGGGGACAACGTGTCTCTGACATTCTGAATTAAAGGCGTGAGGGACGGTATGTCCGACGGGCCCATAGCGGCGCTGAACAACGCCGATCATCTGCGCCTCCTGCGGTAATGCGTCGGGGGAGGGTCGCTCACGAGATGTCACATCTCGTCTCGCCGGAAAGGCGATGGCGACGTAACGCTGGCAGGGCTTTTTCGATGCGCCTGTCCTCCGAAGTTGAAAAGGGACGTGCAAGCCGGAAACGTCGCTCCTCGCCACCATTGCGCGATTCACGGCGCGCGGGCGTGGCACGCGTGGGCGGTCGCGCCGCACGCCATGCGATATTAAGCCCCGCTCATGCTGCCGTACCGGCCTTGACAAGGTGGTTACGACAATCAAGCGTTTCGGAAAGTGCTGATCCTCTCTGGTCAGGTGGGACCTCACGATGGCGGAAACGCTTATTTGCCAGGCGTCGCGCGTCGAGGCAGGCACGTGCGACGATTTTCTCCCGACGGCAAAATACCGCCGCGACCATCCCGGCACGTTTTCACAGGGCCAAGCGCTTTCCGCGCATGATGAGCGCAGCACCCGTGAAAATGCGCTGTCAGACGTAATGATAAAGCGGGCCTTCCACCCGCTCCGGCGTGACGCGATTGAGCGCGCTTCCGGAAATTATGAGCCGATATCTTCCCGAGGCCCGCTCGCAGGCACGCTGCCATCAGGACAGACGGAAACCGGCCACAGAAATCGACCCGAAAATTCTGCGCCCGGCCACGTGACTTCCCGTAACCTGCGCTTACGTCAGAAACGCCGAGCGGAACAGCAATTTCGTAACGGCAATGTCAGCCATTATCGTTTTACGCGGCGGGTTGAGTCCGGCGTGACGATGCCTGTCGCGGAGGTCACGATCCGTGAAGTGCGCAGCAGCCGCGTGACGTAGGCACCCGCAACGCGCCGGGCCTCCCCGCGGCGCCGACCCTTGCGTCAGGCGTCGTGCAGTCCCTTCCCCTCTCTGACTCAGGGGCGGACAGCGCCATCATAGTTCGTTTTCTTTTGGGAGAAATTCTGTGAGAAATCCTGTCGCCCTTTCCAGCGGCGTGCAAATTCCCCTTTCGAGCCTGCCTGGCCAGTCCCTGCGCGTCTCATTATCGGGGCAATCCATGCGGGTCGATGTGCAGCAGAGGGAGAGTGGGCTTTACCTTTCACTTTACCGCGCCGGTACACCCATCTTACTCAATCGCCTCTGCCGTGATCGCACCTGGCTGATTCGTGAAACCTATCTCGACGCGCCGGGTGACCTCACTTTTATGGATCTGATCGGACAGAGTGACCCGGATTATACCGGGCTGACGGATCGTTTCGCGTTGATTTACGTCGCGGGCCGTCATGTGCGCTGACCTCACCTATAAGGAAGCGGGCGCGATCGCGTTTGAGAAACGCAAACTGGCCGTGACCTTCACCATCACGCAGGGTGGTCTCGGCGCGGCGCGGGAGGCAGATGCGGTTATTCTTGAGGATTACCGCGTGCGTTGCCGCATCCTTGAAACCGGGATGGAAGCAAGCTCGACGGCGTCTCTTCGCATTGACGGGCTCTCACTGAATATCATCAACCGCCTGAGCGTCATTCAACGTGCACCGGCGACCGTCTCGGATAATTACGTGTCCATCGCGGTGGAAGATAAAGTGATGGGGCGGGTCGAGGTTTTCTCGGGCGGGATTGTCAGCGCCGCGGCTGATTTTTCAACCATGTCGGAGATTGGGTTTGTCGTCGAGGCGTCTTCAAGTTGCATTGCGGCGGCCCGGCCGATCGCGACGACATCTTTCAAAGGCCATGTCGCGGCGGCGGATATTTACCAGCTCATCGCCGCCAAATCGGGCTTGATGCTGCGTGACCATGGCGTGACCGCGCAGGTCGCCAACCCCAATCTGCCCGGAACGGCCGCCCAGCAGATCGTATTGCTGAGCTACGCGATCGGATCCGTCTATTACATTGGAAGAAGCGCATTGGATGTGTGGCCGGAAGATGCGGCATTGTCGGATGAGAGCGCGACATTGATTTCCGCTGAGACGGGGATGATCGGCACGCCATCTTATTCCTCAACCGAGATGAGCGTGCGCATGATTTTTAATCATCAACTGCAATTCTTCGGGAAAATCCGCGTCCAAAGCCCGTTCCTCCCCGCGATCGGGGCGAAAATCACGCCGAGTCGCGCGGGGGAGGGACATGCGGGTCGCGCCCGGGCGCCATATAATGGGTTATGGTGGATTAATCGCATCATTGCACGCGCTCGATGCTGAAACGCCGGGTGGTGCCTGGTTCACCGCGCTGAATGCCAGCATCCTCCATATCTGAAGTGGGGCGCGCATTATCATTTCATCAGGAGGGTGGTTGTGGATGACAATGTCGATGCGCTCCCGCCTTTGGAGGCGGGGCTTTATCATGGTTCCATGCGGCCTTTCGACAGTGCACAATCTTTCAATGCCATCAATTCACCCATTCGCCGGATGCTGATGATGATAGGGGCCGATACGCTGGTGAAGGTGGTTGCCGTCAATGCTGAGGGGACAGATCCGGTTGGTTCCGTGGATGTGCTGCCGCTCGTGATGCAACAGACGGGGGACGGACATGCTGTCCCGCATGATGTTATCTATAATGTCCCCTATATCAGGGTGCAGGGCGGCAAAACCGCCATTATTCTTGACCCACAGGTTGGGGATATTGGTGCCGTCATTATTTGCGGCCGCGATATTTCGGGCGTGAAGGAGATGCGCGCCGCTTCCCATCCGCGGACATTACGCATGCATGATATGGCAGACGCCATCTATATTGGTGGGCTGTTTAATACGCGTCCGGAAACCTATATCAAGCTTGAGAATGACGAGATCACCATGGTGGCGGAAGGCACGACCCTGAACAGCAGGCTCGACGTCACGGAAACAATGACGGTCAGGAAAGGCGCCACTTTCATTGACGCGCTGCACGTGCAGGGCCCCACATCCCTTAAGGGCGATGCGGAAGTGGGCGGGAAATTGCGTGTGGCGACAGGGGCGAGTGGTCAGTTCGAGACCATGAATGGCCATATGATTGCCGTCGAGAACGGGATTGTCGTCGCGATTTCATGAGACGCCCCCAAAAGCAGGACGGCGTCAGATCGGGCTGAACGCCCCGATGGTGCGCGTCACGCAATCCATTTTCATTGCCTGATCATGCCGGTTCAGCGGGAAAGGAGAGTCGGATGACGTCGCTTCTACTTGATGGTGCGGACTGGGATTTATGTGTCGACCGCAATGGCGACCTCGCTCTCTGCGCCTCACCCTATGATGTCGCACAGGATGTCGCTTGCGCTCTGCGCACGTTTCAGGGTGAATGTTGGTACGATACGGGGCGTGGCCTCCCTTATTTCAGCAAATTACTGGGCCGGTCCCATAATGAGGCCAGCTTCATCACGCTTGCCGAGGAGGTCGCCGAAACGGTTCCCGAAGTGGAGAGTGCGCGATGCATTGCCGCGCTTAACCGGTCAGACCGGCGGTTGCATGGCACGGTCGAACTGACATTGCGCAATGGGGAGACGACACGTGTCGCGTTCTGAAGCCACGACATCCGTACCGAAACTGCAACTGACCGATCGGGGGTTTGTCGTCCCGTCAGAGCCGGATGTGCTGGCGGGGGTGCAGGCCGATATCAACGCGGCTTTGGGTGGGGCTGCCAATATGGCCCTCGATACGCCGCAGGGGCAGATTGCGATGACCATGTCCGCCATCATTGCGGATTGTCATGACCAACTTGTCGCGCTTCTTAACGGGATTGACCCGGCCCTGGCTGCGGGTCGTATGCAGGACGCGATCGGCGCCTTATATTTCATGTCGCGATTACCCGCGATGCCGTCCCGCGTAGAAGCCATCCTCTCCGGCACGCCGGGGCAGAGCCTTAGATCAGGGGCTCGGGTGGCGACGGATGGGCGTCACGCATGGCTGACAGAGGATGGTCTGACTCTCCCCGCCAATGGCACCGCCACCATCTAGCTGCAATGCGATCAGGCAGGTGCCATCACATGCCCGCCAGGGGCCCTTGCGCGCCCATAACGGGGTTGTAGGGCTGCAAAACGTCACCAACCCTCATGCAGGGATATTGGGACGTGAGACGGAAAGCCGTCAGGCTTTCGAGCGTCGACGCCAGCAGATCCTGTCGGGCAATGCGACGGGGACGAATGCGGCGCTGCTCGGGGCGCTGCTCGATCTTGATGGCGTGGTGGATGCATGGGTGACGGATAACCCGACGGATGCGCCGCTGACGTTCAGCGCGACATTGCCGTCCCACAACCTTTTCATCTGCGTGGCGGGTGGGGAGATAGCGGCAATCGGTCAGGTGATCCTGAAGAAAAACCCCCTTGTTGCGCCACATATGGGCATGAAACCGTGACGGTCATGGATGGCAATGCGGCCTATAAGACGCGACATCCGCAATATGAATTTCACTTCAGCCGCCCTGACGATGTGGCCATCCATATTGACGTCACCTTACTGCAAAATGACCGCATCCCCGCGGACGCGCTGGATCAGATCCGTCACGCCATCCTCCAGGCCGCGCAAAGTGCGGATGGCCGCGCGAAATTGCGGATGGGGAGTGAGATACTGGCCAGCCAGTTCAATGCGCCCCTCGCGGCTCTGGGGGACTGGGTGCAGATTCTTGGTGTCAGGCTGGGTTTAAGTGACGGGAAGACGGTCATCCCGACGGAAAAACTTTCCTGACGATGGAAGTCTACCAGCTTCCCTATATTCGGGAGGAATTCATTACCTTGACCCTCAAGGACAGTCACGATGCGTGATGTGTTCGAGACCATCCTGGCGCAATATGCGGCATCCCCGCGCCTGCGTATGATCCTTGATTGGTTTAATCAGAGCATCGACCCGCAAAATACCATTGATCAATGGTATCAGCGCGTCTTCTCGTTGGAGACGGCGTCCGGCTGGGGGCTTGATGTGTGGGGCAGGATTGTCGGGATCGCACGGGTCATTCCCGTTGCTAAAACAGAATATCTGGGTTTTGAGGAGGCCGATGATCGCTCCGGCACGGCGTGGCCGATGAATGATGGCGTTTTCTATCGCGGCACGGCGGTTACATCGGGCTTTGCCCTGACAGACGATGCCTATCGGCAACTGATCATGGCGAAGGCAGCGGCTAATCTCTGTAGCGGCAGCATCGCCGACATCAACGCCATTCTCATGACTCTCTTCGGCGCTTACGGGGATATCTGGGTCGAGGAAACATCCGCCACAACCATGACGATCTGTTACAGCTGGGACCTCACCCACGCCCAAAGCACGATCATCGTGACCTCAAAGGCCCTGCCGCGCCCCAGCGGGCTGCGCCTGACCTACCGGTATGTCGCCCCGTAAAGCGCTGTCCTGCACGCGTGAGGCTTTTCACCTTTTCTCAACGGAAGAACCGTCCGATGAAGCTGGCAGATTTCCAAGCGCTTTTCATGCGCGTTTTTGCGTCCGAGGCGGAAGCCGGGACGGTCGCTTATCCGCTCCCGCAGGACAAGACATCCGCCGGGCGCGTGGGCGTCCGACAGGGCTTTCCGCTGGAGACAATGACGCCCATTGCGGCCGGTGGCCTGCCGCCGCATGGCGCCGGACCTTAACGGTATCCTGCGCATGCTGTTGGCTTCCTGCCAAAGGAGGGAGGCGGGCGTTATCCTACCTTTCTCGGCCGATTTTGCCGCATCGATCGGTGGTTATCCCAAGAATGCGCTCGTCACTTACGGGCCGGAAAGTCTCTTTTATCTGTCGCTCTCGGACGAGAATCAGTTCGTGCCGGGCACGCCTGGCGCATAATGGCGCGGTTTGCTGGAAGATGTGATTACCACCCCATCTTCAGCGGCGGCAGACGTCAAAATCCGCTTCATGGTGATGCAGCCGGCTACAAGTGATGCGGCAGAGATTTTGAGGGCCGTCACCCTGTCCGGCAGCGTGACCGATATGCTGAGCCTGGCCTATATGGAGGCACGCCTGACGGATGTCGTTCGAAGCACAATTTCCAGTGAACAGGAAAGGTTGGTCCGGTTGATCCGTGCCAACAGCGTTTCAGACGCGCGTGGCAGTTTTGTCGTCATGATTGATCAGGATGGCAGGCAACTGACATTACCCTCCCTGGCGCTGGCGCAGAATATGGCTGAAACCGCCGCCGCCGCGGCAACCGCCGATTGCGTAAGGTCTCATCCGGACGCTGATGCGGCACAGGGAATTACCGCGCTTTCGGGATTTGAGAATGCCGACGGGAAAGCTCGCTCGTCGCCGCGGACGGTAAAAAGGGAACGGATTTTCGCCTTCCTTCCGTCCCTTATGTCTTGCAGATAATTTTAGAGGGCGCGGGCCTGAGAGTCAGCCGCGACAACTCCGGATATAGTATGTTGCCGGGCGGCGTGATGCTACAATGGGGGTTTTACAAGACAGATAATGTAAGGGGTATGGCCAACGTCCAATTCCCCACAAATTTTCCCTCCATCTGTGCGGCTGTCATTTTATGTGAGTCCGCAGCGCAGGGCACACGGTTCAACGCCACGCCCACCGTCCATGGCGTGTTCGAAGGTTGGACACCCACCGGCTTTATCGCGGTCACCCGCCTTTTCTCAGCTGCCGGGCAGAATGTACCGCATGAGGCTTCCGGCTCATATTTTGCGATCGGATTTTGACGATGACGGACGATATCTACTGGTCGCCCACCATGAAGGGATTTTACCCCGCGAAATTGAGGCCGGTTTATGAGAGGAACGGAAGCTGGCCGGATGATGCACGCCCTGTCCCGGACCATGTTTTTCGCGCTTTCAGTGGCGCACCGCCGAAGCCAGGCCTGCGAAGGGGCTGCGGTGCGGACCTCATGCCCGTATGGGAGGATGACGGGATGGGGTCTGTCCGACAATGGAGGCGCGGGTCATCATGGCGCAGAAGCGCCTTTTCCAGGCGCGTGAGACCATCCTCAACCAGTTTGTTCTGATGGGAAAATCCGTGCCGCCAGATTGGGTCGACTATCTCAGAATTCTGATAGAAATTAGTTCCGGCGATGACGCGGTAAGGAACTTGTCTGACGCGCCCGCCAAGCCCGTCGATTAAATTCAAGCGTGCGCTGTCATTTGGCGCGGCGCCTTACTGACCCGGAGGGCTTGAAGAAAGAAATTGCAAGTTGAGACGCAGGCGCAGGGACAAACCCGCCGCGTCATGTCCAGAAATTTTACGCTGAAAATGATTTGGGAGGATCGGTGGCATCCGATGGCCCAGTAGATCCGAGATATATAAAAGATGACGGAAAAAGAAACCCCGACGAGCTACATCCAGCGACCGAAATTTGAAGTGCTGCGGCAGGAGGTGTGTTCCATTGAAAAAAATCTGACGCGTCTTGACGTGCTGGTGCAACAACTTTTCGTGCAGGGGCAGGAGCAGAATGGCTGATTGGTGGAAATCTCAGAAATGCTGCAAAGACAGGAAGATGCGCGTGACTCGCGGGATCGCGCCACGCGTAAGATGATCTGCGCGGCCAATACGCTTGGCCCGAAAGCCGTCGCGCTGGGCGCCCTTCTCGTTTCGCTTCTATACGAATGGTTGAAGCGTCGATGAGCTGCCGGAGATAGGCACGGGATGCAGATTGGTTTAAAAAAGCCGTAATGAATGAAGGCCACCTTAAACGGGGCCGTCTTGAAAAAAACGCGGTGCAGAATGGACGAGGCGCGCTCGGCTTTTCTTTCCCGACTGAAATTGCGGCATCTGCGCCTGCTGGTGGCCTTGTCCGAGACGCGCAGCTTGCGGCGCGCGAGTGAATATATGTCCATGACACAGCCTTCATGCTCCGTCCTTTTATCGGAGCTGGAGGCCCTCGCGGGTGCGCCTCTCTGCACACGCCATGCGCGGGGCTTGCAACTCAACGCGCTCGGGCTCATCGCTGCACAGACGGCACGAAGCATGTTGCATGAAGCCCGTAAATTGCAGGAGGAATTCTCCCAATATGCAACGGGTGTCATGGGGTCGGTCCATTTGGGCGCAATTGTCGCCAGTATTGGCGATGTGATGGCGCCGTCCATGCAGGCGCTGACAGCGTCATATCCGCGCATCACGACGCATCTCGTGACGGATACGAGTGATCGCCTCCTGCAACACCTCCATGCAGGTGACCTCGATATTGTGATCGGGCGGCAGATTGAAGCGGTGATCGACCCCACTCTCGATTGTGTCGGTCCAAGGTCCGAGCCTCTCGCGGTTGTTGCGCGGCGCGGCCACCCCATGGCCCGGAAGCGGGCCCTGACATTGCAGGACCTCGCCGGGCTGCAATGGGTGCTGCAGACAGCGCCAAGCCCGATGCGACGCGCCATTGACACAATGTTTATCGCCAGTGGCGTCTCGATCCCGCGCTGTAAAATTGAGACAGCGTCGACTTATGCGACATTCAAAATTGTCAGGAGCTCAGAAATGTGCGCGATCGTGCCGAAATCCGTTGCACAAAGCTTTTCCGACTGGCCAGGAATCACATCGCTTGATATCACTTTACCTGATTTATTAGGGAATTATCACGTCATCACGATAAAGAACCGGACTTTGAGCCCCGCGGCGATCTTGGTCCGCGCCCATTTATCCGAAACGGTGATCGCATAATCAGATCACTTCATTCGAAAATTTGAGATAGTCGTCACATTTAACGCTCAATAAACTCAATTTTAGAAACAGAATATAACATATTAATGTTGGGAATGAGCGATGCATATTCTTGTCACCGGTGCTGCGGGGATGATCGGGCGCAAACTTGTTGAAAGCTTTGCCCGCCAGCCGCAAATCGCGACCCATCCCATTATGCAGTTGACGCTGGTAGATGTCGTGCCGCCACGCACATTGCCCTCGTTCGCAGGGCAACCTCGCATTGTTACCGGTGATATCGCGGATGTGAAAGTGATCCATGACCTCGTCGCGCCGCGCCCGGATGTGATTTTCATCTCGCCGCCGTGGTTTCAGGTGAGGCGGAGCGCGATTTTGAAAAAGGTTATCATGTCAATCTCGCAGGCACGCAGGCATTATTTGAAGCGATCCGCCTTAACGGGATGCGGCATAATTGGGTGCCGCGCGTGGTTTATGCCTCGTCCAATGCGGTTTTCGGCGGTGATTTCCCGGATGTTATACCGGATGATTTCCACCTGACACCGCAAACAAGTTATGGCGTGCAGAAAGCTATCGGCGAGCTGCTTTTGCAGAATTACAGCCGCAAGGGTTTTTCGATGGGATCGGCATCCGCCTGCCCACGATCTCCGTGCGACCGGGCCGGCCCAATGCCGCCGCATCCGGTTTCTTCTCCAGTATTATTCGGGAGCCTCTTGTCGGGCAGGAGGCGATCCTGCCTGTCAGTGACGAGACGCGACACTGGATGACGAGTCCGCGCGCCGCGATCGGGTTTCTGCGCCACGCGGCGGCGCTGGATACGTCATTACTGGCGGGTGACCCTAATCTGAGCATACCGGCCCTCTCCATCACGGTCGGGGAGCAGATTGCGGCCCTGAAGCGCGTCGCAGGCGAGAAAGCGGTAAAATTGATTCAGCGCGTGCCGGATGCGGAAATTGAAAAGATTGTCCTGAGCTGGGCGAGAGGCTTCGACTCGAAGCGGGCCATCTCACTCGGTTTCACGTCGGAAAAATCCTATGACGAGATCATCCGCGCCCATATTGAGGATGAACTTGGCGGAGAGATCCGGCTGTGAGCGCGCCAGCAAATCGCCTTGAAGACGGGTTGCCGCCGGCAGCGTCCCGCGCGGTGGTCAAGGCGCGACGGCGCATCGTGCCTTTCCTGCTGCTGATGTATATGGTCGCGTTTCTCGATCGGACAAATGTCGGCATCGCGAAACAGGCGCTCAATGTCGATCTCGGTATTTCCGACGCTGTTTTTTGCATTGGGCGCGGGGATATTTTTCGTCGGTTATGCTTTGTTCGAGATCCCGAGCAACCTGATCCTGTACCGGGTTGGCGCGCAGCGTTGGATGACGCGCATCATGGTGACGTGGGGGCTGATTTCCGCCGGGATGGCCTTTGTCGTCGGCCCGACCTCCTTTTGCGTCATGCGTCTTTTACTGGGTATAGCCGAGGCTGGGTTTTTCCCCGGCGTCATACTGTATCTGACATTCTGGTTTCCGCAGAGGTCCCGGGCGAAAGTGCTGGGCCTGTTTTATATTGGTTATCCCATGGCCATGGTGGCCGGTAACCCTCTTTCCGGTCTTTGGGGTTTCGCCGGGTGGCAATGGATGTTTGTTGTCGAGGGGCTGCTGGCCGTGCTGATGGGCATCGCAACCTTCATTATCCTGCCGAATGGGCCAAAAGTCGTGTCATGGCTGACGGAATCGGAACGCGTCGGATTGGACAAAATCCTGACGGAGGAGGCCCGAGAAATCGAAGGGCCGCGCCATGAGGGGTTGTGGAAAGCCTTCACCAGCCCTTTAATCATCTACCTCGTCGTTTTTTACGGGCTGATGCAGATTGGCAGTTATGGCGTCGTTTTTTGCCTGCCAGAGCAAGTCTCGCGCATCCTGCATGAGGGGCAGGGCGTCTATGTCGGGCTTGTTTCAGCCATTCCGTGGCTTGCTGTCGCCTTTGCCGTCTGGTTGATGCCGCAGCTTATGCAGAGGCGACTGGGCCTGCGCCCGGGTATCGTGCTGTGCCTGACGGATTTTCCGGCGGGTTGGTGCTGTCAGCCGATCCATGGCGTCGTCACGGGCATTGTCGAGCTCAGCCTGGCTGCTTCTTGCATTATGGTGCTGTCCGCCTTGTTCTGGATTTTGCCGCTTTCGATTTTCACCGGAAAGCGCGCGGCGGCTATGGTGGCTCTGATCAATTCCATCGGTAATCTGGGCGGATTTTTTGCACCGAATATCCGTTCGCTCGCCGATCGATTTTATGAAACGCCAAAGGCCGGTCTTTGTGCCATTGCCATGATCAGCATCTTTGCTATTGCCCTCATCTTGGGGCTGTCAAGGATGTGTTGTATCGCCGGGACGTTGAAAAGTCAGAGGAACGCATATGATGTTTGAACGAACGCGGCTGGATCAAGTCGAGTCGACGAGTCAGGAAACCGCGTCGGTTGAAAATCGGTTGAGTTTGAGCCGTCGCACGGCGCTTTTGGGCGGCCTGGCCGGGTTGGCCACGATGGATTCCGCCCGCGCCGTCGCGCGGCGGATACCGGTCGCACCGCCCAGTGTCATCAGTAATCCGCCACGGCTCTGGGGCGCGGGGGCACCTTACGCCTTCACGCCTGACCCTGATATTCTGATGCTTGACCCTGCATTTAATGACGTTCTTTACGGCAATGCCGGGCTGGAACTCGCCTGGCGCGCCACACAACACCACCCCTGCGCGCTGGCTGGAGGGACCGGCTTGGTGCACGGAGAGGCGCTTTCTGCTGCTGAGTGATGTCGTGGGTGGCGTGCAATATCGTTATGCCCATGATGCACATAATATCACGGTGTTCCAAAAGGAAAGTTATCACCCCAACGGGAACAGTTTTGACCGTGAGGGACGCCTTCTGACCTGTGAGCACGGTCCTCCGACGTGTGATCAGGTGGGAGCATGACGGAAATCGGGGGCCGCGCGCATCGGGAGGCGCATGTCTTCCATGTTGATCCGCACACGCTCGACATTACCGCTGTCCTGTCCGCTTCAGAGTTTGCAGGCCCGAACGGGCTGTGCTTCTCCCCCGATGGGCGCGTGCTTTATATCGCTTCAAGCGAAATCGACACGTCCAGGTCAGGAGGTGGCCATTATAATCTCTATGCTTTCGACGTTGAGGGGAAAACCCTGCGCAATAAGCGCGTCTTTGCGCATACAAATGTCGTGCAGCACAAATTGATGCCTGACGGCATCAAGGCGGATGTTAGCGGCAATATCTGGGTTGGCGTTTCCGGTCCCTTGGGTTTCGAGGGCGTGCTAGTCTATGATCCCTCAGGCAAATTGATCGGGCGTCTCAGACTTCCACGCAGCGTTTCGAATTTGACCTTCGGCGGAACGCAGCGCAATTGCCTGTTCATGTGCGCGAAGGACGCTATTTTCACTCTTGATGTCGCAACACAGGGAGCTGGCTACGCATGAAAAAGCTGTTCGTCCTCACCCTCACTCTCGCGGGGTTCTCCGTCGCGGCGCAGGCCGTGCCGACGCAACTTGAGGTGGTCAAAAAATTTCCACCTGATTTTAACATGATCGGCGTGGGTGTCAGCCATAATGAGACGGTGTTTGCCTCCGCCCCGGCGACCATAAAGCGTTACAGTGCCAGTGTCGTACGCGTCGATGCCAAAACCGGCGCCCTCATCCCCTTCCCGAATGCGGGGTGGAACAGGTTTGACGCTGACCCGGGTGATCGGCCCGTCTGGGTGTCCGTTCCGGCTTTATGGGTTGATGATGAAAATCACCTCTGGGTGTTCGACTCCTCTCTCCCCTCTGTTGATCAAAAGAAACTGCCACCCAAACTTGTGGAATTTGACTCCGCCTCCGGTAGGGTGCTGCGGATTTATCTTTTTAATCACGACATATTGCCGACAGACAGTCTCAATGATGTGCGCGTCGATACGAAAACCCGCACCGCCTATATCACCAATGAGTGGGATCGCGGCGGGCTGGTCGTGCTGAATCTGGAGACAGGCGCTTATCGTCTCGTTCTGGCCAATACGCGCTCCGGTGTTGCGGATGAACGGCAGCATCTGCATATTTACGGTAAATTGGCGCGCAAGAAGGATGGTGGCCTCCCGGTCACGCAGGATGATGGTATCGCGCTTTCTGCTGATTGCAGTTGGGTCTATTACCGTCCTTTAACGGACCATCATTATTACCGCATCCCCGCTGCCGCCCTTCGTGACACAAGCCTGACGGATAAGCAGCTTGATGCGAAGGTCCAATATCTCGGTCAGTCGGTGATGAGTGGCGGTATCGAGATGGATTCATGCGGCCGCATCTGAGCGGGGGATATTGAGCATCACCGGCTCTATATGCTCACCTTGTCGAAAGATCAGAAAAGACTGATCCCGCACAAGATTTGCGATAACCCGAAAGTGATGGACTGGGCCGATGGCTTCGCCATCGCGAATGGCTATCTTTACATCTCGGATTCACGCCTCGATGAATTGGCCTTCCGCAACAGCCCGCCAGTTTCAGGTCCAACGACGATTTTCCGCATGAAGCTTCCGGCCTGCCAGATGAAGAAATAAGGCGTTTATCGGCTTATCGCGTCGGGGCCTCTCTCCGGCGCGCTGGATGCACAATGTGCAACCTTCGCCCGGATGATGATGGGAGTGATGCGATGCGTGAGTTGTCATGATTTCAGATCAGGCTGGTTCAAGGCGTCACAAAAAAGCTGATTTCTGGACGGCGTTGTGGGCGGGGTTTGTTGGGGGAAACATCGCCAGCTTCGTCAAATGGGGCAGCGAAACCCCTTTGCCTCCGAGAACCCCCGATCGCGTGAGCCCGCCAGCCCAGATGTTGCGGGATTGCGGCCTGCCGTGGATGAAATCGTCTATTTTTACGCCCAACATGTCGTGAATCTCGGCGTGCTTCTCGTGCATCATGCCTTCTCTTTTATTTTCGCCATGGCCTACTGCCTTGGCTGTCTGCGCTTTCCCCGCTTCTCCCTATGGCAGGGCGCTGCATTCGGTCTTGTGGTGACGGTCGGTTTCCATGGCATCGTCCTTCCCCTGCGACTTTCTGCCGCCGCCATCTTGGGGGCCTTGCCGGCTTGCACCGTCATTAACGGCAAGAACACAACAACGTTCGTCCTCAATGTTGCGAAGATCTGTGCTTACGCGCAGGCAGGTCTCAATGCCGCTTCAACGATCCTGTCGATACCCCCCGGTCGCAGCGGCTATTTCAGTGGCAAGTGAAGGTGTTTCAGCAGCATTAAGCGCTTTTGAGTCGGAGGCCGGGGATCAAGTGACGATCGTCTATAATTCCGACAGCCTGAAGTCGAAAGTCGATGCCCTGCTGACGGAGTTGGAAAATCTTTCACAAAGTCTCGCAAAAGCGCTCACTTCTGTCTCGATGGAACTGGATGCCAAGACGCGCGCCGACGTCACCACAGCATTGGATGCTCTGAGCACGATTGTCGCCATCTTCCAGGCGCTCCTCAGCGGCACGATCGCTGTCGGTGCCCCCTATGGTCATGCGCGTGGTCTGCCGATGACGGAGGCACGGGCACTCGCCGCACTTCATGTCACGACGTGATGTGTCTATCAGCAGGTCCAAATAGCCCCCAGATGGGCCGAGAGACGCACGAAGGCTCGACCGACTGGGGGGAAAGGTCGGTTTTTAGGAAAATCGGCTGTGACGGTGCCTGAAATCAGGCAGGGAGAGCATCGCCGCGACATGTCACGCGCGTCGCACAGAGCCAATATGATCGATGCTTACTCTTGATTTGAATCTCATGCGAGAGACGATGCTGACATCGTGCACGGCGGAACTCCCCCAACTCATGTCGATGGACCAGCGCGGTCGCCCTCCCGGCTTCGCGCTGGTCCACGACGTCCCCGCCACGGCAGGGATTGACGCGACGTCGCGATAATGGGTCTGCGATCGGCAAGTCATGACGGGACATTTTCAAACGAACAATAAGATCTCAAGGAGACATTTAAATGATCTATAAACTCGGCAAGCACCCCGCAAAGCGTGACCCGCGAACGTACCGCCTCACACCGGCCCTCGCCGCCCACTGGCCCACCGTGCCGGAGGAGCAGGATTGGTCCGATAAGGTCGATTACCAGATGTGGGGCAATGACAAATGCGGTTGTTGCGGCCTCGCGTCGCAGGCGGGGTTTGTCGCGACCTGGACGAAAAACGCGCAGTCGCAAGTCCTGCTTTCCACCGATCAGGTGATCGCCAATTACGCTGATGTGTCCGGTTACGATCCCAAGACGAGGATTGGCGATGACGGCGTCATCCTTCTCGACCTGCTGAAAATCTGGCGCAAAAACGGCTTCCGCCGCCCCGGCCCAGATAAGGGTTTTCTGACCGCTTTTGGCTATGTTGAGCGCAAGGACGTCATTTCCGTCAAACGCTGCATCGCCTTTCTGGGCGGGATTATTGGCGGTGTGCGGATGGTGAAGGACTTTATGGAGCTCGAGCCGGGGCCACGTGGGATCTCGACAAGGTTTCGAATCACATGCCGGTCGGCGGTCATGCCATCGCCGTGACGGGTTACAATAAAGATGGGCTTTTCTTGGCCTCCTGGTGTGCGCGGAGCTTCATGCCCTGGGCGACGTGGGAGCATATTTCTGATGAGAATTACGGCCTGCTGAGCCGCCAGAACTGGCTGGGCGCTCATGGCAAGTCGCCGAAGAACCAGACATTCGATGCCCTGCTGAGTGAGATCAGCTCGCTTTAACCTCTATCCTCGATCGGTGGCTGGCAGCTTCCGGCTTTCGGTCGGGACATCACCCCTCTGAAAACTAAGTCGAGCACTGCACGGTCCGCCAATTGCTTTGCCATTGTGACGCGCGAAAAATCGCTGGAAGAATAATCATGGTCAAAAGTCATGTCACAAAAACGGTACAGCCTGCACCCATTCCGCGTCAGGCGCAGCGGGGTCCCGCCCGTCATCGTGCTACGCGCGCGTCCAGCTCAAGCGGAGGATTATCAGTCGATAAGCTGGTCACCCTGCTGGGCTTGCCAGGCCGTATCGCAGCGCATGAAAGATTGACAGAATGCGGGTTTCAAATCCGGCTTTATGATCGCGACGGAAATGCATAATATTGTCCGACGGAGGCAGCGGAAAAACATCTCGCCGTTGCGTCGGGGAGCGCTGCTTACGGGGCTGATTGCATGAGATGCTCTGCCGGTCCGGAGCAGGAAACGTCGTGGCACGCAACGATCGCGCCATTGCTTGAAACAAGTCATGCCGACAGGCATGCGCACTCTTTTCCTCCTCGACGGGAGAGGATCTTGTAAACGCGATGCAGGCAGGGTGGGAGATGCCTCCCGACCGGGTAGCGATGGCCAGCTCTGTCATGAAAGTCCTGCATGCGATCGACTATCTGCAAGACCCACGCAGCATGACGCTCGCCGATGTTCAGCAACGTCTTCTGGACGCCGCGAAGACACTCAGCACCCTTTGGGCTGAGGCTGAGCAGACGCGTATTACCAACCTGCCAGACTGACAAATGTCAATTTCAGGCGAGGGAGAGGCACGTAGTGACGCGTGAGGTCGAGGAGGGGATCAGGGCGAAGATAGGATCAGCCCTTCACGCGTTCGCGAAAAACTGATGCCGACACTCGGAATTGAACCGAGGACCTACTGATTACGAATCAGTTGCTCTACCCCTGAGCTATATCGGCCTGTTGGCGGAGCTATAGCGAAGCTTTGCAGAAATCGCAACAGCCTATAGGGTGGGTGCGTTAGCGCTGGTGTGCTTGAAAAGACTTGATGATACGATCTTTCTTCCTGAAACGTCTTCAAAAAAAAATGATGGTCCGCGTCAAACGTTTTGACGATCGGGTTTACAGCCTTTTATGCCGTTTCGGGCGGGGGCGGCATGGACAGGCAATGTTGAAGGCGGCGCAACATTATTTCGGCGCTGAGCGTGTCAGCCGATTTGGCCGATTTCTCCATGCATGTTTGACGCCAGCCCATTTGCAGCACGACCCTGCAGGCGCGCTGAGAGCCATGTCCGTCGTGCAGGGTTTGCATGAATGCCCGACTTGCGGGCTGTTCCAGACACTGCCGGAGGTGGCGCCGGGCCAGGTCGCCTATTGCCGACGCTGCGATGAGGCCCTGGTGCGTCGGCGGAGGACATCGCCCCTCGCGACGCCCATTGCTTTCTGCATGACGTCTTTCGCGCTTTACATCGCACTTCTCTGCTCAAATCTGATGACGCTTGACGCAAAAGGGCGCGTCAACACGATCTCCATTCTGACGGGCGTCTATCAGCTTGCCAAGCAGGGCTATGGTGAGATAGGCGCCATCGTCGCCATGACGACCTTCATCATGCCCGGCATTGTGATCGTCCTCATGGGCATCGTGCTTTACGGGGCCAGCCGCGCGGCGGGTACGGATTGGACGGCCCATGTCCTTAAATGGTATCGCCGCCTGCGGGAATGGGCGATGATTGAAGTCTATATTCTCGGCGTGTTCGTGGCCTATACCAAACTTGTCGATCTGGCTCTGGTTGATCTTCAACCCGGCGTTTTTCTTGTCGCGGCCATCATGATCACCATGGCCACGACAGATTCGACGCTGGATACAGAGCGCGTCTGGGACGCCCAGAAAATGGGGATGAATGACCAGGCATTCCGCACAGAGTCGGGTTATTTACGATGTAGTGATGTCACGACCGACCCCATTCCACCGCATGATCAGATGGCGTCATGCCTCACATGTGGCCTGGTAATTGCGTCGTCTGAGCCCGTTGCATCGACACATGCTTTCGGACGGTGCCCCCGATGCGCCGCGTTCGTCTCAAGACGAAAGGCCAATGCGCTGAGCAATGCCACGTCACTCCTCATTGCGGGGGTTCTCGCTTATATCCCGGCAAATCTCTTCCCCGTCATGACATTCATGAAAGTGGGGCAGCGAGATACGAGCACCATCATTCATGGTGCAATTGAGCTTTGGCAATCAAATCTCGTTCCACTTTCACTCCTCGTTATTTTTGCGAGTATCTGCGTGCCAGTGCTCAAAATCGTTGGGCTCGGAACAATGGTGTTCAGCGCGGCAACCGGTCGTCGGCGGCATCTGAAAGGGTTGACGAAACTTTACCGGGTGATTGACTTCATTGGCAGATGGTCCATGATTGACGTGTTTATGATCTCGATCCTTGTCGCTGTCGTGCGCTTTGGTTTTCTTGCCAATGTCCGTGCTGAGCCGGGCGTTGTCTTCTTCACCTTTGTCGTGATTGCGACAATCTTCGCCGTGCACAGCTTTGATATTCGCTGTCTCTGGGATGGTGCGGGCAGGAATGGCGCTGAACTTGCCAGGAACGTACGCGTCAGGCGGGCGTATCCTTTTTTCAGCTTCCGGCGCAACCGCGCGCTCATAAAGGGAGCCGGCGCATCAAAGCGGCGGCACAGGCCGGAGATCTGGAGTCGGAGAAAGCGTGAGCGATCGAAATGTACCCGCCTATCATCAGGCGAATCACTCTAAAGGACATGACGTGCATCATGGTGAGGATGACGGTCATCACGATGATCATCCAAGGCGCCAGGGCGGTGAGCATCATGACCAGGCTGGCGTCAGGCCGACACGTTTTTCAATCGTCTGGCTCCTTCCTATTCTTGCTGTTCTCATTGCGGGTTACCTTATTTCCCGCAATCTGTCTGATCGTGGACCGGATATCACCCTGACATTCGACACGGCCGAGGGGCTGACGGCGGGTCAGACGCAGGTCAAGAACAAAGCCGTCTCCCTCGGCACAGTGCAGAAAATCGAGCTTTCCGGGGATATGCATCGTGTCGTCGTGCATATTCGCATGAAGTCGAGCACCGAACATATCCTGACGGAAAAGACGCGATTCTGGGTTGTGCGGCCGCGCATTAACGGGGCGAGTGTCACGGGGCTTGAGACCCTGCTTTCAGGGGCTTACATCGCTATCGACCCGGGGTCACCCGGGGGCCACCCGCAGAAAAATTTTGTCGGGCTTGAAAGCGCGCCTGGCGTGCGTTCCGATCAGCCCGGATCGACCTTTGTGCTCTTCACCCCGACATTAGGCTCCATCGGAGAGGGGGCGCCGGTGTTTTTCCGGGATAAGGTGGTGGGAGAAATTCTTGGCTACACGATGCCACCGGGTGGGGAAGGGCCGATCCTGCTTCAGGCTTTCATACGATCCCCTTATGACCATTATCTCCATCGTGATTCCCGCTTCTGGAATGTTTCAGGCGTGCAGGTCGGTTTGGGTGCGGGCGGGCTGAAAGTGCAGCTGACCTCTTTCCAGGCGCTGCTTTCCGGTGGTATTGCTTTCGGGCTGCCATCCGGCGCGCATGATGCAAAAGGCGATTTCGCGCCCCCGAATTCCGTCTTCAAACTTTACCGTAGTGAGCAGGACGCGAAAAACGCCAATAGCTATCATAAGCTGAAAGTCATCACCTACCTCGATAACTCCGTCAAAGGTCTCTCCAAAGGCGCTGATGTGACGATGTTCGGGATCAATGTCGGGACTGTCCTTGATGTGGCCCTGAAGGTCGACCCGGAGACGGCCAAAGCGCAAGTGCGCGTGACATTGCAATTGGAGCTGGAGAGGCTCCTGCCGGGTGACCGATATGCGGAGACGAACAAGAATGAAGTTCTCTCCGTCCTGATTGCGCATGGGATGCGCGCCTCGATGACGACGGTCAGTTTCCTGACGGGCGAGTCGGCAATTGCGCTGACTTTCGTGAAAAAAGGCAAACCCGAGACAATTGATTACGAGGATGACATACCCATTGTGCCGAGCATCTCGGTTGGGTTTGACGGTATCATGGCGTCCGTCTCCACCATTATGGACAAGATTGCCGCCATGCCGTTGACGCAACTGGGTGACCATGCAAACGACCTTGTCACCCATGCTGATGAGCGCATCAATAGTGCGGAAGTCAAGCAATCCCTTGTTTCATTACGCGACTCCCTGCAACATCTGTCCAGCCTGAGCCGTCAGATGGATCACGGTGTTAAACCTCTGATGAAGCGATTGCCGGAGATGAGCCGTCAGCTTGACCTGACCCTGAAAAACGCCCGACAGCTTATGGCGACTTATGGTGGCGACGCTGATTTCAAGCGGGATCTGCAAAGCATGATCATCCAGTTGACGCAATCAGCGCGTTCCATACGTTTCCTGACGACTTATCTTAATAACCATCCTTCGGCCCTGATCACGGGGAGGCACTGAACCATGTCGCGACCCAACTCCTCCCCCTTCTTCAGACGGCGAACCCGACGATATCTGATGGGGGTTGCGGGTGTGGCGGCGTTACTCGCCGCTAGTGGCTGTGGGCGTGACCCGACTCTCTACACCATCGTCGCTGTGCCGGGGCCGGTCACAACCGTCCCCGCCTCCCGCATGGCAGGTTTCGGGCCGAAAGTTGTTGAGGTGCGAACGCCGGTCGTCTCGACCATGCTGGACCGTGATGAGATTGTGCGGCAAAGTCGGGATTATAAGCTGAAGCTTGCAAAAGGGGATGCCTGGGCGCAGCCCTTGGGCGAGACGATCGGTCAGGCCCTGACGCTGGATATCGCGCAGCGTCTGCCGGGGATCACTGTTTTTGCGCAGAACGACGCTGTTGACACGCACCCTCAAGCCTATGTCGAATTAACCGTGACGGCGTTCAACCGAAATCAGCAGGGTGAGGCGGTGATTCAGGGGAGTTTGGCTGCACATCCGGCGGAGGAGGGGCCTGGCCCCGTTCAGACAACGCCATTTCATGAGACGATGAAGCTGCCTTCAAACGGGTCAGCGCAACTTGTTTATGCGTTGAGCCAGCTTTTATCTCACATTGCCGATAAGGCGGTCGCACAGATCCGGGCCTGCCCCGTTCCGAGAACCGACTGAGTGGCGCGCGCGATTGGACGCGCAAGCCGAGCGTGATGACCCCCGCCGGATGGCGAGGGTCATCCCTTATATCAACTTAAAGCTTCTCGACCTGATTATATTCGAGATCAACCGGTGTGGAACGTCCGAAGATGAGAACGCTGACTTTGAGTCGCGCACGCTCCTCATCCACTCCCTCAATGACACCATTGAAAGAGGTGAAGGGACCGTCAGCGACGCGGATCTGCTCACCCACTTCAAAGCGCATGGCGGAGCGGGGACGCTCCAGCCCTTCCTGCACCTGTTTAATGATGTGCTCGGCCTCGGCATCCGTCATGGGTGACGGTTTGGTGCGTGACCCCAGAAAGCCCGTGACCTTGGGCGTGTCCTTTACAAGGTGCCACGCATCGTCGGAGAGCTCCATTTTGACGAGCACATAACCGGGGAAGAATTTCCGCTCCGCATTAACCTTACGGCCGCGACGCACTTCCATCACGTCTTCAGAGGGGACGAGCACTTCCTCAAACTGGTCAGCAAGCCCCTTCTGGACGGCTTGTTCCTTGATGTGGGACGCGACTTTTTTCTCAAAGCCGGAATAAACGTGCACAACATACCAGCGCTTAGCCATGGCCCTAACTTAGCCTCCAAAGACCAAAATTTCGCGCACGCCCAAACCAATCAGCTGGTCGACAACGAAGAAGAATATAGACGTCAACGCGGCCATCGCCAGAACAGCGATTGAGGTGATGACCGTGACGCGGCGCGTGGGCCAGGTGATCTTGCCCCCTTCCGCACGGACGTCCTTGAGAAATTGCATCAGCTTGAAGCGCGCAGCCGGTTTGGCCGCCGACTTTCCCTCCTCGCGACCGGATGCGGCAGCAGGCTTGCTTTTATTTTTCTGCGACGTCTTAGCGCCGCGTTGGGGAGTTGAGACTGACACCGTCATCCTCTGCTGCGAAACTTTTGATTATGGCTGTATGGCAGATCGCGCCACAAACGCCAAGCAAGAAACTGTGCCTGGCAGGGGCGGAGGGTCTCGAACCCGCAACCTCCGGTTTTGGAGACCGGCGCTCTAGCCAATTGAGCTACACCCCTAAAGGATCACATTCCATCCTCAAAGCCGCATTGTAAGATGCAGCCTGATGACAGGAAGTCCTCGGAGCGGTAATGCGTTTACGGGCGGGATAAGTCAAGAGGGTTTTATCGCGATTATGCCCTCACAAGCCCTTGCATCAACGCGATGGGAGCGGTATGGGAGGCCGAGGAAGCGACTTTCGGCGCGGGCGTAGCATAGTGGTAATGCAGTAGCCTTCCAAGCTTCTGAGGGGGGTTCGATTCCCTTCGCCCGCTCCATATTTCCCAGAAAGATTTATGAGGTAACGTCGGACGCCGTGAGGGTTCTGGGCGTGGGATTTAGCCTCATGAGGTTGTTGCCCGCGTTTCGGAATATTTCACCAAACAGACGCTCATTTGGCGCAGCTTGACCGTCGAGCTGAGAGGAAGATGATCCGCACCCGTCGGGCAGCGCGAATCCTTGGAGAGGTTCAGACCGCCGCCGGGGAGCGGCGCATTCGTGAAGTGAGGTAGACAGGGTGCTTTTCGCACAATCCGTGACGATTGAACTTGTAACCTCGGTTGACTCATTACTCAAAATCTTCGTTCGATAAGGACATTGTGCCGCATGAGGGACCACACTTCACCGAGAGAACACAAAGTGAGATTCGGACTTCAGCTCCGCCTCTTTTTTGCCTGTCGCAGCCGTAATCTGCCTACGACAAAATAATTGAGCCTTTGATTGCGAAAGACGTAGGATCGAGAAATTAAGATTGTGGATTTCTGAAAAATAATTTGACAAATTGCGAGTGCTAGAAATCTTGACCGTAGAATCGTTAATGGAGTGGAGACGTGGCGAGAAGAAGAAAGAATGATCTCTCTCCGGAAGCGATTGTTTTGATCGTAGTTGCGATAATTTTGGGTGCCATATGGGCATGCCTTGTCTGGGTTTACGAGACAGTTATGACATTTATAGAGTCTTTAGGTTTAGACCGCACGATGTCTATAAGTCTCCTTGTCTCCGGAATAGCGATATCAGGAATTTTTTGCGAACTTGCGCGATCCAGAGCACGGAACAGAGAGAAAAATAGAGTTTCCCAGATCACGCGTGCCGGGCTTGAGGAGATTAAGAGCCAAGCGAAAAACCTTCAAGTCCGCAAAATGCAAACCTGTCACAAAGACTCCTACGGATCGCTCGTAACGAAAGCCTGGGAAAAGGAGAAAGAATATTCGTCTCCACCAGAATAGTTGCAATACTCGCAGATAGATTGGAAAAAGATAGGGTGATGGCGCTTGAGCAATGCATAAAATTTGTTGAGACGGTAGCATCGTCGACTGAGATGGAACTGTTGATGGAGAGCCCAAAAAGCTCTCCTTTAATCTTTTCTCCTCAAATGACGCCTCCAGACTACGAACGTTTCTGTGCCCTTCAATTGAGGAAAGCAGGTTGGGATGCTCGAGTAACCCAAGCATCGAATGATCAGGGGTGTGACGTGATTGCCGTCAAAAGCGGCCGTAAGCTTGTTGTTCAGTGTAAGTTTTATTCGTCATCGGTCGGCAACAGTGCCGTTCAGGAGATCTCCGCTTCTCGACTTCATGAGCGAGCGGACTTCGCAGCCGTCGTTTCCAACGCTGCGTTCACCAAGCCTGCTTTAAGGCTTGCGAACACAAATAATGTCATGCTTATGCATCACGATCAGCTGTCACATGTGGATCGGCAGATCATAGCTCTGACGGTGCTAACGAGTTCGACATAATGAATATTCAGTACGCTCGAATGGAGGGAGGAGGGAAGCGTGTCCCTTCCGAGGCCTTTTATACGATTATTTATACATACAAGAGCATCGTTGCACGGGCCATCTTTGCAAATGGAGGCTTGCCGAAAGGCACCGGTATTCTTCGCCGGCCAACGGTCGACGCGCTTTCGCGATGAAATGAACCTCGATATTTGTAATTATAGCCCTATAATAACTCCGCCATCCAGTAAGATCGTCGCCAAAATTTTTCGTAACTTTTCGAAGGAATATATTGTTTTTCAACCGGCAGAATCAAACTCTGTCCTTCTCGAATCAGAGTGATTCGTTACGAATCCGTTCTATTTCGAAATAAGGTTTGCTTCGGAGCGAATTAGAAGGCCAATTTTAATGCCTTACCAAACATTGTATTTGCCTCTCCGGGCCCTCAATCGCGGAACCGTCATTAAAAATGGCTTAGCTTGACCACGCATCATATTGACGCCTGAAAGATATAAAATCCACCTCAATCGCGTTTTTGCGCCACTCCAAGTCGGCTAACTTCCATGGAAAGTAAGCCCGATTGTCAATCCTGATCTCGACCCACTCCCAACCAAAATCGCGCCGGCGCACGATACAATGTTCGCGCCAATCCTATGCTTCAGCGTAATTGCCCCTTAACGAATGATTTGAGTCGGATAAGGTGAATCGACAGTCGTCGGGCATCATTTACTTTGCGACGCGAACTTAATGAATTCTGAAGCGTAAGGGTCCACAGCGCGTGCAACGAGATTGCACGCTCTTTTGTCTGGATCGACGACGTCGTCAGGCACGTTGGGAAGAGGCCGATGGGACTTTCGGTATTTAAAAACGACTTTTTTGTCAAGTCTGGCAAACAATTTGAATATGCAATCGCCATCCCCGCATGTAACGAAGAAACTTATATAGAACAATGTCTAAAAGCCTGATCATTTTTCATGAGTTCCTTCAGCATGCACGGGACTATTGTCCTTCTAATCAATAACTCTCATGATAATACATTGAATTTGGCCAAGGATTGGGCAAATTCTTCCGAAACGCCTGTTCTAATCGTTGATGTCAAATTTCCCCCGGCGCTCTCCCATGCGGGTAAGGCGCGGCAGACGGCTCTCGGTGTCGCAAGTAAATGTGTTTCCAGGCAGGGATATCTGCTCACGACAGATGCTGACTTTCACCCCTACCCCGATTGGGTTGAAAATTCTATCAGCCCGATGGAAGCGGGAAGAGCGGATATGGTGTGCGGCCAGATCTTCCTGGATCCGGAAGCGGCAGAGCGCCTCCCGGACCTCATCCTTAAACGCGGCGATATTGAGGAAGAATATCGCACCATCTCTAGAGAGATCAATCAACTTATCAACCCGGACCCCGTCAATTCCTAGCCTTTCCATGGCCAGACCAGTGGCGCTTCCATCGCCGTAACGGTTCGGGCCTACCGCGCGGTCGGTGGACTTCCCGCCGTGCCTGTCGGTGAGGACAGGGCGCTTGCCAGAGCTTTTGAAGCTCATGATCTGGCAATTCTATATTCTGACGATGTTAAAGTCTGGACATCGTCACGGTTGGGCGGGCGGGCGAAAGGCGGGATGGCGGACACAATTGCCGCACGTGTAGCCGGGCGCAAACACATCTGTGATGAGTCGATGGAGCTGGCCGAAGCCATTTTATCACGTGTGTCATGGCGTGCCAAATTTCGGCACGCCTACGCCGCCCCCCGAAATCTCAACGCAATCTATGCTGAGGCCGGGATTGATGTTGCGGCAAATATCCCGGATTTCAGGACGTTCGGTGCGTTATGGTCTTACGTGGAGAATAACAGCCCTCTCCTTGCCAAAAGGCGATTATCCTGGGAAGAAATGTACCTCGAACTCCTCAAATTGAAGAAAATCCGGGAGGATGTCAGGGCGATGGTCCGGCCGCGTTCAAAACGTATGCAGATGAGTCGGGCACAGTAATGGACGCTGCCCAACTTCAATCCGGCATAAACGACCGATTTGAGGCGGCGATGCTCGCGATTGCCGCGCGCGCTGACGCAGCGGAGCGAGATCCGCAAGGCTTGGAATCCGAAGTTGCGTTGCTGGCGAAAGTCGGCATCCTGACCGCTTGCCTACCTGCAAATTATGGTGGTAAGGGCCTCGCCACGTCGCCCGAAGCGTCGGTGACTCTATTCGATGTGCTCAGGCGAATCGGCCAGGCCAATCTCTCCCTCGGTCGGCTCTTTGAAGGCCATGTCAATGCGGTCAAACTCGTTTCACTTTATGGCGGGGCGACAGCTCTTGACGAAATGTCCCGCGTTGTTTCTAAAGGGGGACTTCTCGGCGTTTGGGGTGCGAACGGCCGAAAACCCCTTCGCTACATGGCGGCGCGCGGGACATATCGCCTTTCCGGTGAAAAAATCTTCGCTTCCAGCTTGGGCCTGATGCGTCTGGCGGTCGTCACAATGCACGCCTCTGAAACGCCCGACACGCGACCGCAACTCGCCTTGATTGAGGTGACGGAAAAACGCAGGCAGGATGCCTCCCATTGGGACGCGACCGGCATGAAGGCCACCATGTCGGGTCGGTTTGATTTTTCAGATATGTGCGTCAGCGATGCGCATTGCCTCGGTGAACCTGGAATCTATGAGGGTGAGCCACATTTTGAGGGGGCGTCTGGCGCTATTGCGCGGTGCATCTTGGCGTGGTTGAAGCATTGCTGTGCCATAGGCGAGACATGCTTCTTTCCCGTGGGCGCTTCGATGATTCTTTTCAGCTGAGCCGCTATGCGCGTGCCGTGAGCCTGGCCCGCGCCATGGCGAGCCTCTTGAGAGAGACCGCATCGAAACTCCCCCCTGACTCCGTGACAGATGCCCCTCTTATCGAAAAATTCGTGATGGCTGCGCTCCTTGCACGCCAGTTTTCCGAGGAAGTCTGCCTGGAAGTTCTCGCTTTGACGGAGAAGTCACTCGGCACCTCAGCATTCTGGCCTGGCCCTCTGGAACGTATCCGGCGGGATCTTTCGCTCTATGTCCGCCAAGCTGTCCCGGATGAGAAGCTGGAACGGGCGGGCCGCGTCCTGGCAAAAATGGAAGGTGCGCCCTCATGGTGACGGCTTTTGCGCAAGGCACTTTATTGAAGGCTGCCGCTGAGGCGCTTTGGGCCACAATTGATGCGCTGACCGCGGGCAAGGCGGTGACGGTTCTGGCGCCGCACCCTGATGATGAGAGTTTGGGATGCGGTGGCGCCCTGGCAGCGGCGGTTGAATCCGGGCAGGATGTCACGGTCGTCGCGCTGACGGATGGCAGCGGCTCCCATCCCAAATCGAAAGAATTTCCGCCGGAAAATTGGCTGCCTTGCGTGAGGCGGAATTGAAGGCGGCGGTCACGTGCCTGACGTCCGGCAAAGCCCGCGTGTTTTTTCTACGCTACCCGGATCAGGATGTGCCGGAGACGGCGCACGGGCGTCAGGAGATCATTGCACGCCTCGCACAGATCGTTGTGTCCGGTCATATCGGCACGATCTGGACGACATGGAAGGGGGATCCGCACCCGGATCACAAAGCGGCAAATGACATCGCGCGGATGTTGGTCAGGCAGTGTCCCGACCTTCATCTATGGTCCTTTCCGGTCTGGGGGCGATTTGTGTCGATCGCGCCGACCTCATGGCGCGGGATGGTCCGGTTCGACACAACGACATATCGTCAGAGGAAAGCACCCGCCATCGCGGCGCATCAATCTCAAATGACGCACCTTATCACGGATGATCCTGATGGATTTGTCATGGATCGGGAGATGCAATTGCATTTTCTGGAAAGTCCGGAATATTTTTTGCGAGAAACTGGGGATGAGTCACCGAGCACAGCAATTTAACGATATTTACGCGGTGAATATTGATCCCTGGGGCTTTCGCACGACGACTTATGAGAGAGACAAGTATCAGGCGACGCTGGCAGTCCTCCCGAGGCCGGTTTATCAACTCGGCATTGAGGCTGGATGTTCCATCGGGGAGTTGACCCGCTTATTGGCGCCTCGATGTCAGGAACTGATCGGGATTGACGTCTCAGACGTTGCCTTACGGGAGGCGTCCCGGCGGAATGCTGAATTCAAGCATGTTCACTTCGTTAAAGGTGAACTCCCCGCCGCATGGCCGGAGGTCAGGCCGGACCTTATTATATTATCGGAAGTATTGTATTTCCTAAGCGAGAGCGAAATCAGGATGCTCGCCCGTCGCATTGCCTTGAGATGGCAGCGAAAGTCTCACTGTGTGCTCGTGAATTACCTTGGAGATACGCGCCAGCCCCTTCAGGGGCCTGAGGCGGCCTATATTTTCATGCGTGCGCTTGCCTGACGCGGATCACATTTTGCAATCTGTGCGTGACGGATTTCAGATTGACCTGATCCAGGCGCATTAATTGATATGTCGAATCTTCGGCAATCCCCATCCGAGCGTCAGGCGACGCGTTCGTCATTCGCGCATGATCGACCAGACTATGAGAGGTCACATCATGCTGGGATTAAAACTGTCGCATCCCGGGATGAAAATCGGTGGGTTAACCCTCCGCGCATCGGACCGACGCGCCCGCTTGTCCGGATTTCCGTTCAGATAGGCGCTGCGATAGGCGTTAAGCGCTGCTCTGCACCGATTTTGCGCCGTGCGGCGTTGAAAATCCTGCGACATCAGGTTGGACCAGAAATTATTGAGTTGCGCAGTGTAATCTTCCGGTGAAAGCGTGCCGGCATCAACGGCTTTGGCCCTCTCCATACGGAAATTATCGTAAGCATAAAGATAAGTGAGCCAGGAGTCCGAAAAGGCCGCCGGGCCCTGCGTAAAGACCACATCATGCAGACATTGCGCGCCCGCGACAGTGCGGCCTTTCATCACCGGGAATTTCGCGGCACAGGCCGTTGATGACGCGTTGAAAGCGTCCTCCGCCGGGTTATCACACCCGGAGAGTGCGGCTGTGCCGACCAATGTGATCAAAAACCGGGAAACGTATCTCATATGTTTTCCGCCATAAGGGCGATGAAGACGAGCAGGCGGGGAGGTCAGACCATTTTCCCTAATTCGGTTCGCGGGCGACCTGGAGGCAAATCGGCAGGGAATCCACGGCTAAAAGACGTTAGGGATTTCGAAAGATCATATGGTGCTAGAAATAAATTATTAGCAATATGGAAATTTGAGACGTTGGATTTCCAAGTCATCACCAGATACCAAAATTTTCGATAAAGCGCTTGACTCACCGGATTTTTGAAAAGATATTCAGAATATAGATATTAATATGAGAATGTTCAAACAATAACCAACGTCTTTTAAATACAAACTTCGAAGAAAAGGAACAATGAGATCTTTACAAATGTCTAGCGAGTCGCTGAGCCAGATTTCACTTGGTTCAAAGGAAGAAGTTTCATGGCTAAATCTTTGCTGCGCTTACTTTCATTCGTCTCTAAAAATACCGTTCAGAGGCTACCGCCAATCATTTTGCTAATCGCCGTCAATGGCGGTCCGTCTTATGACCTTTATAACGGGCGTTGTTCGGCAAGCTCCGTGCTGGCGGTTGAAATCACGCTTCCACAGCAGCTCTTAAGCAATCATACGACGGAATTAAGGGATGTTTGGTCGGACATAACGTCGCGAATCACAGACACCGCGGAACGACCCTCCCTCCCATCTTAAGGCTCAGCAATGTTTGTCAGGTCAGGAAGCCTGGGGCTTTGCCAAAGTTGTAAAAACCCGTCGTCACGATACAGATGAATCGTCTTATCAAACACATCCGATACTCAAATGCCGTTACGCGCCGACGACGAAGACGGACCTCCTCCTAATTTAACGAGGCGCAATATGATGGATGTGTGGGCCTCACTCTTGAGGGGTGGCGGTCCAGCATCATGACGAAGCTTCCCTTCGACACTCGCCGGGAATTCAAGGCTTTCCACTACAATAATCCGATCATGTCAGCCATTACTGGGAAAAACGACCCCACCGCACGCCCGGGCGCGCCACAAGGCCGACCGCGCCGCATCGCTGCCGCATAAACACGTGAACTGTGGTTTTGAAACATTTAATATCAAACAACGCATGAGGCGTGCGCTCTGTCGGTTGCGTTCCTCCGATACCCTATGCTAGACGCCCCGTGACGAAGGACGTTTTGACGTCGCGGTACGTTGATTTTGGTTTCACGGGACGCGTCAGGCGGGCCTTTTACCGGGGCGGGCGTTATGACGTGTCGGGTGTGCCTGTTACATACTTGTTATTGGGACTGTCGAACGTGGCAAAACTCGAGACATCTTCTGAAATGCCTTCTGAGGCCGGTGTATCGAGCTCTCTTGCGCGCCGTTATGCGCGCGGTTTCTGCAAATATGTTGAGGACAATGCCGACGCGTCAGACGCCTTTGCACAGATGACGCGCCTGGCCAAGGCCATCCGTCAAAGCACCGCGTTGCAGCAATTTCTTCGGGATAAAAGAATCCAGATGACGGATTCGGTCAAGGCGGTTGAGGCACTTGCTCGTTCGCTGGAACTCGGGGACGCTGTCCGCCGGCTTGTCGGTGTTGTCGCGCAAAACCGACGTCTACCCGCCCTCGCCGATATCCTCTTCGCAATTGAGGCGCTTGATCGCGCACGCCGTGGCGAAGTCACGGTGGAGGTGCGGACGGCCTCAAAACTGACCGACGCGCAGCGCGACGCCTTGAGCGCGCGCCTGGCCGAAGCGGGGTATGGACGCCTCGCAATGGTCGAACATGTTGACCCCGCCCTTATTGGCGGCCTGGTCGTCAAAATCGGTCCAAAACTTTTTGACTCATCCATAAGCGGGCGTCTCGCCCGCCTCCAGTTTGCCATGAAGGGAGCCGCGTGATGGATATCCGTCCCGCAGAGATTTCGGACATCCTCAAGCAGCAGATCGCCGCATTTGATGACGGTGCCAAAATATCCGTGACGGGCACTGTCCTCTCGATCGGTGACGGGATTGCCCGCGTCTTCGGGTTGGATAATGTCATGGCTGGGGAGATGGTGCATTTCCCGTCAACCGGCGATACAGGCATCGCGCTCAATCTTGAGCAGGATAATGTCGGTGTCGTTGTTTTCGGCGATGGTGACGGCATTCGGGAAGGCGACACCGTCACACGCGGAAATGCCGTTGTGGAAGTGCCGGTGGGGAAGGGCCTGCTGGGCCGCGTCGTGGATGCGCTGGGCAACCCGATTGACGGCAAGGGGCCGATCAAAGACGCTGAAATGCGCCGCGCGGAAGTCAAGGCGCCTGGCATTATGCCGCGTCAATCTGTCTGTGAGCCCGTCCAGACCGGGATCAAAGCCATTGATGCGCTGGTGCCGATCGGGCGTGGCCAGCGTGAGCTGGTGATTGGTGACCGCCAGACCGGCAAAACAGCCATCCTCGTCGACACAATCGTCGCGCAAAAGCCGGTCAATGCCGCGGGCGATGAAAAAGAGAAACTTTACTGCATCTATGTGGCGATCGGGCAGAAACGCTCGACTGTGGCCAATCTCGTCCGCACACTGACGGAAGAAGGCGCGATGGAATATTCCATTGTCGTGGCCGCGACCGCCTCCGACTCGGCGCCGATGCAATATCTCGCCCCTTATGCTGCCTGCGCCATGGGCGAGTATTTCCGTGATAACGGCATGCACGCGCTGATCTGCTATGATGACCTGTCGAAACAGGCCGTGGCATATCGCCAGATGTCGCTCCTTCTGCGCCGTCCGCCGGGGCGTGAGGCTTTCCCGGGTGATGTGTTCTATCTGCATTCCCGCCTGCTGGAGCGTGCAGCGAAAATGTCGGATGCAAGCGGTGGTGGTTCGTTGACCGCCCTGCCCGTGATCGAGACTCAGGCGGGTGACGTCGCGGCCTACATCCCGACAAACGTGATTTCAATCACGGATGGGCAGATCTTCCTGGAGACGGACCTTTTTTATAAGGGTATCCGCCCGGCGGTGAATGTGGGTGGTTCCGTCTCCCGTGTCGGGTCCGCGGCTCAGATCAAGGCAATGAAGCAGGTTGCGGGCAAGATCAAACTCGACCTGGCGCAATATCGTGAGATGGCGGCGTTCTCCCAATTCGCCTCGGATCTTGACCCCGCGACGCGCAAACAGCTTGAGCGTGGCGCACGCCTGACCGAGCTGCTGAAACAACCGCAAATCTCGCCTTTGCCGGTCGAGGATCAGGTTGTTGTCCTTTATGCCGGGACACGTGGCTATGTGGATGTCGTCCCTGTCGATAAAGTGGTCGAATATGAAAAGGCCCTTCTGGCAGAAGTGCGCGGCCCGGGGCGTGCCATTCTGGATGCAATCCGCGCCGACAAACAACTGAAGCCGGAAGTGGAGGAAAAGCTCAAGGCCTTGCTGGAAACTTTCAATAAGCGCTTTGCCGCGTAAGGACGGGTCATGACCTCGCTGAAGGAACTGCGCGCCCGCATCACGGGCGTCAAATCACAGCGCAAAATTACGAGCGCCATGAAAATGGTCGCCGCCTCGAAGCTGCGTCGCTTTCAAACGCGTGCGGAGGCGTCACGTCCTTATGCGGAAGCGATGCGTCACATGATGGCTGAGCTGGTTGCCGCGACGCCCGCCAGTGAGACGGCCCCCATCCTGATGCGTGGGGGGCAGGGCAAGGAGCACCTTGTCATCATGTTGACAAGTGACCTTGGCCTTGCCGGGGGTTTCAATGCGCAGATTGGTCGCGCTGTCCGAAGCCTCGCGGGTCAGATTTCCCAAAATGGTGAAACTTTGATGTTGCTACCTCTTGGACGCAAGGGCGGCGATATTGCGCAGCGCGCTTTTCCGTCAGAGATCGTGGAGAAGCTGCCCGGCACAGGCGGGAAGGAAGTGCCGTTTGATGTCGCATCCCAATTGAGTGACCGCATTATTTCCATGCTGGAGAAGGGCGAAATCGATAAGGTTTCGGTGGTCTATAACCGCTTCGTCAATGCCATGACGCAAACGCCGGTTACGCTTCCCCTGGTCCCGCTTGCTGTCGATGAAGAAGCGCCCGAGGCTAAAAAGGATGCGCCCTCGGAGGCGGATCAGCCCCTTTATAGTTTTGAACCGGATGAGGAAAGTCTGCTTGAGCAGATCCTGCCGAGAAACCTCAAAGTGCAGCTTTATGCCGCCCTGCTTGAGAGTGCAGCGGGTGAGCAAGGGGCCCGCATGGCGGCGATGGATAATGCGACCCGCAATGCGGGCAAGGCGATTGACCGGCTTTCCCAACATTATAACCGTACCCGCCAAGCCAATATCACCCGTGAACTTATCGAGATTATCTCCGGCGCTGAAGCCGTCTGAGACTTTTACGCAGGAGCCTGTAAGCGATGTCAGATAACACCTCCACCGCCCCCGCATCGAACAGCAATGTCGTTGGCCGTGTGACGCAGATCCGTGGACCGGTTGTTGACGTGCAGTTTGACGGCCCCCTTCCGAGCATTCTGAATGCGCTGCATATTGAGCTCGAGGGCCACCGCCTCGTCCTCGAAGTCGCGCAGGAAATTGGTGAGCGTGAAGTGCGTTGTATCGCGATGGATACGACGGATGGGCTTGTGCGCGGCACGGAAGTCAAAGATACGGGTGAGCAGATCAAAGTCCCGGTCGGCCCGACAACGCTCGGGCGCATCATGAATGTCGTCGGTGAGCCGATTGATGAGCGCGGCCCCATCAAGACCGACAAGCAATATACGATCCACCGCAAAGCCCCGAGTTTTGAGGAGCAGGCTGCAGCCTCTGAAATTCTCGTGACCGGCATTAAAGTCGTCGATCTTCTCTGCCCTTATCTTAAAGGCGGTAAAATCGGCCTGTTTGGCGGTGCGGGCGTTGGTAAGACGGTCATCATCCAGGAGCTGATCAATAATATCGCCAAGGCCCATGGCGGCGTTTCCGTCTTTGCCGGGGTCGGTGAGCGCACGCGTGAAGGCAACGACCTGTATTTTGAAATGCAGGATGCCGGAGTCATTAAACTCGGGGAAAATGGCAGCACTGAGGGCTCAAAAGTGGCGCTCGTCTATGGCCAGATGAACGAGCCGCCCGGTGCCCGCGTGCGTGTCGCCCTTTCCGGACTGACACAGGCAGAATATTTCCGCGATGAGGAGGGGCAGGATGTTCTTTTCTTCGTCGATAATATTTTCCGCTTCACCCAGGCCGGTTCGGAAGTCTCGGCTTTGTTGGGGCGCATCCCCTCGGCCGTGGGCTATCAGCCGACCCTCGCGACGGAAATGGGTGCTCTGCAGGAGCGCATCACATCCACCAAAAAAGGCTCCATCACTTCCGTGCAGGCTGTCTATGTCCCGGCCGATGACTTGACCGATCCGGCCCCTGCCGCGACCTTCGCCCATTTGGACGCCACGACGGTGCTCAATCGCGCGATTGCGGAAATGGGTATTTACCCCGCCGTGGATCCGCTCGATTCAACCTCCCGCTCGCTCGACCCGAAAATTGTTGGTGAAGAGCATTATCAGGTCGCGCGCGATGTACAGCTTATCCTCCAAACCTATAAGGGTTTGCAGGACATTATTGCCATTCTCGGCATGGATGAGCTCTCAGAGGAAGATAAGCAGACGGTCGCGCGCGCACGTCGCATTCAGCGCTTCCTTTCCCAGCCCTTCCATGTGGCTGAAGTCTTTACCGGCGCGCCAGGCAAGCTCGTCTCTCTCGAAGACACGGTGCGCAGCTTTAAAGCCATCGTGGCGAGCGAGTATGATCACCTGCCGGAAGGCGCTTTCTATATGGTCGGTTCGATCGATGAAGCCGTCGCGAAGGCTGAGAAAATGAAAGAATCCGCCTGATCATGCCTGTCCTGCTTGAAATTATCAGTCCTGAAAAAATCCTGTTCAGCGCCGACGTGGATATGGCGGTTATCCCTGGTGAGGAGGGCGATATCGCCGCCATGCCGGAGCGTGCTCCTCTGATGATTTCATTGCGGGGCGGGGTTCTGCCCTATTATCAGGGCGAGAAAGTGGCCGGCACTTTCTTCATCGCGGGTGGTTTCGCGGATATGAATGCCGAGAAATGCACGGTTCTGGCTGATGATGCCTATTCCGTCAGTGACATTTCAACCCGCGACGCCTACACGGCGCTGGAGGGGCTGGAAGCCGCACTTGCCAATGTGACGGCTGAAAATGTCGTGGAGCAGGATCGCATCGCACGCCGTATCCAGATTGTTCGCGCTGAAATTGAGACGGCGGAAGAAAAATCCTCGACCTATTGACCGTCGCGAGGCGCAGGTCTCACGCGCCTCCAGACTGATCCCTTAAAAAACAGCCACGCGCGATCAGAACGCGCGCCAGTTCGGTGTCTGGAATTTGTAAGGCGTATGAAATTCTTCAATCCGCTCATTAAATTTGGCTTGATCATGAATTTCAATGGATTGCTTGGGACGGTTTCCATTTAAGCTGCGATAGGCAATCCGGTTAATCGCACGTGCATAAACGTCCGGGCCGGTTTTATAGGCAATAAACAGCCCCGGATGGAGATAACAGTTTCTGTAGATGGATAGGAGCGAGTCGGAGAGGACCTCATTATTCGGGCAGGTTCCGAAGAAGTCATTATGCACGACATGACCTCTCGTCAGCAGAAACGTCGCGCTTTTCGTCCGGGTCGCCATGAAATCGAGCGTCGCCTGCTTGCCCAATTTCAGGTCGGCATCGAGCCACCATCCGCCAAGCGCCTGCAATAGATGTAATCCCAGAAAATCCGCGGCTTCAGCTGGGTGGCGGGCATTCAGGAAGATAGCGCGCCTCAATACCATGATTATCATAGAGCCACTCCGTCGCCTCGGCGAAATCCATGATACGGACTTCGAAGCCACTCAGCTTGCGATGATAATCAAAGTTCTCCGCAATTTCCGGCGGCGGGTTTTTGTCCCAATACATAAAGATTCGGCGTGGAATGCGCGTTGATGGTGAATTGACATCTAATCGCACATCAAAAAGGCTTGGCTTTGCACGTAGGGCAAAGCCAAGCCAAAGCGTGTCAGCTTCCTCCCCTGTGTGAAATTCCTCGAAAGCATTGCCGATGGTTTTGAGCGCCTCAATCGCCGAGGCACCGTTCCACCCTTTCTGAACGCCTTCAATATATTGAGCGTAAGGTATACTCAGGCTGCGCATTTCCTGCAGCTCTTCCGGCGGCACAGATTGGCCAGATTTCAGCAAGGTCAGCAAGCGTACCTAAAGAAGGGCTCGCGCATTCGATATTGCGTCGGTGATTTAGAGTGTAAGTCATAGGCGCGACGATAGATAATGGAAGCTTCCACCACATTACCATTCATGTGCAGAATATTGGCGAGATGGAAGCAATAGTCAGTCGACTCAGCCCCATGCTCATGCAAATAGACTTTGGCCTGCGGGTCAAATTCAAGAGGCAGGGAAAAGCCCGCGGCTCCGCTTGTGGTGCGTCCGCGCGGTCCAGAATGGCGTCGCCGCCGCCAGGGCTTTCTTCACCCTGGACACCAGGCGCGTTGCATTGATCTGCCGGAAGCGCCCCATCGGACCCGTCTGACTGCTCGCTCATTCTAAAATTCACCCTCTCGAAACAGGTCCCTCAAATGGCCTGAGAATCATGAACATATGATTTTTGAAAAATTGCATCGCATTCGCCTGAAGCAAAATTTTGATGAAGTTGTCCAATATCTAAACGCGGGGTTAGACTATCCCATAGTTTAAAGCCCACTAACCTAAATTTTTTTTTTCACAGCGGTGAAATGACTGGCGAAACCTCAATTCCTTGATCAATTCATCGTTACTTTAGGCGGAACAGCGCGCGTACCGAGTCGACTTAACCGCGACCGCGATAAGATTTAACGTCTTGCGGAGGGAGCCACACATGGGACGGTGCCGGACCTGTCTGCCAGAAAACATCAATGGGAATACCGCCGCGCGGATACCAGTAAGCGCCGATCCGCAGCCATTTCGGCTTCAATCTTTCAACGAGACGCTGCGCAATCGTCAGAGAGCAATCTTCGTGAAAAGCCCCGTGATTGCGGAAGCTTTGCAGAAATAGCTTGAGGGACTTGCTTTCAACAATCAGCGCGTCAGGAATATAGTCAATCACAATATGCGCAAAGTCAGGCTGTCCGGTAATGGGGCAGAGCGATGTAAACTCAGGCGCGGTAAAACGAATGACGTAATCCTGACCACGGTGCGGGGCGGAGACCGCCTCGAGATGCGCCTCTTCCGGGCTCTGCGGTGTGGGCGTTTTCTGCCCGAGTTGCGTCAGCCCGTCAGGCCCGTTATCACGTTGAGTCACAAATTTTTTCCTCTCGACCCGAAGGAGCATCGTTTGCAAAGAAAGCGCCCGGCCCCCAAGTCGCGTTATCCGGTACCCGAATTGATCATTACGTATGCGGCGCTGGAAAAACTCTGCATGCGCCTTGCAAACGAGTCTTTCGTCACAATCGACGCCGAATTTATGCGGGAAAAGACTTATTAGCCAGAATTATGTCTTGTGCAACTCGCCGGTGCGGCGGATGTGGCCCTGATTGATGTCTGTGCCGAGGGGATGGATCTGGCACCGCTTGCCGCACTCCTTCAGGTAAAAGATTGCGTCAAGGTCTTCCACGCCGTCCGTCAGGATCTGGAGATTTTCCTGCATCTGTTCGGCGATTTGCCGACGCCGATTTACGACACGCAGGTCGCCGCAATGGTGGCTGGATACGGGGATCAGGTCGGTTACGACTCCTTGGTGCAGGTCCTGACAGGGCGAAGCATCGATAAGGCGCATCGATTCAGTGATTGATCCATCCGCCCTTTGACGCCGGCGCAACGGGATTACGCGGCTGCGGATGTCACCTACCTGCGTGAAGTGTATGAAGCTTTGCGGGATGAACTTGCCGCAGCCGGACGACAGGATTGGGCGCAGGCTGAGTTCGCCGTGTTGCAGGACCCCGCGACTTTTCAGTCTGACCCGGAAAAACAATGGGAGCGTCTGAAGCCCCGCACGCATAATCGGCGTATGCTGGGCCTTTTGCGGGAAGTCGCGGCCTGGCGGGAACGTGAGGCGCAGAAGCTGAATATCCCCCGCCAACGCGTTATCCGGGATGAAAGTCTGCTCGAGATCGCCGCGATCCGCCCCGCCGACGCGCAGGCTCTGGAACGTGTTCGCGGCGTGACGCGCGGGTTTGTGCAAAGTAAATCCGGTGAGGGGCTGCTTGCCGCGATAGATGAGGGGTGCGCACTGCCGGATGAGGCTTTACCGCGCCTTCCCAAACGTGTCCGGACGGCGCGCGGCCTTCCGCCGGTGTCGTCGCGCTCTTGCGGCTTTTATTGACCATCCAGTGTGAGGCGCACCGTATCTCGCCGCGTCTGGTCGCGAATAATGACGATATTGATCGCATCGCCCTGGGGGCGCGCGACGTTAAAGCGCTGTCGGGATGGCGTCACGAGGTGTTCGGGGCGGCGGCCCTCGCATTTCTCTCCGGCAGGCAGGCGATTTATATTAACGGGCAAAAAATCGCCTTCACGGAGCGCGGTGACCCCGTGTCACCTGAACCTCACGGCGGTCAACCGAAAAGCGCCACTTGACATCGCGGCAGGAAGTCTCATTTTGCGTAATCTCAACGAGATTTGAGTATAAACCGACAGTTGGTGTCGGAGGAGTTCTGGTCGTGGAATGGACGAATGAAACAATTGCGCGTCTGCAGGAGCTATGGCAGCAGGGGCTCTCCACCGCTGAAATCGGGCGTCAACTGAACATCACCAAAAACGCGGTTGTCGGGAAAGCGCACCGTCTGGGCCTGCCACTGCGTCCTTCGCCGATTCGTTCAGGGGGGCGGCCCACCAAATCTGCCACCGCATCCAAAGAAAAACCCGCGAGATCCACTGCAAAGGCGACACAGCCAAAAAAAGTGAGCGCGCCTGCTGAGACGCCAGCTTCCAGCAGAAAACCGGTGAAAGCCTCGCCTCCGACACTGAAATCCGTACCGGCCACGCCTGCGGCGCCGAAGCAATCCGCGTCAGTGAGCACAAGACCCGCCCCATCTGCGCCGAATGGGACGGCCTCCGCGCGAAGCGTCAAGGCGGCGCCGGCCAAGGCACCCTCCGCGCCCTCCGTTACCGCGAAGGCCCCTGCCGCGACACCTCCTAAAGTGAGCGCAACGGAGAAGGCGCTGACGGAAAAGGAGCTCAGGCCGCTTCTCAAGCCTCTCAATGTCGATAATGGCACCAAGCGCGGGCCATCCTGCTGCTGGCCCTTCGGTGATCCGGGAACGCCGGAATTCCGGTTTTGCGGTGCGAAGCCAGTCCCGGGCAAACCTTACTGCGCGGAACATTGCGCCGTCGCCTACGTCAAGTTACGCGACAGGCGTGACCATTCCGGAAATTAAGAGGCGCGTCGCGAGGGGATTGGTTACCCAACGGCAATATCACGGCATAAAAAGGGCAGGGCGCCAGGGGGTAGCGCGACCTGCCCTTTGTATTTTTCGGAGCGATCAGACGGCGGGTGATTTCTCACGATCCGCGACGGTGAACTCGGCCTTCTCAGCGCCGGGGCCTGCACTGTCAAGGATCATTTCCAGATGGCCGGAGATCTGACCGCCTTCTTCAACCTGAAGACGCTTGCAGCGGGTTTTGCCGATCAGTCGGCCGGTCGCGCGGACGGTCAGATTGCCCTTCACGGTCAGGGTGCCGTCAATTTCACCGGCCAGTTCCGCGTCTTCAACCTCGACTTCACCACGGAGGACGCCGCCCTGCGCGACGTAAAGCTCCTTCGCCTGGAGCATGTTGGCCTCAACTGTGCCTTCAACGACAAGTCTCTCAGCATCCTGCACAGTGCCCTGCACCGAAATGCCGCGACCAACAACAAGGGTGCGTCGCTCAGCCTTGTCACCTGATTGCTGCACGCCAAGCGTGCCGGGGATGGGGCGGGTCGTCGCATTTTGACCAGTGGGAGCGGCAAATGGGCTGCGGGACATGGATGAGGCTTCCTTCATAAGGGGTGGGGTAAAGGTGGATGGCTTATTCACAGGCGCGACACGGTCCTGCGGCGGGGGGGGTGGGCGCCTTGATTTCGGCTGCTCCAGTTTCCTTTTCGGGGGTCTCCTGTTTGTCCGTTGTTTCGGTCTTACGTTTTTTAAACATGCTCACCTCCTCAATATCGCATGTCGGGGTCGAAAAACCTCCACGAAGCGTCGGCAGTTTGACGGTTTAGTTTCGCGGCGCGGGCTACGTATATTGCAGGAGGGCGGCAGCGAACTCCCGAAATCATAATGTTAAAAAGTTGAGGCGGCTATGAGTTTCCTCATAACCACTCAAACTTTATTCATGACGGCGATGAAGGTCGGGTTAAGATCTGTCATTACTGGCATGATCCACAAAAATCTTTATGATGTCGTTACCATAATAAGGGAGGCGTCCCGGCTGCCCCTGTCATGTCATCGGAGTTCTCATGTCAAAAGCCGCCCTTGATCTGCTTTGTATCGGTAATGCCATCGTCGATATTCTCGCCCCTGTTTCTCCTGAGACATTGTCGCTTTTAGGTGCAACGCCGGGGGCGATGATGCTCGTCGATGCGGAAGAGGCGGCACATATTGAATCGATGATCACGCCGAAGGAAGTTATGGGCGGTGGCTCTGCGGCAAATACGGCCGTTGTGGCGCATCGCATCGGTGCACGTGTCGGTTATCTGGGGAAGGTCGCCGCCGATGCGGCGGGGCGCCAATATATTGCGGAATTGCGGGGCCAGGGAATCAGCTTCCCCTCGGAACCCATCGGAAATGCAGCCATGCCCACGGCGCGTTGCATCATCCTCGTCACGCCGGATGGGCAGAGGACAATGCATACTTATCTCGGCATCAGCACTTTATTCAATCGTGACGATCTCGATGAGGCATTCATCATCTCCGCATCCATTCTCTATATGGAGGGATATCTTTTTGATAAGGCCGAAGCGCAATCCGCTTTCCGGGAAGCGGCTTCCATGGCGCATAAAGCGGGGCGGAAGGTGGCGTTGACTCTCTCCGACTCTTTCTGCGTCGATCGGCATCGGGCAGCGTTTCTGGAGCTGATCCGTCATCATATCGATATTGTTTTTGCCAATGAGGCAGAGATATGCGCGCTTTATGAGACGCAGGATTTTGACGAAGCCATCCGTCATGTTGCGGATGACGCCATGTTGGCGGTGATCACCAGGTCGGAGCAGGGCGCCGTCATCATTGAAGGTAAAAATGTGACCACCATCCCGACCCATCCCGTCAAACTCGTGGATTCCACCGGGGCGGGCGATGCTTTTGCTGGCGGGTTCCTCGCTTTTTACACGCGCGGGCGTGATTTGATTGCTTGTGCGCAGGCAGGTCATGCGGCGGCGGCCTCCGTCATTGCTCGCATGGGGGCAAGACCGAATGCAGAGTTCGCGCTGGCCTGAAACGTGCGGGAGGCGGGAACGCGCTTTTACCCGGGCCGCTAGGTTGATGCCCACGGGGTCGGCCCCGGCCTGGCGCGTGAAAATTCCTCGCTTTTGCGGCTTTCATTTGCTTTCAAAGGCAAAATTGTGCAGAAGACAGGCACATTGTACTCGCAAGATGCGGGCGCGCCCTTATCATTTCCGCCTGACATCGGGCCGGATCATTTTCGGAATCACTTATGGACATTCGCAACATCGCGATCATCGCCCATGTTGACCATGGCAAGACGACACTCGTTGACCAGCTGCTGAAACAATCCGGTTCTTTCCGAGAAAATCAGCACGTTGCCGAGCGGGCTATGGACAGTAACGATCTGGAGCGTGAGCGCGGCATCACCATCCTTGCCAAATGCACATCTGTCGTCTGGCAGGATATACGCATCAACATCATCGACACGCCGGGCCACGCGGATTTCGGCGGTGAGGTTGAGCGCATTTTGAGCATGGTGGATGGCGCCATCATCCTTGTCGATGCAGCTGAAGGCGCGCTTCCGCAGACGAAGTTCGTGCTGGGCAAGGCTTTGGCCCGTGGCCTGCGTCCCATCGTTGTCGTCAATAAAATTGACCGCAGCGATGCGCGTCCCGATGAAGTGCATGAGGAAATCTTCGATCTGTTCGCGGCGCTTGGCGCGGATGAGCATCAGTTGGATTTCCCGATGCTTTATGCCTCCGGGCGGCAGGGCTGGGCGGATGACGTTATGGACGGCCCGCGCAAGGATCTTTCACCGCTTTTTGACCTTGTGCTGCGCCATGTCTCGTCTCCGGGTCTTGATAAGGAAGCGCCGTTTGGCATGGTCGCGACGATCCTTGAGAGCGATAACTTCCTCGGACGCATCCTGACAGGCCGGATTGAGCAGGGCCGCGCGCGGATGAATATGCCGGTCCGCGTGCTGCGTCCGGATGGTAAGGTGATCGAATCAGGTCGTCTGACAAAGCTCCTCTCCTTCCGCGGGTTGGAGCGCGTGCCAGTTGATGAGGCGGAAGCCGGTGACATCATTGCTGTGGCTGGATTGTCTGAGGCGACCATTCCCGATACGATCGCCGACCCCGCGCTGGAGAGCCCGCTTCCCTCCACACCGGTTGATCCGCCGACCCTCTCCATGACCTTCCGAATCAATGATGGCCCGCTTGGCGGTCGTGAAGGCAAGAAAGTCACGTCGCGTCAGATCCGTGACCGTCTCTTCGAGGAGACGGAAGGAAACGTCGCCATTAAAGTGACGGAAAGTCCGGAAAGTGAGGCGTTCGAAGTCGCCGGGCGCGGAGAGCTTCAGCTTGGCGTGCTGATCGAGACGATGCGGCGTGAAGGGTTCGAACTTACAATTGGCCGCCCACGCGTCCTTTACCGCACCAATGAGGAAACGGGTGAGCGGGAGGAACCTTTTGAGGAGGTTCTGGTGGATGTGGATGAGCCCTATTCCGGCGTCGTGGTTGAGAAGATGTCGCTGCGCAAAGGCGTCATGCAGGATATGCGGCCTTCCGGCGGTGGGAAACAACGCCTGACCTTCCTCATCCCTTCGCGCGGGTTGATCGGCTACCATGGTGAATTCCTGACCGATACGCGTGGCACGGGCATCATGAACCGCCTTTTTGCCGGTTATCGTCCACATGCAGGCAATATTGAAGGGCGCCGGAATGGCTCTTTGATTTCTGCCGAGGATGGTGCGACAACAGCTTACGCGCTTTTCTCACTTCAGGATCGTGGCACGCTGTTTGTTGAGGCAGGGGAGAAGATCTATCTGGGAATGGTCCTCGGTGAGCACTCCCGTGAGAACGATCTCGAAGTCAATGCTGTCCGGGAAAAGAAGCTGACGAACATCCGCGCAGCCGGCAAGGACGATGCACTGCTTTTGACCCCGCCGCGTCGCATGAGCCTTGAACAGGCGATCGCCTATATCGAGGATGATGAGCTTGTTGAGGTCACGCCTTCCGCCATACGTCTACGGAAGCGCTATCTTGACCCGCATGAGCGTAAAAGAATGGCGAAGTCAACATCGTCAAATTGAGGTATCGAGAAGTCTCGAACTGGAAAACCCCCGCTGAAAGGCGGGGGTTTTTTGTCTTTCTGTTAAAATTCCAGATGGTCATGTCCCGTTTGATCCACGGCTTACAGAGAAAGATGTTCAAATCGTGGCAAAACGGCTGCAAAACGATGACATGGGCGAGATTTAATATAATTTTGTAGCTTACGACTTATTTTCTTCCCTGCTAGCGTCACCTCACTCACCGGGCTCCGGTGCGTTGTCATGGCCGGTCATGTGACCGGACTCGTTTCAACAAGGAGGTCAACATGACCGTTTTTAATCGACGTTTTCTGACCATTATGTCGGCATGCGCCATGATGGGCGCGCCGGCTCTCGCTTTCGCGCAGGTCACCACCGATGCACCGGCCCAGCCGGCAGCCAGCATGTCGGCAGCCCCGGCATCCGCGGCGCCAGGCACGGACATCGCGGGTGAGCAAGGCGCGAAAAACGCGCCATCCTGTGAAAAAGACATGGGTAAGCACTGCAAGGCGATGGGCCACAAACACAAGAAATGTGGAAACCGCCATCGACACCATATGAAAAAAACGGCGCCGTCAGCCGCCCAGTAAAAGCTGCGAAACGCGATGCATAAGGACGGGGCCGCGCGGGCCCCGTTTTTTTTGTGAACTGTGCGGGTGAGGGTTGTGGCGAGATGGATGCCGGTTGAGGTCAGGCGCAGTCAAGGCATGAAAGTGGCGCGCGCCGCATGGTTGGGTCGCTGCGGCTTGTGGGTGATGAGGCGGTTGCGCTGAGGTGGGCCTTTATGCGCGCAAGACCCATTCAACGGATGGCCTCAATTTTCCGTCCTGCGCTCCCAGCGCTCCGGCTCACCTTGCAAGACGCTGGAGCTGTCGCACCCCCAATCGGCGCGATTAATGCTCTGCTCAAGCGACTTGATTCTCGCGTCCTGTAATTTGCGACGAATGGCGTGGAGGCGCGCGACGATTTCAGGGCGTTCGGCATAGCGATGTCATCGGTCAGTCGAAGGAGGAGCCTGTTGCCATAGGGCTGCATGTCGGGCTCATCCTTAAGGACGTCAATGACGGCGGGGTTGCCGAAATAGGTGATGGGGCCGATGATTGGGCCGTTCTCATTCGACACCGTTTCGCCTGACAGCGACTTACCTGTGCGGCAACTCCGATAAATGACGCTGGTGACAATCAGGAAGGAAATACAGGAAATAAATGATTGCGCGAAGAGTGAGGTGATTCGATCAATCGCCTCACTCTCGAGCCAAGCCGCATTCACTTCTCCGGCACCGTAAAAATCGCAGTCGAAAGCGAGCCCGCGCAGCGCACTGATGCCTTCACTGTAAGCTGGCGAGAGGATTGATAATGAGCAACGTTCTTTCGATTTTTTTACGCCGTAATCATCTATGTAGCTCAGATGGAATCCGATATTTGAATATGAATCTGGCAGGAGTTGGTGGGCACCCGGCCTACCTACATTACGAAATCCGTCTTTTCTGTAATCAGACTGCGCGAGTTGCGACATTTCCTCGAAAATTGGAAAAGTCTTCCTCAATCTTCAGATTGCCGTGTCGAGCGGTTGTTCCGCAAACGGAAAAGGGTGATGTCCACGGCGTCTCTTCGCATAGACACCTGAGAAATGCCTGATTCCATGCGATGCTTTCTCGAGCGGTCAGGATTTTGTCAACGCCTCCAGCTTGGATGAGAAGTGAATTATCCATCAGGGCATAATCCTCACACTAAAATTATTGTTGTCGAAATCGAAACGGGCCCCGTCGAGCACTTGCAAGATCCGATCGGCTACATCTTGATTTGGGACGATCCATTCGATTGCCGTTCCATCCGCCGCGTCGATTTGAGATCTGATCTGAGTCATCACGGAATCGCGACTGAACTTCATGCCCGGCAACGGTTAGTTACGATAATATTTCGCATCCTGCAAAACATCGCGCTCTAGAGTCATAGCCGTCAAATTTAACGTAGGTCCCATCCCCCTTCGGCACACGAACGCCATTCCTTGCGGTATGCCGGTGACGCGTTCCTGATAAGCGGCGGCTTCTTTGCCGAAACTCTCATTTGCTTTCTCAAAAGTCCCGGGCCCGCCGTCATTTTGGCCAAGCTTCGGGAATTTGTCGAGATTCTTATTATCATCATCGGGCGGGCCACTTCCATTATCCGAAGAGTCGGAGCCACCATTCCCCCTTCGGTGGTGCCGCCGAATGATCGTCCGGGATGGCGTTCGCCATAATGAGTAGGGTCTGGAGTTCCTCCTCCGTCGCTTCCGTGAGTTCCTTGAGATAAGGGAGGCGCTCATTAATCGGGAGGGAGGAGATGTGCGCGACAAGATCGTCTTCATCGGTCTGGAAGTAAGCGTCGAGATATTTCCGCAACGTCACAACGGAAGGTGACGGGTAATAAACGGTCGCGCCATCCTGGGTCGGTTCCCTTAGTGTGATTTTCGGCTGATGAGACGTATTGCTGGATATCGTATTCGAAATCAGCTCTACGCCCTCACGCACGATGAGTGAGACGAGATATTTAGCTATCGTGCCTGGATCCATCTTCCTAAGGAAGCCGTGGCGATATTTTCGAAAATAATTTCTTTATTTGCTGCTGCATACTGCAGCGTTTTGACGAATACCTCGCGCCCGACCGTGACGGTCTCGCGATACGTGTCACCAAGGCCCGCGACAGCGTCGTGATAAAGTTTGGACAGACGATTTGCTGTCTCGGGGGAATAGGCGAATTTGATCCTGACGTAATCGAGGCCCCACCCGCCTCCCAGGTCATACCGCGCTTGTTTGAGCTGCGCTTCTGTCGGCGCTGTGCCAACTTATCTCCTCACTGATAGACGTGATGACGCGCGTTGACTCGGCGTTTTGGGCCTCAATCGTGCGATAATCTTTGAGGGAGTAACCATTGCTGATCTGCTCGGCGGCCCAATCAATATCGGCTTGAGACGGGTCATGCGCATGAATGTTTTATAGGCGTTCGCATAACCCGCACGTGCGGAGGGACTGTTTGCCTCGTCCTTCCAATATTGCTGCCAGGATGCGCCATCGGCGATTTTCTGCGCGATGGCGTCAATTTCGGCAGAAGATGTGCCATGCATATATATCCGCTGGTAAGATCGTAGGATGCTTGCAAGCACATCGGCACTGCCCGCCTCCTCCAATCGATATTGCTGCCAGGATGTGTCCGTACCAATGCGCCTCGCGGCGTCATCAATGTCGGCGGCAGTTGCGTCGCGTCCGTGAATATCTTTAAAGAGTTTTGCGTAATTGCCGTGCGCATAGTCGCTATGCGCTTCATCCCAACGATATTGATCGAGAGACGTATCGGTACCGATCCGCTTTGCGGCAAAGTTCAGATCAGATTGGACCGGGTCTCGACCATGAACGGTTCTGAAAACCGCTTTATATTCCCGCCCGAGGGCCTCATCATTATGGGCCTCATCCCAGCGATATTGTTGAAGAAACGCGCCATGGATGATTTTCTGTGACGCGAAATCAACGTCCACCTGGGCCGCGTCATGTCCATGAACATCGCGGAAAACGCCGCGATAAATATTAAGGGCCGTATTAGTGTGCGACTGATCCCAGCGATATTGTTCTAACGTCCATCCATTGCCGACCTGCTGGGCGGCCCAATTCAGATCAACATCTGACGCGTTGCGACCAAAGACATCGCGGAAAATATTGCCGTAAGCGGCCATCGCATTGGGTGAATGCGCGTCGCTCCAGCGCACCTCTGCGGGGGAAGGGAGCCTGACGAGCGGGGGATAATAGCCCGGCATGACGGGGTTGATCGGCCCGATGCTGATATTCCATCCACCGTCACCGCCACCTGTTGTCCACCCTCCGCCCGGCGCCGCTTCCCAAATCGGTCCAAGGTTCATACCGTAAGAGGACAGCTTCAAGGCCGGGATTGCAGGTCAGACGCGTCATTGAGCGTGATCAACGTCGCGTGATCGGCGGCGGGTGCGTGTTCTGGCGCTGTGACGGGTTTTGTTACCGGCTGCATCAAAGCAGTGTCACCTGTCAGAAAGGTGAGCGCCGATGAGGCCGGTTTCAAAAGCGAGGCTGCGGGGCCGGCGGTCAGGGCGCTGCTCGCCAAGAATTCCGACGCTCCCCTGCCCGCACTGGCCAGAGATGACGTAATCGGATGACCGGACATTGGGGACTGCGCTGACGCAAGGTGAGTTGCGGCCAGCAGTGTTTCCGGGCCTGTCACGTTCCATAAATAATCCGCCGTCTGCTGACGTGCCGCGATGACGTCCAGCACGGGTGTGCCGCCCTTCGCGGCAGGCAGGACGTCATGCCGCACCCCGGCGTCAGGCGGATTAACTGGGGCGGATGTCGCGCGGAAATCCGTCACGGCCTGCGGGAGCGGCGAAGTAGTTGATGGCTCATCAAAATGGGGATGCGCGGACTGGAATGGGGGCGGCAGCAAATTATCCATGGGCATCCTGCTTCGTGAAATTGATTGTTAAATTATTTTGATCCCATGGCGACCATTTAAATCAATATAAAAATGGAATAGTTTTGTTAAAACGTGGAACGAAGTCTTTTTTTGACAAAAATTATCCTAAATAATAATCACGTAAACGATAAAAATATTTTTTAATGCAACATATTATTAATTAATACGCAATGATAGGACGCGATTACCTCTCAAAGCAATATAGATTTCTTTTCACGCGCCATGATGCGTTCTCAAAGTTCGGCTGATCCAGGATAAGGCGCCCGCGGCGTGCTTCGGCCTTTTTAAGAGGCGGAAGCGTCGCACGACCCACCAGCGCGCAATCGCGTCGTCACACGCGTTTCGGCAAGCGCCAGATAGGAACGGTGGTTAGTTGATCAGGCTGAGTAACGATCGATTGAGAGATCCAAGGCAGGAATCTCCGTTTTCTTCCCGCTGATTCGATGCGCCAGTAATTGGCCCGCACCACATGCCATCGTCCACCCTAATGTGCCGTGGCCGGCATTGAGCCATAAGTTGCGGTAACGCCCTGCGGGTCCGATAATGGGCGTTCCGTCCGGCGTGCAGGGGCGCAAACCCGTCCAGTATGTTGCCTGACGTAAATCAGCCCCGCCGAAAAGTTCGGAAAAAGAACGCTCAAGCGTCGCCCGGCGATCTGCGGAAAGCTGAGTCCTGTAACCTGTCAGCTCCGCCGTGCCGCCGATCCGCACGCGCTGATCGAACCGCGTAATCGCGACCTTGAAGGTCTCATCATTGACCGTCGCCGTCGGAACACATGTCGGGTCGGTTATGGGTGCTGTCAGAGAATAGCCCTTGACCGGATAGACCGGTATTTTAATGTTAAGCGGCTTGAGGAAGCGCGGCGCGTAGCTTCCCGTGGCCAGGACATACGCATCGGCCGTCAGACGCCCCTCGGAGGTGCGCACGCCATATATCGCGTCAGAGGCCGCGTCGAGTGCATCAATCTGCACACGGAACCGAAATTTGACGCCGCGCGCCGCCGCTTTCTCCGCAAGGTGCTTCGTGAAAAGAAAGGAGTCGCCGCTTTCATCACCCGGCAGGCGTAACCCGCCCATCAGGCGCGCGCGCGCGCCCTCAAGCCCGGGCTCATGGGTCAGGATTTCCTGCGTTGACAGAAAATCATGGGGCACGCCATTTTCTGCAAGAAGCCGCATATCCTCCTGCGCATGATCAATCTGCGCCTGTGTGCGGAAGAGCTGGATCAGGCCCTTCTGGCGACCCTCATATTGGATGTCCGTCATCTCACGGAGTTTTACGAGACAGTCGCGACTATATTCCGCGATGCGCAGCATCCGGCCTTTATTAATGTCGTAAGCGTGATGGGTGCAATTATCCAGGACCTGCATCATGAAGCGCAGACCCAAGGGCGTCAGGGCACCCGGGCGGATGACAAGCGGGCTTTCCTTCTGGAGGAGCCAGCGCGCGGCCTTTAAAGGCAGGCCCGGCATGGCCCAGGGTGTCGAATAACCTGGAGAGATCTGCCCTGCATTGCCGAAAGATGTTTCCATCGCGACACCGGGCTGGCGGTCAATAATGGCGACGTCGTGACCCTCCTCAGCCAGATACCATGCTGTTGTCACGCCGACCACACCGGCGCCAAGAATGAGAATTTTCATGAAGGGTCCTCATGATAAAGGCGGAAATGCCGCGCGCCCAATGATGTCAGCACCTCATAGCCAATCGTTGAGAGGGCGGCAGCGACGTCATCCAAAGGGCGGTGCGGGCCGATAATTTCGAACAGGGTATTTTCCGCAAGGTCAGTTGTTGGCAGATCCGTGATATCGATGGCCATGCTGTCCATCGATATGCGACCAACACAGGGGAGGGCAATGTCGGGAAAGGCGGGATGCACGGCGGAGATTTTACCGCCAGTACTGCGCAGAAGCCCGTCCGCATAGCCGATGGCAAGCGTCGCAATTCGGCTTTCACGCGGGGCACGGAAGGTACTGCCATATCCCACTTCCGCGCCTTCCGGCACGGTCCGTGCCTGGATCATACGGGCATAGAGGGCGATCACCGGCTTCATAGGGTTCGGGCGGCCCGGCGTCGGGTTGCCGCCATAAAGGGCGTAACCGGGGCGCACCACGTCGCGATGAAAGCGTTCCCCAAGAAAAATGCCGCTCGAAGCGGCAATTGAAGAGGGACCGGGCGGGAGGTAGGCCAGGATGGCCTCAAACGCTGCTAGTTGGGCGGCATTGCGCGGGTCGGATGCGGCATCGGCATTGGCGAGGTGGCTCATTGTGAAGGCGACGGGAACCCCGTTTAAAAGATCGGGCTCCCACGCGAGACGCTGCGCCTCCGCAAGCGACATGCCGTAGCGCGACATGCCGGTATCAAATTGCAGCACGCAGGGTGGCGCATCGTGATGCGCGGCGATCACGCTTTTCCAGCGTGTCAATTGGGCAAGGCTGTTAATGATCGGGCTGATGCGGGCCGCCGCCAGGGCTGCATCATCGTCCGTGAAAGGCCCGTTAAGGAGGTGGATGGCGACGTCACGAACGCTTTGACCGTCTGCGCAGCGATCCATGATGGCGCGTAATTCAAGTGCTTCATCACGTGTTGCGACAAAAAAACGTCGGCATCCTGCCGCGTAAAGGGCAGGCGCGACCTGCGCGACACCGAGTCCGTAAGCATTGGTCTTGACAGCAGCGGCAACATCGACTGAAGGGCCGACTTCCCTCGTCAGACGCTGATAATTCTCACCGATGGCGGAGAGATTGATCGTCAGTATGCCACCATTATCGGGCGCGGAGAGGGCCATTACATGGTCATTTTGTTTTGGCGGGTCCGCGTGCTTCATATTGATACCGTAGCAAAACCAGATTTTACTGTTAAGTCTTAAAGGTGCCAGCGCCCGCCTGATGTCGCATCATCACCCCGGTTGAGGCACGCCTTTACTGGTCGAATACTCAAAATGCAACGCCGTCTCGGGATAAATAATAGGATAAATGGCGTGCGCGGCCATCGCGCCCTCACTGAAGCCTTGTAAAATCAGCTTGAGTTTGCCCGGATAACTGGCGACATCGCCAATCGCAAAAATGCCGGGTTGGTTTGTCTCCATGGTGACGGGCATGACGGGCAACGTGTTCCGCGTCACAGCGAGATTCCAGCCCAAAATCGGGCCGAGATCTGTCGAGAGGCCGTAAAAAGGTAAAAGATGCGTCGCAGCAAGGCGGCGGGTTTTCCCCTCAAGGTCAATCACCTCCACCTCCGCCAGTTTCCCATCCACGCCATGAAGCGCATGGAGCTGATAGGGAACGATTTTTTCCGCCTTTCCGGAGGCGATGCAGGACTCGACCCGCGCCAGCGTTTCCGGCGCGCCACGAAACCGGTCGCGACGATGGACGAGATATATTTTCCGGCAGATATCGGAGAGCTCAACCACCCAGTCCAACGCCGAATCGCCACCACCGGCGATCACGATATCTTTATCGGTGAAATTGGACTTGCGGCGGACATAATAACGCACAGCGCCGCTCTTCTCAAAATCGCCAAGCGCGTCCAGAGGCGGGCGGTTCGGGCCGAAAGCGCCCGCGCCGGCGGCGATGATGATCGCTTTGGCATGGACCTGCGCGCCTTTATCCGTGCCAAGGCGGAATGCACCGCGATAGCCGCTGAGTGTCGTCACCTGATGCCCCAGAAGGCGCGGCACATCAAACGGTGCAATCTGTGTCTCAAGGGCTTCAACCAAGGCACCGCCCGTGATCGCGGGGTGCGCGGGGATGTCGTAAATCGGTTTCTCCGGATAGAGCGCGGCACATTGTCCGCCCACCTCGTCCAACGTATCGATCAGCAGTGTTTTCAGGTGCAACATGCTGCATTCAAATGCCGCAAAGAGGGCTGTCGGCCCGGCCCCGATAATGGCTACGTCAGTCTCCAATGGTGTTTGCGGCATGTCTGTCACCTATTATCTATCGCGCCCCGCCGTTGCTTATCAGAAACCGAACGCATCGTCTCGGCTTAAAGCGTCAGGCATTGAGAGTCCGTTCTCTCATCATCATGCGGGGTGAGGGTGCGGTTCCGGGCTGTTTCACAGCACAACGCACGCGCATCATCATCTTTTTCATGTTAAGTAGGCAGGATGACAGAACAACCCTTGCGCTACCATGTGGCCAGCATGAAAGAAACAGAAGCCCTCGCACGAAAAGTCGCGCACGTGACGATGTCGGGTGACGTCATCGCGCTTCATGGCGAAATGGGTGTGGGGAAATCGGTATTCGCGCGGGCTTTCATCCGCGCCCGGGCGGGTGACGCGAAACTGGATGTGCCGAGCCCCACTTTCGCGCTGGTTCAGCTTTATAATCTGCCATCGGGCGATATCGTCCATTATGACCTCTGGCGCCTTGACGCGGTGGATGCCATGCAGGAACTCGGGCTGGATGCGGATGAGGGGGCCATCATGCTGGTGGAATGGCCGGAAAAAGCCGGTCTATATCTGCCGGCCCATGCCCTGCATATTCATTTATCCGAGCCGGACAAGGCGCATAGCGTAAAAGATACGGTGAAAAGCGTCGAGAACGGCCCCCGCGACATCATGATCTCCGGATGGCATGAGTGTGGTCGCGGTCGCGGCTTCTGACAGTTTTTTCGACGTCGTTGCCTGTCAATGGCAACGCATCATGGCAGGGGAGGCGCATCGGGAGGCTGACGGCGTCATCATCGTCCCTAATCGTCGCGCCGCCATGCAGGTCTCAGAAGCTTTCCTGCGGCTGTGCGATGGCGAGGCCATGTTGCTGCCGCGGATCGTCCCGTTTTCCGAACTTGAAAAAATTATGGAGTTCACGCTCCGCCCGCAATATGTGCCTGCAATAGGCTCCGACAAGGAATTGAGGTTCGCTCTTGATGCGCTTCTGATCCTGCCGCCCGCATGTGACGAAATGCAGCGTCTGGCCGCTCTATCTTCACTGGTTTTACGGTCGGGCGATGCGTTTGCGGTGCGTCCGGAGCTGGATCAGGCATGGAGCCTCGCCCAGGCGCTCGCGAATCTCATAAATGATGCAGAGCGCGCGGAAAATTGACCTCGCCGCGCGATTGCCAGAGGCGGATGATGGCGAATTCGCCGCGCACTGGCAGCGCTGCCTTGATTTCCTCAAAACAAAATCGTCACGGCGTTCTGGCTGGAATATCTGACGGAGGGGGGTATTACCAATCCGGTGGCGCGTCAAAATCACGTCGTCAAGGTGATGATGGCCGCTTGGGCCGCGGCGCAGCCCACCCTGCCGATTTGGGCTGTCGGATTTACGGATATTGCAAGCGCCGTCGGGATGTTTCTCTCGACGGTTGCCAACCTGTCAGGCGGTTGCGTGGTGCTGCCGGGACTGGATCAGGAGTTTGGAGGACGTGCTCTGGGCAGATCTCCCTGAAAGCCGCCCGCAAGCGGGCCTGAAGGCGATTTTGGACGCGATGGGGGCGGAAAGAGGGGATCTTCCTCTCTGGTCACAGGGTTTTCCGTGGGTTGACCCAGTTCCGGAAGGCCGGGTTGCCATGTTGCGCGCCGCCCTGACGCCCGCAGCCGGTATGGCGCAATGGATGCGTGACCCGCAACCCTGTGATCTGGCTGGTTTATCGAGTCTGAATTGTGAAGATCCGCAGCAGGAAGCCTGCGCCATTGCCATGATCCTGCCCTGCGTGAGGCGCTTGAGAAACCCGGCCATCGTGTGGCCCTGATCACGCCGGATCGCCAGATCGCCCGTCGTGTTTCCGTAGAGCTGCTGCGCTTCGGCATTGTCGCGGATGGATAGTGCGGGTGAGGTACTCGCTTTGACGCCCTCAGCCGTTTTCATCCGCCTGCTTGCTGAAGCTGTCGCGTCGGACCTCGCGCCCGTCCCGTTATTGGCGCTTCTGAAACACCCGCTTACAGCCTGTGGAATGACGCAGGGCGCCTGCCGCGCAAGTGCCCGCAAGTTGGAGCGCATGGTCCTCCGCGGTCCCGCTCCACCACCGGGTTTTGAAGGGCTGCGCCTGCGCTGCCGCGATGGGGGCGATGGTGTGAAGCCGATCTGGCGGATCGACCTGATCAACCCGTTGCGCCTGAGGACTTCATTGATCGCCTGGAGAAAATCCTCGATCCGCTTCTGACATGCGGGGATGGGCCTCTTCCGACCTTACTGACGCGGTTGATCAACGTTGCGGAGGCTCTGGCCAGCACGCCGGAAACGGAAGGAGCGGATCGTTTATGGTTCGGTGAAGCGGGGCACGCTTTGGCTGAGCATCTCTCCGGCCTTGTGCAATTTACCGAGCTGCTCGGGGCGCAGGGTTTTGCGACCCTGCCCGCATTTCTGGCGGCTTCCACGTAGGGGCAATCCGTGATGGGCCAGCACATTCTGCGCGGGCGCGAGGGGGCGCTTTGCATCCGCGCGTCTATATTCTTGGCCTCATTGAAGCGCGGCTGCAACGTTTTGACCTCGCCGTACTGGCCGGACTGGAAGAGCAGATCTGGCCCCGCGTTGCTGAGCCGAGCCCTTGGTTGAGCTGACCCATACGCCTCAAAATCGGCCTGCCTGCGTCGGAACATGATATTGGCGCGGGCGCGTTCGATTCGATCAGCCTGTGGGGCCGACGACGCCCGCCGCGCAACCTGCGCCGCGCCCACCCGTGCCGCTTCGTCTCCGCCGCCTTAGCGTCACGGAAATCGATACGTGGCTGCGTGACCCTTACGCCATCTATGCGCGACATATCCTCAAACTGCGCCCTCTTGATGCTATCGACGCCCCGTCGGGGCGGGCAGATATCGGAGACATTGTGCATGAAGCTCTCGCGGAGTGGCTTCAGGGCCAGAAGCGGGATATCGGCCATCTGACGCGCTTGCTGCATGAGAGACTGGCGCGATCGCCGATGCGGCCTGCCATGCGGGCCTGGTGGCGGGGCCGCTTCACCCTGATTGCGACAGAAATTGTGGCGTTTGAGGCGGGACGGGACTTCCGCCCGGCGCAATCCTGGGGGAAGCCGCCGGCAAATTGCGTCTGGACGCGCCGCAGGGCGGGTTTGATCTGAAAGCGCGCGCGGATCGTATTGATTGTGATGGGTTGGGGCAGGTCTGCGTGATTGATTACAAGACGGGTCAACCGCCGAAACGCAAGGATGCGGATTCAGACTGGGCCTCGCACTCTGGCTGGAAGCGGCGATGATCCTGCGTGGTGCCTTTGACGGCATTACCGCACAAGGTTTCACATCGTTGGAATATTGGCGCGTCTCAGGCAATGCGGCGTCAGATCGCATCGTCGTCATTGCCGGTGGGTCGGAGGGCGACATTGCCGAAGAAGCTGAGGATCGCGTGCGGCGGCTCGAAGACTGGGCGGCGCAATATGATGACCCGGACATGCCTTATATCGCGCAACCTTATCCGGAATATGCGCCGCGCTTTGATGATTACGGCCATCTGGCCCGTGTCAAGGAGTGGCGTATCAGCGCGGAGACGGATGAATGAACCAAGCGCTGCCTGTGATGGGCCTGACGTCCGCCTTAGTGACGCTGCGCCATTGGATGATGCCGTCGCGCGGGCGGAGCGGCTTCAGCGCGACGCTTCTGATCCGCGCGCTTCCGTTTTTGTATCCGCCTCGGCGGGGAGTGGTAAAACCAAATTATTGATCGACCGGTTATTGCGCCTAATGCTGCCATTGGCAGAGCCGGACCCGAGGACCGGCCACATGCTGATCATCCCCGGTATCGATCCCGCTCGGATCCAGAGCCTGACCTATACGAAAGCCGCCGCCGCGGAGATGTGGCAACGCGCCTTCAATCCGTATTGGGGCGGTGGGTCACGATGCGTGAAGACAAGCTTGATCAAGAATTGCGCAAGCTAGACGTGCCATGTTCAGAGGCGACGCGCAATGCGGCGCGCGCCTTGTTCGCGCAGGTGCTGGATTGCCCGGGTGGGATGCGGATCGGGACGATCCACGCTTTCTGCCAGTCCCTTTTAAGACGTTTCCCGCTTGAGGCGGCAATCGCGCCGCAATTTCAGCTGATGGAAGATCCCGATACCGCCTCCGCCCTTCATCAGGCGCTGGAAACGGAAATTCTGGAGACCGCATCCAGAGATTTGGGAGAGCGTTTCGCCGCGCTGAGCCAGAAGCGGGAATATGACTCGGTCAAAGAGTTCGCCGCAAAATTATATAGCGCGCGCGGGTCCCTGCGTGGGTTCCGGCACATGTTTTCCGCAACGATGGAAGATCTGGAAACGACCTGTCGGCGTCTTTTGACGCTTGAACATGATGATCTATCCGCGACTCTCAAAGCCTGCCGGACGCCGCACGATGAAGCCGGGCTGCGTGACGCTGTGAAACAGCTCGCCGAATTCGGAACACCAGCTGCACGCGCGCGGCTTGAAGCGATGATGTTGTGGCTGAGAACACCGGTGGCGGCGCGGGACGTTGAAGCCTGGCGCAAACTCCTGCTGACATTGAAGGATACGCCTCTCAAACCCGTCGCTTATGCCAGCAAAAAATATCAGGACTCTCATGCGCATCTGATCGCCGCGATTGAAAGCGAAGCTGAGCGATTTATTGCGGCCCTGCGGCAATATCAGCTGCTTGAGGTTTATCATTTAAGCATCACCAGCCTTGCACTGATTTTCGGCGCGTTGCGCCGTCTCGATGGTGACAAGGCGCGGCGCGGCCTGGTCGATTATGAGGATCTCATCGCCGCGACCCAGAACCTCCTGCGGGACCCCGGCGCGGCCTGGGTGCTCTTCAGGCTTGATGGGGGCATTGACCATCTTCTACTTGATGAGGTTCAGGACACGTCGCCTGCGCAATGGGATATTGCCCGCGTCCTGACGGAGGATTTCTTCTCCGGCGTGTCTGTGCGGGAAAGCCACGCGCTGCGACCGCGCACGATTTTCGCGGTGGGTGACTTCAAGCAATCCATTTTCAGCTTTCAAGGGGCGAAGCCGCGGGCTTTTCTGGATGCGCGCGCCGATTTCAGTGCGCGCGTGCGTCAGGCGAACCAGAAATGGCGTGCGCCCAGCCTTGACGTGTCGTTCCGCTCCAGCGCGCCGGTCCTGCAACTCGTCGATGCGGTTTTTGCCAACCCACTGGCTGCGGAAGGGATGGCGGCGTTTCAGGAGGATGATGAGACCGGCATACCCCGCCATCGCCCGGCGCGGCAGGGAAATTGGGGCCGTGTCGAGATCTGGCCGAAACTCCTGCGCGCGGAGAAGGATGAGGCGATTGACCCATGGAAGCCAGCCATGCGCGCCAATCCGTCCCGCCTGACCGCGCAACGTATGGCGGGTGCCGTTGCCATGTGGCTGCGGGAACATCTCGGCCAGGCGCCCGCCCCGGTCAGCCGCCACTTACGCCCGGGAATGTGCTCATCCTCGTGCGGCGTCGGTCACCCTTCCTTTGGACGCTGGTCCGCGCTTTGAAGTCTGCCAATATTGACGTGGCGACCCTTATCCGTGCCAGTTTGACCGACCAGCTTGCCGTGCAGGATATGATTGTCCTTGCGGAGGTGCTCCTTCTGCCGCAGGACGATCTGAAACTCGCCACCGTGCTGACTTCGCCGCTGGGTGATCTCTCCGATGAGTCGCTTATGGCATTGGCGGCCGGGCGGGGGCAGGAGAGCTATATCACCGTAAAAGATGGTGCGGTCGATGTGTCTTTCATGACGGTAAGCGGTGCCAGCTATGCCCCCGCCATTGCCGCGGCAAAGGAGGAGCGCGTCAAAGCCATGCGGGAGGAGAGCCATCTCCTGCTTTACGTTGCGCTGACACGGGCAAAGGACTGGCTTGTCATTGCGGATGGGAGCCGGGCAAAAAAGGCCATGAGGCCGATGACTGTACGGTCTCTGCGCCGAGGGATTTGCGCAATTACCAACGCGAGAGGAAGATTTCGCGCAAGGTTGGGCGGGGCAGACCCTCATTCACGAAATTCTGCCGCCGCCGAAAATTGACGTCGACATGGCCAGCGCATCCGGTGAGAGCAGCGCGGTGGGCGAAAAGTCGGAAGAAAATGCCGATCCGACGCCTTTGCCCGCCATTTTCGGGCAGACCCCCTTATGGCGGCCCCAGCCACCGGGGAATGAACCGCGCATTGTGCGCCCTCTGGCACCGAGCCGACCTGAGGGAAATGTTTTTGGCCCGACCCCGCCTTCACGCTCGCCTCTGGACATGACATCGCCGGGGCCGCACGCGCAGGCGCTGCGCCGTGGACTCATTATGCACCGTTTATTGCAGTTTCTGCCGGATTTACCGGAGGCGGAGAGGCACGCGCCCTGAGATGGTTGGGTCAGACGGTTTCGGCCTCGATGAGGCAACAAGATCGCGTCTCGCGGATGACGTGCTGAGTGTCATTGACCACCCGAAGTTGAAACCCCTTTTCGGACCGCATTCAAGGGCGGAGCAAACGATTGCAGGGCTTGTCGGGGAGAGTGTGATTGTTGGGCAGGTGGATCGCTACGCTTTTACAAAAGGGCGACTTTATATCTGTGATTTCAAGACCAATCAGAGGCCCCGCAGCGTCTTGATGCTGTGCCCGAAACCTATCGTCGGCAAATGGTCGCCTATGCGGCGATTTTACGGCAGATTTACAGACCTAAGGAAATCGTGGCCTCCCTCGTCTGGACGGAAGGGGCGCGCGTGACGATTTTACAGCCTGAAATGCTTCATTTTTGAGTGACGATCCCTACCACCTTTACCCCGTTTGAGGAAAGACCTAAAGGTGGGAAAGGGGGCGACGGCTGGTCGTTTTGACGGCCCACCATAAAAGTGCCGGGATGATGAGGAAATTGCCCAGGACGACAATCATCATCACGCCGAGACTATAGGTCAGAATAATTGGGATGAGCGAAAAAATCGGGAAAAAGAGGAGGAGCATGACAGCCCGACCCTTGGTGCTTTCGGGCAGCCACATAATGAATCGTTCAATCGGAAACCAGTCGCGCAAAGCCGTCATCCCGGAGCATAATATCGCTAGTCACTCATCTCAAGCGCCTGTCTGTTTTGAGACAGGAGATTTACAGGCGTGAGGCCCGTATTTAGGAGAAGCTAAGAATGTCATAAGAGTTTTACATGTAAATGTCCAATATCTCGCCCACCATAACGGTTGGAGAGGCGATGAGGCGGGTCAATGTTGAACAAACCTGACCATTTTTAGAGACCCATTGAGATGCGAAAGGTGATGTGATTTCGATCATCTTCAATGCATAATGCCGCGATCTGGGGCGTTACACTCCATGGTGAATGGGGCCCTGACCCTGCGCGGGCTTGAACTCCGTTGCCGGATTACCCATAGTCGAGGCATTGATATTCTTTTGGAAGTAACTTTTGGAGATGCCGTCATGAGTGCCTATACCCGACCTGTTGACGATAAAAAATTTGAATCTGACGTGTTAAAGGCGGAAGGGCCGGTTCTCGTGGATTTTTGGGCTGAATGGTGCGGACCATGCAAAATGATCGCCCCGGCCCTGGAAGAAATCGCCTCGGAATATGGTGGGAAACTCACCGTCGCCAAGCTCAATATCGATGATAATCCGGAGGCCCCGACACGTTTCGGCGTGCGCAGCATCCCGACTTTGATCCTCTTCAATAAAGGTGAAGTTGTCGGTCAAAAGACTGGTGCGCTTCCCAAGAGCCAACTCAAAGCCTGGGTCGATTCACTCCTCTGAACCTGCTTCCTGAATAATGACAGACGGTGACGACGCAGGATTTGTTTTTGTGCCGTCTGCCGTTGTCAAGCGCGCATCATGGCCTGCTGGATGGCGGCGTGACCGCTCCATGTCGCCAGATTGATCCGATTGGCCCGGACAGCGTCACGAAATGCGGGGGTAAGCAGGGCATCAAGCTCTGCCTCATGCTGGTAATCCGGCATGATTGAGGAAATCAGCATGTTTCTGCCCGTTGCGGGATGGAAGTAAATTTCGGAAAGTCCCGGCGGGAGATATGGCATGAGCGCCGCCACGCGCGATGGCGTCATGGCGCCGCTCCAGGCAAGCCCGAAGCACCAGTCATTCGTTGTCATGCCTGCGCGGTGGATCTGCCAGCGCAAGATACGACACCATTGACGCATGGCTTTTGCGCCAAAGCCATCCTGATGCGGGGTGACAGCATCAATGGGGGAAGCGGGCTCAATCGGTAAGCGAATGTGGCGCAACCCGTATTCCGCCCCGATCCGAATCATCAACCGGCCAATTGTGGGGTGGAGGTGCATGTGTTTATGCGCATTGGCATGGTCCAACCGTAAGCCGGACGCGGTAAAAGTCCGAAACTGGGCGCGGATTTCCCGACGCAATTCCCGCCTTGCTGCGGGATGAAAAAAATAGCGCATACCGAGGGCCGCCTGCCGACCATGAAATGCGGCGCGTCCTTCCCCCGTCTCTTCCGCAATATGGGAGACATCTTGAAAGGGGCTTAGCGCATTGCCTTCCACCAGGACGCAATGTAACCCGACCAGCAAGTCAGGAAGGCGGCGCGCCCGTTTGATGGCATCAGACGCGGCAGGCCCCGCGACCATCAGGCTGGCGGTTGAAAGCAGGCCCTCCCGATGGGCACGTTCAACCGCCTCATTGACCTCCTCGCTCAGCCCGAAATCATCAGCTGAGACAATGAGTTTACGCATAAAGCGTTACGCCGCCCGGTTACGGTCCCGCAGAAACTGGAAGAATTCCAGACCTTCCCGCAGGCGACGCTTCATCATTTGCGGGCTGCGCACCATTTCATTGACGATTGAGGCGATTTTCGGCGCGCGGAAATAGAATTTCCGATAAAATTCCTCAACAGAGTTGAAGATCTCTGTGTGGAAAAGATGCGGATATTCCAGCGCCGCGATCTGAACACCGTTTTCATCAATGAGCTCAGCCTCGGACTCATTGAACCAGCCAATTTCCGTCGCCTGCTTATGCAGGAACGTGCCCGGATAAGGTGCGATGAGGGACACTTGCAACGTGTGCGGATTAATATCCTTGGCGAAGTTGATCGTCTCGCGGATGGTCTTTTTTGTTTCTCCAGGCAGGCCGACAATAAACGTGCCATGCACTTTGATGCCCAGTTTATGGCAGTTTTTCGTAAACTCACGGGCGGTTTCGACGCGCATACCCTTCTTGATATTGTGCAGGATCTGCTGATTGCCGCTTTCATACCCGACGAGGAGAAGGCGCAGACCGTTCTCCTTCATGACTTTTAGCGTCTCATAAGGGGCATTGGTCTTGGCATTGCAGGACCATGTGACGCCGAGTTTGCCCATCTCCCGCGCGATGGCTTCCGCCCGCAGCAGGTTATCCGTAAACGTGTCATCATCGAACATGAATTCCCGAACCTGCGGGAAATATTGTTTGGCCAGGCGGATCTCCGCCGCCACATGCTCCGGGCTGCGCGTGCGGTAACGATGCCCGCCCACCGTTTGCGGCCAGAGGCAGAATGTGCAGCGTGATTTGCAGCCGCGCCCCGTATAAATCGAGATATAGGGGCGCATGAGGTAACCGATGAAGTAATCTTCTATACGAAGGTCACGCTTATAGACCTCCGTCACGAAGGGCAGGCTGTCCATGTCCTCAATCATGGCGCGATCACGATTTGCGGTGATGACACCGTTTTTATCGCGTCAGGTGATGCCATCCACATCCTTGAAATCACGCCCTTCCGCGATTTCCTTGATCGTAAAATCAAATTCGTTGCGCGCCACGAAATCGATCGGCGTGCCTTTGGCCATGCTCTCATCCGGCTGGACAGCGACTTTCGCCCCGACCATGCCGATTTAAGATTAGGATTGACGTCCTTGAGCATCTGCGCAACCCGTACGTCGGATGTAAAAGACGGCGTCAAGGTGTGCATCACAACAAGGTCGCGATTTTTCACATCTTCAAGAATGGGCTCGATACCCATGCGCGCGGGCGGCGCATCAATGAGGCGCGAATTTTCAACCATCGCCGTGGGTTGCGCCAGCCATGTCGGGAACCAGAAGGAACGGATCTCCCTTTTCGCCTGGTAGCGGGAGCCAGCACCTCCGTCAAACCCGTCAAATGATGGTGGTTGAAGAAAAAGCGTGCGCATCATGGGACAGCCGACCTCTCAAAGTCACAAAGTTGCGGTGGAAGTTTTAAGCGGACCCGCCAGAAAACCGTCTAGAACCGTTCATCTAAGCATGCAGGGCGTCCGAGACAAGTCTCTTTACCCGCGATCAGCCTTTTGGCCGCGCTGATGTTGCACGAACATGACGGCGTATGTGCAGGTGCTTCCCGCGCCAGGCCACACGTCTGCAGCGGAGGCTACATAGCATGATCAGCGCTGAAAACCAGTCCCGTAATGGTAAGGTGGCGCTCAGGCGCCAGTCAGGTCGGCCCAGGGCACGGTTAATGGCGTGGGCGGCCAGCGCCCGGATCAGCCAGCTTGCAAGGAGGAATAAGATCGCGTCCCCTGCCAGGCCGCTCGTAACGACGCACAGCATCGCCCAGAAAAGGGACAACTGCGTTGAAGAGAGAGCATAACCCAACGGTTCAAGGTTTTTAATGGTCCGGCCCCAGCGCAGTTCATGATGGAAAAGCGCGGCCCAATCTGCCTCCGCGACGGTCGTTTCCGTCAGGCAGGGGGCAAGGGCAACATGCAGGCCCACATCCTGCACCTTATGACCTAACACGGCGTCATCGGCGACATGCCGGACAAGTGCCTCAAGTCCGCCGACCTGCGCCAGCGTGTCACGATGCAGGGCCATTGTCGCGCCGAGGCAATCCTCGCGCCCCAATTGACGCGACAGCAGGACGCCGGGCATGAAGAACTGGTTGATCTGCGCCGCGCCGAAACGGCGTACATATGTCTGTGAAGCGGGCAGACCGGCATAAAGCGTGGTGACGAGTCCGGTGCCTTTGACCTGAAGAAGCTGCACAAGGGCGCGCAGATAATCACGGCCCGTATGAATGTCCGAATCGGCCATAACGATCACATCGTGTCGCGCGGCCGGATACATGTTGATCAGGTTGCTGACTTTGTGATTGACTCCATGGGCGGCGGGATTGATCACAAGATCGATCTCAATGGCCGGAAACCGCACCTGAAGCCTCCGTACGATGGAAATGGCGCTGTCATCATGCCCGTGCACACCAAACACAATCTGGTAACGCGGGTAATCCTGCATGCAGAATGACGCCAGGGCCGTTTCCAACATGGGTTCATCACCATATAACGGCTTGAGAATCGTCACCCCGGGCAAGTCCGCCATCGGGATCTCGGCCCCGGCCAGATTGCGGCTCCCGACTATAAAGCGGCGCGTCAATACGGCGCCCATCGTGGCCTGAAGCGTGCCCACGCCCGATATGGCCGCGCACGCCCAGGCGAGGCTTTGCAATATCATGACCATTTACGTTGAGCCCTGTGCTCACGCAGCCCGGTGTTTTTGTCGGAAGGGAACATCATTGGAAAGAATCGTGAAATGACAGCTCAGTTTCCGAGAAAAGTCTCAGTCTTACGGTCAAGAAGAGTTTTCAACCCTTCTGTGCCGCCGCTTGCAAGACCCGCTGAAAAATCTGCTCTCTGCGCCGCGACCTGACTGATATGCCCGTTGAGAAGCACATCCGTGATGCGATATCCATGGGGAAGATTCTGCACGACGTAATCAATTTCCGTCCTGTTATCAGGACCGGCAATCGTTGAACGGATGATTTTGCCATCTTCGTAAGACGTCGCAGCACTTTGCGGCTTAATGGAGAAATTTATTTTCTTACCCTTACCGAAGCTCGACACATAGCGCGCGACAGTGAAGCGTCGGAACGAGTCGAGAAGACTATGCTGATCCTGCGCGCTGAGATTGGCGAAGCGCATCCCGACAGAATTCCGCAGGATTGTGGGGAGATCAAAAGCCGCATCAATGACGGGGGTCATGATTTTGACACGCTGCGCGGCGCTTAATTCAGCATTTGCCTCCAGCTTGCGCAGGCCTGCATAAAGGGCTTCAACAGGTTGGGCGACTGCGTTGGGCGCGGTAACTTCCGAACGGGTCGGCGTTTGCGCCTTTGCGACGTTCAGGCTCGTTGATACCGCCATGATGGCGGCGGCGCTCAGGAGGAAATGACGGACCCGCACGTACGCCGACACGCCGGAACGAACGTCTTTACCGTTTGCCGTGCTCAGATTTCGCACCGTCCTCTGCCGGACAAGGGAAGATGGGAAAAGCGCATATTCCAGCATGTCGTGTCCTCTACTTAGCACGCCATCGGCCCAAATTCTCACCTGTGGCGGGGACTGGCCAAAAATTGTTACAGGACGTCCCTGCCGGTATGGCGGGCCATGTCCCTGATCGCGCATGCGTAACGCGTCGGGGTCGAAACTGCAATCAATCATTATCAAACTCAGGCGTAACATGAGAAAGCAGAAACTGCTTTACAATCCCGGTCATCATGCCGAGACTATCGCCATCAAGATCGCGACATGCAACTGTCACCCTAAAACCACAATCGCAACCGACCGAAAAAGGGGACGTTGAGGGACGGGTGGACCACGTTATATAGTACAGGGTTAAATGCCAGCAGCAACGGCCCGCCATCCCGGCGGGACAAGACGCGGCATCAAAAGTGACGGCACATGTTGCAGGCGAGACATTATTTAAGAGCACCGGGGTGACGCGGCGAAACCTGACAGCGGAGATGCAGAGTCGCAATGCAGGAGTAGAAAGTTTCATGGCCGTTCCGATAATGCAAGCTATCCGAGTCGGGCATTATATTGTGAAGCAGCATTTGCTGGGGCGTAAGCGCTACCCGCTCGTTCTGATGCTGGAACCGCTATTTCGGTGCAATCTGGCCTGTTCAGGGTGCGGCAAGATCGATTACCCGGCACAGATCCTGAATCAGCGCATGAGCGTGCAGGAATGTCTTGATGCCGATGCGGAGGCCGATGCACCTGTCATCGCGATTGCGGGCGGTGAACCCCTTCTGCACAAGGAAATGCCGCAGATCGTCAAAGGACTGATCGGCCGCAAAAAATACGTTTATCTGTGCACCAATGCGCTTCTGCTTGAGAAAAAGCTCGACGATTATACGCCGTCACCTTTCTTTTCCTTCGATGTGCATCTTGATGGCGACGCCAACATGCATGATGCCTCCGTCTGTCAGGATGGCGTCTATGAGCGCGCTGTGGCCGCTATTCGCAACGCGAAGGCACGTGGCTTCCGCGTATCGATCAATTGCACGCTGTTTGATGGCGCGGACCCGAAGCGTGTGGCCAGCTTCTTTGATGAAGTTATGGCCATGGGTGTGGATGGCATCATGACGACCCCTGGTTACGCCTATGAGCGTGCGCCCGATCAGGAGCATTTTCTGAATCGGCAGAAAACCAAACAGCTTTTCCGGGATATCTTCCGTCTTGATAAGGGTAAGAAATGGCGTTTCACGCAATCGCCTCTCTTCCTCAACTTCCTGGCCGGTAATGAGACGTATCATTGCACGCCCTGGGGCAAGCCCCTGCGGACAGTGTTTGGATGGCAGCGTCCCTGCTATCTACTGGGTGAAGGCTATGCCAAAACCTACCAGGAACTGATGGATGACACAGCCTGGGAAAGATACGGCACGGGCGCTTATGAAAAATGTGCGGATTGCATGGTGCATTCCGGTTACGAGTCGACCGCTGTCATGGATGCGGTTCGGCGCCCCTGGCACATCATGAAGGTCGCGCTTTTAGGACCTGAAATTGAGAAGCCCATGGCGCCGGAGATTTCCCTCAAAAACCAGCGCCCGGCCGAATATCGGTATGAGGAGCAGGTCCACGCGCAGGTCCAGAATATTGAGGCGCAGGAGCCCGCACGTGCACCGCGCATCCGCTTCCATCGTGCTGAGACGGCACCGGCTGAAGAAAAATCAGCGGCAACTGCCTGAAAGCAACGCGGAACCGCGTGATGCAGCCGATCCGATTTGTCAAAAGCGGTCAGGGCCTGAACGGATGTGGATTATCCCCATCCGAGCGGGGCGGGCTGCATCAGGGTGATGGGCGGCATGTCCCGACCTCAGCAAGCTTGACTGATATTGGTGGCCGGGCGGAAGTCAGCCCGTTGCGTCATTGGGGGCATCACCTGTCATCATGACGACGCCTATCCTGATTATCTGCCTCCTTATCCTCATCAATGCGATTTTCGCGATGGGGGAGATGGCGCTCGTCTCCTCCAAACGGTTGCGCCTCGCTGAAATGGCGAAGTCCAAAGTGCGCGGTGCGGTCCGCGCCTTGCAACTGGCGGATGACCCGCAATCTTTTCTGCCGACCGTCCAGGTGGGCATGACGGTCGTCTCCATTCTTGAAGGTGCTTTTGGTGGGAGTGAGATTGAGCACCATCTCGCCCGGGAAATCGCGCGTGTCGAGAACCTGAAAAATTACGCCAATGATATCTCGATTTTCATTGTCGTGCTCATCATCACTTTGGGGATGCTGATTTTTGGGGAGTTGGTCCCTAAGCAGCTCGCACTCTACCACCCTGAGCGTTACGCCGCACGCCTCTCCACCATCCTGTCCGTGACATCGGCCATCATGCGGCCAATCGTCAAGACGTTGAGCGCCGCATCATCGCTTATCATTCGTCTTCTCGGGACGCGCGGGGCGGAACGTACCTCCCTGACAGAGGAGGAATTACGTGCCGTCCTCGTTGAAGGCGCGCGCGCCGGCGTGCTGGAGGCTGAAGAGCGCGTGATGATTGAGCGGCTTTTGCGCCTCGCGGATCGGCCTGTCCGGGCCATTATGACACCGCGAAGTGAGTTATTCTGGGTGGATCGCCATTCCAGCCGTGAAGCATTGATCGTCAAATTACGTGACTCGAAATTCACGCGTATTGTCGTGTGTGATGGCGATGTCGACCATCCCGTCGGCATCGTATTGGCGAAAGATCTGATGGATCGCCTGCTTCAAGGCTTGCCGCTTTCCATTGAAGCGGCGCTGAAAACGCCGGTTGTTGTCCCGGACAGTCTCAGCGCGCAGGACATGATCGAACTCATGCGTCAGAATAGCTCTGGGATTGCTTTTGTCCTTGATGAATATGGCTCGTTTGAAGGTGTTGTGACGCCGTCCGACATTTTTAAAGCCATTGTTGGTGATGAGCATCTGGAACAGAATAAGACGAAGAATGAGAAATCCGCTTTGTCCGGGGAATATGTGCTGGACGGCTTCATGCCGGCAGATGAGGTGCGGTCTCTTCTGGATCTGCCCGAACTCCCCGCCCAGGGAAGTTACCACACGCTTGGGGGGCTGATCCTGACCCTCTTGCGGCGGGTGCCTTCGCAGGGGGATAAGATCATTTTCGGGCGATGGATGTTTGAGGTCACAAAAATGGATAAGAGGCGCGTTATTGAAGCACGCGCCAGCCGTCAGGTGCTTGCCGAAAATTGAAGATGGTGCGGCCGGGGGACTTTGCCAGCATCCATGCGCCGGCCTCCTGCGTGAATTGGCCTTGCATGGCATTCTTATATAAGCGCGGTGGTAGCGGCAGGCCCGACTCCCACTCGGGCCGGTGAAGGCGGGGTGATGTGACGCCTCGCGCCCCATTCCACCCCTCTCCCCGGCGCCCACACTCAGTATCTCGAAGTGATGCGCGACTGAATGTGGCACGTTTGACCGTGACGCCCTCAATCCATTCTCCGACAATTATCTCTTAGTTGAATAGGCGACAAAGTGGGGAAGCGATGCCAGTCCCTCAAAGTGATCGTATAGAGCGTCACCGTGCTTTTAGAGCGTCACCGTGCTTTCCTTCGCATTTCCGTCCTCAATGATATAGTCATTGCCGTCGTACCAATAGGCCAGCTCATGTGAAACATCTGGCGGCATAACCCCACTCAGATCGCCGCCTTCATAGAGGCGATGCGCTTTTATCGAATCGACGCGCCCGGCCAGATTGTTGATCACTAGATGCACGCCGCCAGCGCTTTGTGCGTAATCGCGGGTCCGGATGGGATAGGGTGACGAGGATGGCAATGTGGGCGCCCAGGCCTGCTGGGGCACCTCGTTATTATTATGCAGGGTGGTCGGATCCTGGCCCTCAAACCAATGCTTCCGTGACCAGTCGTCGGAAATCTCAGCGAGGCTTCGACCGGAATCGACATAATGCTGATTATAATAAATATCGCCGACTGGGGGCGTATACATTTGTGGCAGCGACTTGTCGACGCGGTAATTTGCGACAAGGATGTTGATTTTGCCGCTGGACGAATCCGCGAGAATGCTGATACCGGTGCGACCCGCATCCGACGTTGAGAGAAGCTGCGGCGTATCAAACATTTCATTATATAATTTGAAAGTTTGCGCGACATAGGAGCAGAACGCCTTCGCGTCCGGGATTGCGGGGTTGAACGCATCGTTAAATAACCCGAAGGCACCGCCGTCACCGCGATAATAATGGGCATGGTCGATCCGGCACTTATTCATGCCCATCAAAGTGGAGGCGACGAAAGCGGCGTTTTGAGCGCTCTGCACTTTGCTGTACATCAGGTGGGATGCGTACGGGCTGACATTCCACTCTGAGCAGATACTTTCCACATTGCTGAAACCGTAAGCGTCAAGTGCGGCGGCTACACCGTCAGCCGCGTCTAGGATATTTTGCGGATCGGCTGTCTCGCTTGGGTAAAAATGCCATGAGAGAAAATCGATCGGGACATTATTCGCGCGGCAATAAGCAAGGAGCCCGTCAAGGAATGCGCCCCCGATATTCAGCTCGAACGCAGCCCCCGCGCCCCCCGATTTTAACATCGGCGTTAATCGATTTGATCTTCCGGGCGACCGCCGCGTAAAATTCGTAATATCGCGACACATCGTCAATATTCCAGAAGAAGGGAAGGTCGGGCTCATTCCAGATTTCCCAATATTTGACCTTTCGGGAAAGACCCGATTTTGAGAGATCACTGGAATAACGTTTGACAAGTTCACCGACGAGCTCGGCATAGATTTTGAAGTTGGATGGTAATTCCCACCCACCATCGTTTGAGCGCCCGATGCGGAACATGATTTCGCCGCCTGAGGCGCTGCCGGCCGCGGCATCAATGTTATCGATGGTTTACTTGAGGTAATAATCAGTGGGCGCGTAATTCGCATCTTTCTTCGCAAGACTGACACTGAGCTTCTTCATGCCTTTCACGGCATTCGGAAAAATGACGCGCGCATTGCTGAAATCAGCAATGAAATTTTTTGCGCGGTCCTGTTGATCCTGCAGCACGTTGGGGAGAAGCTGGTTTGTATTCGCGGCTCGATTGGCATCGAAGTATGGCTCAATGTCACAGACGCCGTAAATATCGTGTATCCGAATGTGAATGAATCCCAATTGTCTGAATTGATCCTGAAGATCAGGAAAACCCGGCATGACGGAGATGGGTGAACCATTCATGCCATTGATCTGCTTGATCTGCGCGGATGTATTTCCGCTGGAAAGGGGTGTTTTAGGGTCAATTTGAATTCTGAACATGTTGGAGATCCTTTATTTTTCTTTTTTTTGTCATGTTTCCGACAATGTCGTGATGGCCCAACCCGCGCGGTTCGTCCTCGTGTTGAACATCAGCAAGGTGAGAGCGGCCCGCGACGATATTAGGCGGTCGAGTCATCATGTTTAAATATAGATTTAAACAATAACTACCAAATAATGGAATAATAAGTTACTTTATATTGAACATCTAATGGATCATATATTGTTATATTACTGCAATTATATTGCGAATTTACGCCTCCATTATTCACCGGCGGGAGCGCCGCGTCAAGGTCACCACCTTGTACGATTCGACGGACTTCAAGCCTGGGTGTTGAGGTCGGTAAACCACTGACATTCAGCACGATACCATCATTAACGGCCATCACGGCTGGGGCAGGGGCTGAGTCCGGAGCGGGTTGTGAAGCACCCAAATCCTCGCCATCCTTAACGGTTTTCGGCGCGTCCGTGTGCGCGGCGGTCGATGACGGCTCGTAATGCGTTTGGCGTGAGATGCTGGGTTTGGACCCGCCAAACCAGTGCTCACGGCTCCAATCATCTGTGATCTCATTAAGATCACGCCCGGAATCAACGTAATATTGCTTGAAATATTTTTTTCCGGGCGGCGGGGAAGCTGCCGCCGCGAGCGAAACATCCTTCTGGAAGTGCGCGACAAGCACGTTGACCGCATTTGTGCCACGTCCTGACAAAACGTAAAAATTGTTACTCGAATAATCCGGCGTGACGAGGAAGTTCAGCGTGCCGAACATCTCCCTGTATAAACCGAAAGCCTGAGCCGCAGCAGTGCTGAAACCTCGATATTTAGGGTCGAGATAATTGGGCTCATTATTGAAAAGGCCGAGAAAACCGGCATCTCCACGATAATAATAGGCTTTATCGACGCTGCAGCGATTCATGGTGATGAAACTGGCAGCGATGAAAGCCGCGTTCTGTGGTGTCTGGACCGTCGTGGCGTTCGCGACGGATGCGAAGGGTGTAATGTTCCATTCGGAGCATATGCTCTCCGCGGATTTGAATCCGTGTTTATTGAGGACATCACGCTGAACCTTTGCGCAGGTCGCAAACTTCCCTGGATCTGTCGTCATATGAGCATAATAATGCCAGGATAGGAAATCGAGCGGCACCTTTTTTTTCTGACAATAGGCGACGAGGCCCTGCGTGTAAGCGCCCGTGCCGTTTTCACCATCGGCAACGCCGGGCCCACCGACTTTCGCATCCGGATCGATCGATTTGATCTTCCTCACGATTTTCTCGTACATTTCGTAAAATGCGGTTGAGCCACCCTTCCAGAAAATCAGTAGATCGGGCTCATTCCAGATTTCCCAATAGGCAATCCTGCGCGGAATACCAGATAAGGAAATATTCGCAGAGTATCGCTCTGCCGCCTGACCCACCAAATCAGCGTAGATATCAAAATTTGCAGGTACTGAGCTATCTCCACCATTTGAGCGTCCAATGCGAAACATCACATTGCGCTCAATATGTCCGGGGTTCAGACTCTCGATATTCTCCATTGTTTTACGAATATAATAGTCGGTCGGTGCCCAATTGGGTGTTGAACTGGCCAAGGACCGACTTCCTATCCGCATTCCGGCATTTGCATGAGGGAATATGGCGCGATCCTTCGTGATGGCAGCAACGAAAGCCGCCGCACGTACTTTTTGTAGTGTCGGGACGGCGACCATGAGCTGGGAATTTAGTTGCAGGGGGAAGACGACGTCTTCAATGTCGCCTGGCCCGAAAATATCGTGCAAACGCACGTGGCTGATACTCAGCTGATTAAATTGGTCCTGTAAATCAGGGTATCCCGGCATGAATGAGATCGGCGCGCCATTGACGCCATTAATATCTTTGACCTGGCCGTTTTTGTCTTGACCGAACGCAGATTGATTTGCGTTGATACTGATCTGCTGCATGATGTACTATTTTTCTTATTACTTCAATTGTAACCGATGTATACTTCGTACTCAACAATTTATTTTCTTATTTTCAGAAGATTATAGGGTAAACTAAGTCTGATTAGGTTTTTATTAAATGTAACTGCACAAAAATGAGAGATAATAATCTTACCGTCATTGTCGATAACGGCGAGCGTCCTCATAGGTGACGGTGCCCCATCGCCAAAATTCCCTGGATGGTATTTTCTGGATGTTATGAGGCGTGTCCTGACGCGGTGCACCGTCCTGCAAGATCGCGCACCGGGCCGATCCGGACATTTCTGACCGGCTGGTCATTCCGCGGGCATGGTAAAGTTTCAGATCACCGTAGGAATGACCCGCTTATTTCTGTTGAGGCGGATTGACGGATCAGGGGGGTCGCGTCGACGGTTGTGCCCCTAAGTCACGCCTCGCCCAGCAACACTGTAAAACTTACCAAATGATCGAGTAATGTGAGACCGTATATTCGGTTGCATTTGGATCGGTGATCGTGATTGTCGTTCCGCTGGTCTTCATTGTCACACCTTGATTATCTATGACGGGAAGGATCACGCCTAGATTACCCTTATCTTTAACCCTTCTGACCTCAAGGAGGGGCGTTCTTGTCGGCAGGTTTTTCACGGTGACAACCACGCCGTCATTGGTCGCCCTGACAAAAGGCGATGCAGATACGGGCGCTTCACTTTGTGTAACGGGATCGTCAGAGGGGGTGGCGCCGTTCGGATTGTCAATCGACGTGTGAGGCGCGTTGTCGGCGCTGTTCCTGCCTTCACCCACCTTTACTTCGCCGAACCAGTGCTCAATACGCCAATCACCATTGATGGCAAACAGGAGTCGGCTCGAATCCACATAATGTTGCTGATTAAAGCCGCCGTTGGGTGCTCTCCTGCCCGATGACAAACTCGTATCCGGGTGAAAGTTTGATACGAGCACGTTGACAGCATTCGTACCGCGTCCTGCCAGGAAGTAAATGTCGTTATTCGATAGATCTGGGGAAGCTAGAAGTTGTGGCGTGCCGAACATCTGCTTGTAGAGCCCAAAAGCCTGCGCTGCGTAGGTGCAGAAAGCCTTACTGGAAGGGTCCCTCGGATTGGGGCATCATTGAAGAGGCTAAGAAAGCCCGCATCGCCGCGGTAATAATAAGCTTTATCTACAGCGGATTTATTCATTGTGACAAAGCTTGCAACGATATACGCTGCATTTTCGGCGGATTGAATCGCTGAAGCGGTGACAGCTGAAGAAAGGGGCGTGATGTTCCACTCCGTGCAGATGCTCTCTGCATTCGTGAATCCGGCGCGGTCAAGATTTTGTCTTTGAGCGGTAGCGCAACTTGCGAAGCGACGTGGATCCGAGGAGTTGTGGGCATAATAATGCCATGACAGAAAGTCGAGTGGCACGCCTCGAGTCCGACAATAATCAACGAGACCTCGCGTGTAGGGCCCGGAGCCACTCTCCCCATTGGAGACACCGCTGACGCCCACTTTGGCTGACGGATCAATCGATTTGATCTTACGCGCTATTTTCTCATACATAGAATAAAATTGCGTCGGTGATCCGCTCCAGAAAAGGCTGAGATCAGGTTCATTCCAGATTTCCCAATATTCGATTTTACGTGGAATGCCGGAGAGTGAGAGATCCGCAGAATAACGCTTCACGGCCTCCCCGACCAGTTTAGCATAAATGTCGAAATCGGCCGGTGCGTCGGCGCCACCACCATTGGAGCGCCCGATACGAAACATCACATCGCGTTGAATATGTCCCGGATTGAGACTTTCGATATTACGCATCGTTTCATTGATGTAGTAATCAGTGGGTGCCCAGTTCGGTTCTGAAGCCGCAAGCGTCCTGTCATGTTTGCGCATTCCCTCATTCGCATGGGGGAAAATGGCGCGATCATTCATGATGCTGGCGATGAAAGCTGCCGCGCGCTTCTTCTTCTTCTTGGAAGGCACGGCCAGGAGTAACTAGCTCCCTGTATCCGTGGTGGAAGCGCTGTTTTCGAGGTCACCCGGGCCGAATATGTCGTGAAACCGGACATGGCTGACCCCGATCTGGTTGAACTGGTCCTGAAGATCGGGAAATCCAGGTATGAAGTAAATCGGCGTGCCATTGACGCCATTAATCTCTTTAATGAGACCGTTTCTTCCTAAATTTTTGTCGCTAACATTTTCATCAATAGTTATTTGTTGCATTTATTTCTCTTTTTATTATTTTTAATACTCACATTATAATTTTACTTATAATTTATTTCAACCGTCAGATTCACTTTTTTTAACTTGTGGTGATTTTTCGGTTCTCCTGGTGTCGGCCGCCCGCGCCTCTTGTTCATCGTTCGATGACGTCCCGACGCCAGAAATATGAAATCCGGCCTGACGCAATCATCCATCTCTGCCGAGAAATAGACGAGCGGCTTCATCCGCGCAGGCACGACCCTGTCGGCGGTGGGGCGGGATGATTTGGTTATTAATGAAGGGTCGGCGCAGCGTAAGCGAGTTGCTTTTCCTTGGCGAATTCCGGCCAGCGTGCCTGCGCCAAGGCGTTAAGGGACGGCATGGGCAGGTTCATCTTATCGGCGTAGATCCACAGATAGGTTAAAGCGTTGCGCACGTAATTTCGCGTTTCCTTGAAAGGAATGGTCTCAAGGAAAAGCAACGGGTCCCGGGCGATGTCATCATTATGAGTGTTGTTTTCCCAACGCGCGATGGCACCCGGCCCGGCATTATACGAGGCCAGTGTATGCAGCAGTTCTCCCCCTTCCGGTGCGGACTCGGTGCGGGCGGTCAGGGTGGCGAGATAAGTAAGGTATTTCTGCCCGATATCAAGATTAATGGCGGGGTTACGTAATTGCCCGACCATATCGGAAGGGACTTTGATGATGGCCACACCATTCGCATTAAGCGAGGGCTTCGGCCCGACAACAAAGCTCGCTGTCTGGGGCCTAATCTGCATCAACCCATGTGCGCCGCCACTTGATGCGGCTTTCGGATTGAAATTCGATTCGATTTTCGTCAGCGCATAAATCAGTGCCGGGTCCATCCGAAAACCATGTCGCGGCGCAAGATGGGGCATCGGAAAGCCAGGGAGCGCCGCAGACTGCGCCTCACTCGCGGCAAGGATTGCCGCCACCTGACTCGCGAAACGCTGCAAGCCGGCTGCTGAAGCGACAAGTTGCACGGAGTGACACATAGCGCGGTCATGTTCAATGTCGCGCCACATGCGCCGCAGAACCGCTTCAGCGCGGTCCATCTCGCCAATCTGCAACAGGGCGAATAACTGACGTCCCTGCGGTGTGGCTTCCACGGCCTGAATATCCACTTCACCCATCACCGGCACGGCGTTGGTCATCGCCGCCCGATCCGCGCTGGAGACGATCTGATGGGGGCGTGATGTTGCGCGCTGTTTGCTTGTCTGGCGTGCCAGGATACCGTAAAACGTATCGGGCATGGCGGCGGCACGGCGCAGCCAGGCGCGGGCATTCACGACGTGGCCCAGGCGCTTTTCAACGCGTGCGGCCCAGTAAGAAGCACTCGCTTTGACCGTCACCTGTGAAAGGGGGGCATCCGCAGCTTCATTAAAAAGCCGCAGCGCGTCATGATAGCGATTATCCTGCCACGCTGCCAGTCCGGCAACATAGGCGGCATAGCCCAATTGATTTTTTGAGGCAGCGAACCCGGCTTCCGCGGTCGATAAAGCAAATGCATTCTCGCCCGCGCCCAGGGCGCCCAATGCGATCTCCGCATAAAGTTGCGCGCGATAAACGGAACTGATCCATTTGGTGGTGTCGACAATGTGACGCGCCCGCTCAAGCGCCGGCTCTGTTTTTGAAAGGCAATCGGCAATCGTCCGATCCAGTGATGCATTGCGCCGCAATGAGGCGGCGACGGGGTCAGGCTCCGGCAATGCGTCAATCGTGACTTCCGTATCGGACGGGAGGTGGGGCGAGACAAAATGTTGTAATCTGACCGTGCCAGGCGGGCTGATTTCGATTAGACGTCCCTGGATGGCCTCCGCATCAGCGTAATTGCCGTACGTCGCCAGCCAGAGCTTGAGTTGCGGCGCATTGGGATGAAATTCCGGGTTGAGATAGCGCGCTGCCAACAGGTCACCCAGAAGGACTGGGTCATGTGTTGCTTCGCTATATCGGATCGCTGAGGTGAAATCACCCTGCCGCTGAGCCTGGAATGCCTTGCGCAGCGCGGCGGCATCTGCTGCCGAAAGAGGGCGCGGCAACTCATGTCCCGATCCATGAAGACCGGGGGATTGCGGGATGGCGAAGGCGGTTTCTTCGACCTGAGATGGAACTTTGATACCGGTTTGCATCGAGTTTCTGGACGTTTGGGCCCGTAAAGGTGCAGCTGAAAAGCCCGCCAAAAATGCGACGCTCAGCACGAAGGCGCGCGCGCTATTACTCGATGCGAAAAGAGAGGTTTCTCGCATAGTGGAGCGGGAAATACGGGCTCACAGAGAAAATTGCAAGTCTAAATTTGTGGCTCAAAAACCCCAATTCGAGCATCTAACCGGATTTTCTCATATATGCTAGTGCGTCAATCGGTATTAAATATTTATTTCCCAATCGGGATTACATAATTAATAAATGATGCTTAAGGCGTTAAATTTGCGGCTATTTTCTGCTATCGACGAGCGTGAGGAGATCCCGCCAGAAATCCTGGCGCGCGCGGCTGCTTGTCAAAATCTGCAAAGGGTGGCGCATGGGGAGGAGGGCATAAGTTTGGCCGAGAATATCGACATCCATCCATTTGCCCCGCACGCTGGTCAGGGGCGTCGATTCGGCCCGGACAAGCTGCAAGGGGGTGGTGCCCATCGTCACAATCTGGCGCGGACGTATCTGATCAATCAGGGCTTGTAGCTCGGCACGCGCCGGAACCATTTCAGCGGGGTTGAGATGCCGCCCGCCGGGGGTGCGCCAGGGCAAAGCCGGGGCGAGTGAGATTTCGGCACGTGACATATTGACGCTGGCCAGCATCTTATCCAGAACCTCCCCCGTTTTTCCGGAAAATACGATGCCACTCCGGTCTTCATCGGCATTCGGCACCTCGCCGATCACAAGCAGTGACGCGGAAGGCACGATCAGGGGGGTGACAACGGACATCGCCGTGCGCGCCAGACCTGCCAGAACCGGGTGACGCGCTCCGTCTGAAGGCGGCACCGTCTGTCCTCCGCGCGGCGTCGGCGCCTCGTGACGGGTCGTCGCAGGCGTCGATATCGCAGGTTTCGGGTGCGATGCGCGATCCGTGTCCAGCGTGGGGTTGATCGTTGCAGAGGGTTCGTTTGGTGGTGACTGGCTTTCGGGGATGGCGGCGGCTATGTGATTTTGCGCGACCGGCTCATCCTGTAACCAATAGTTTACGCCCCAATTTTCGTAAAAATCAAGAAGGGCCCGGATCGCCTCCGGAGACGGTGGGGGAAGCGCGGCCGCCGGGTGCGGTGCCGTGTCGTGGTCATCTTGCGACATGCGCGCCCTTGCGACTCCCGATTTCAAGCATGGTAACCGCCTCGCGAGACGCCTCGGCGAGGGCGATCGCAGGATTTAAGTTTATCGCATTTAAGTTTAAGATGTCTGCTTATGCAAACCAAACTTTTTTTCCTGCGGCGGTCTCTGGCGTCTTTTCTGTTTGTCCTGCCGACAGCATGTCATGTGGCGGGACAATCGGCGCTGCGGGGCCACGCGGTCAAGCCCGGCCTGTCGCAATCGGGCGCGCTTCTTGGTGCTTTGATCTCGATCCGTCGTCATGATGCCGCGACGGCCAGCAAAGCGCTGATGGCCGCTACCCGGACCGGCGCGCCCGAGCCATTGAGGGAGTTGGCCCTGCTCTATGCCTTGATTGACGCAAAGCCGGATGCCGCGTGCGACGTGCATCGAATCGCCATGATGCAGCAAAAAACGCCGCTCGCGCATTTCACGCTGAGGACGGAAAATATCGCGCAGGGAGAATGGCCGAACGCGCGTGTCCAACTGACGCCGTTGATGAAAGGGCTACATTCTGTCTTCAATAATCTCGCGGCGAGCCTTGTCGCGCTGACCTGGTATGGCCAGGGTGAGCGCGCTAAATCCGTGACATTATTGCAGGATGCGGGCCGTAAGCCGGATGACTGGCTGTCACGATTTCTGCTGATGCGCGTGCTGGCAGCGGATAATCCTTCCAACCCGAAGCTCAAACCCATGTTCCAGGCGGCCGCGCGCCAGATTGACGCGGCACCGACTGTTATTCAGATCTGGTTTATCCAGTTTAAGGCCGCGTGGCAGAATGCCAATCAACATCGTGACAAGGCGCTCTCATTATTGTCGCGTCTGCGACAGCGCGACGCTTCCAAGATTTTCGCTGCAGGCTTGACGCCGGAATATCTCAGTCTTCGGCCTTCCGGGCAGGAAATGGCGGCGGAGATCATGACGCTTTATGCCAGCGCCCTGAGTGAGGCGACATCTCTCGCCGCATCCGGCGCGCAAAGCCCGTCAATCGATCCTGAGGCGCTGCAACTCGCAAAACGCTATCAGAGCGCTGTGCTCGGACGGGCGCTTTACCTCTCCCCACATTTAACGCTCGCACGGTTACAGCTCGCACAATTGCAACGTGACGATGCCCATCTCGGTGTCGCCTATTGGTATCACGGCATGAAAGAGGAAGCGCGGACGGAATGGACCCGCGCGCTCGACGCCAAACCGGATGTTGCGACACATGATGCCCTTGTTGCCGCTTTGAAAGGCGCGCCACCACCCTTGGGCACGCGCATTATCGCGCCCCATCATGCCGGGCCGGATAGCCCTATGTCGGACGCATCGCACCCATGAATCGGGAAAAAGCACACGCCAAAATCAATCTTTACCTGCATATCACAGGCCGCCGGGATAATGGCTATCACCTGCTCGATAGCCTCGCAATATTTGCGGCTTCCGGCGACGAATTAACGGCTTCGACCGCCTTTTCTCATGATGCGCAGCCAAATGACGTGACGTTGGAGATTGACGGTCCCTTTGCGGATGGTCTGACAGATTGCGACGATAATCTCATTTTACGGGCCGCGCGCAGCCTCAAGCGGGTTCGGGCATCCGAATTGGAGTCAGGTTTACACCTAACACTCACGAAAAATCTCCCTGTTGCATCCGGCATCGGGGGGGGGGCCGCAGATGCTGCCGCGGCCCTTCGGATCATGGCGGCGCATTGGGATGTCGATGAAGCCCTAATCCCCGCTCTGGCGCAGGAATTAGGGGCGGATGTGCCGGTCTGTCTCGCGCAGCGCCCGGCGCGGATGCGCGGCATTGGGGAAGATCTGTCCGCGGCACCCGCCATGCCGCCTTTCCATCTCCTATTGGTCAATCCGGGGATCGCTGTTTCCACCCCGGCGATTTTTACATCCTGGAGGGTCAATCACGAGCGCTTCCGCCAGGAGGTAGATCTCCCTGCCGCGTGGCCGGATCTCGACGCGCTGATTTCATTTCTGAATCAAACGACGAATGACCTGCAGGACCCCGCACGGTCAAATTATCTCATCATTGATCAGGTCCTGACCCTTATCGTGTCATCACCGGGGTGCCGGATGGCGCGCATGAGTGGTTCCGGCGCGACCTGTTTTGGTATTTTCGCAGCCGCTGAGGAAGCAGAGCAGGCGTCCCATCAATGTCGCGCGAAAGGATGGTGGGCGGAGGCTGGCCCCGCCCTGACCTGAACCACGTCACGCCCTCTACCGTAAGCCAGATCGGCCGTTAGGCTGGCAGCGTCATTTTTTGCGGGGAAAGCGCGGGGGCGCGACATAACCAAAAGCGTAAAACAGCGCCAAAGTCACAATAGTGCCCAATATATAGCGCAGGCGATGGGTCAGCGGCACAGGCTTGCGCCCGCGTGAGCGGAAAGGCTTGGCCTCATGCGGACCATGCGCTACAAACGCATCCTCGACGCTTTGTTCAAGATTATCTTCGTGAGAGGTTTCCGGAGGGTGATGTGCCTTACCCAACCCTCTCTGCTGGGCGACGCCGCGACACGCATTAAAAGCGTCGCGAACCTGCGGCAGAAATGTGCTGAGAAATTGCGGGATAATGGAGGAAGCCCCCATCGTTACATCGCGCTGTCGGCTGAAAATCGCCCGGGTAATTGCGTGGGCTGCGACTTCCGGCTCATAAATCGGGCCGATCGGTTTCAGTTGATGGCCTGACCGGTTACGGCCCCACGTCCAGCGCAGTGTGTTGATCCAGGAGAGGTTGACCATCGTCAGGGCGATACGGTCGGAAAGGGCGCGTATTTCGGGCCGGACGCAGTCGCAAAACGCATTGAGACCGGCATGGGCGCCATTATTCGCGCTCTGAAGGGGCAGGCCGCGCAGGCGCGGGGCGAGGCCGATATTGACGATCTGCCCTTCACCACGGCGGCGCATGACGCGCAGGGCGGCGCGCGTGCCATTGACGGCGCCGAGATAATTCACCCGCATCACGTGCGCGTAGGCCGCGGCTTCAAGCGAGAGGACGGGGCCAGTGGCGGACACGCCGGCCGCATTGATCCAGACAGTGATCGCGCCAAGTTTCTCCTCAACCCGGTCGGCGGCCGCCTCCAGTGCCTCGCCATCCGCGACATCAACCGGCATGACGAGGGTCTTGACATCGGAGGGCTTAAGCTCCGCCGCCGCGGCCTTGAGGCGTTTCGCATCGCGCCCCATCAAGGCGATGTCAAAACCGTATTCTGCCAGCAGGCGGATTGTGGCGCGCCCGATGCCACTTCCCGCTCCGGTGACGACAGCGACTTGTTGCGGCATGGCGAGCCTCCTGCTTCAGAAATAGAAAACGACCGCAGCACCACCGATAATTAAAACGAGCGCAGCGAGAAGGAATGGCCATATCGGGTAATGCGCCGCCCCGGCCGCGATTGTAATGATTTTAAATGGGATGGGTGTCAGCCCCTTTAAGAGGATGATCGCCATGCCGTATCGCAGGAATTTCTCCTGCATTGCTAGTAAGGTGTGGGTTGCGTGGTAAAATTCTGCAATGGGTAGGGCAACGTAGCTAAACAGAAAGGCCCCGATACACCACCCGATCAAACCGCCGAGGACGCTTCCGACCGTGCACATCGTGGCCAGTCGCCAGGCCTTCTGGGGTTGCGCGAGCACCATCGGGATCAGCAGCACATCGACCGGGATCGGAAAAAATGACGCCTCTGCAAAAGCGACAGTGAACAGCCACCATTTTGCGTTGGGTGCGGCGGAGAGGGCGAGGATTTTCTGGTAAAGACGTTGAAGCATGACCTCAATCACGTCAGTTGCGTTGACCTATCATGGAAGAATTGTCCATTTCTGTCGAGGGCGCAACCGGGTCGGATCGTGTGTCACAGTCGGCCGGAGGAATGCGAGGCGGGTTGCGCGGGGTGATCATCCCCATTGCATGGCAAGTGAGTGTCGCGCGCAGGCCTCCCTCCGCGCGGTTGGTGAGGGTGATGGTGCCGCGATGGGTCTGCGCGGCGGAACACGCAATTGCCAGGCCCAGACCATGGCCGCCCGTCTCACGGTTTTGACTTTTTCCCCACGCGTAAAGGGCTCAAACATCTGATCACGCTGGTCCTCCGGCACGCCGGGGCCGTCATCCTCAATGATGATCACGGCCTGGCGGCCCTCCCTATCGGACGACTCCAGTCGGAGGGCGATTTCCGCGCGGTCACCATAAGTCAACGCGTTGAGAATGATGTTGCTGAGGGCGCGTTTCAGCAGCAGGGTCTGGGCCCGGATCGTGACGGCGACTTCCCGCGATGAGAAACTGATTTTCTCACCATCCTCCGGTCGGCTTACCTTGATGTCTGACACGACATCCAGGATGAGCTGCGTCAGATCAATCGGGATAAGGGGGTCATGGCGCGTCGGGTCGCTGCCCAATGCCAAGGTTGTTGCGACCATCTCCTCCATTTCAGTAAGGTCGAGCGTAAAGCGCTCACGTAATTCAGGGTCATCAATAAATTCTGTCCGGAGTTTCATGCGCGTCAAAGGCGTGCGGAGATCATGGCTGAGGGCCGTGAGGATCAGGATGCGATCACGCAGAAAACGCCGATTGCGATCTGCCATCACATGAAGGTATGGGCGGCGCGACGGATCTCAGTCGCGCACCTCTCGGGTAGAGAGGGCGAAAAAACGTCGAGGCCCAGCCGTTCTGCGGCTGCCGATAATGTGCCGATCGGGGTGATGAGGCGTTGCGTGCCGAAAGCGATGACGAGGCCGCCGCCCGCTGCCATGGTCAGCAGGGCCGCAAAAAACTCCATGAGCCAAAAGGGTTGGGTGGCGGCACGTGAAACCGGACGATCAGCCAACGATCCTCGTCGCTGCACCGCATCGACATGGAAAATAGGTGGGAACGTCTGCGGCGCTCGAAAACGACGGCGCGCGGCCGTTTATCGCCTTCCAACATCATGAGTCCGAGGAGATCGTGACCCTCGACGAGGCTTTCGACGCTCGTGTCGTGATGGTCTTGGATAAAGAAAACTTGCGGAGAGGATATGTAATCCTTCCCAGCGTGAGGATGATCAGGGTCTTTAACAGAATTCTTCGTAAAGAGTCGGACAGATTTCCTTGAAGCTGTGACGGGAAGAAGGTAGAGATTCTGAGACGGGAGGGATGCTGAAAATTCTTCATCGGGCCCATTCGCCAGCTTGACTGAGAAACCTGGTGGTAGGCGTAAATCCGCCACAGCCTGCGCACGTTCACTGATCGGCATCGACATGATCACTTGGTAGATCGACAGAGCCCTGTGTTTGCTCTCCTGCATGACGGCGCGATCCGTGAGCCAGAACCGGCCCAGAGCGTAAATGGCGAAGCTCACACTTTGCACACAGGCGATCCCGAAAAACAGAAGCAAATTCGTGCGGGCTTTGAGTGATTTAGGAACCAGCCATTGAAAAAGGGACGCCGATCGAAAATTCTGCTGTCGCGCGTCACGGGGTTCACGGATAGTCTCCGGTGGTGTCAATGAGCCGGGCACTTCTGACACCGTCGCGGCCAGGACGTAGCCGCCGCTACGCATCGTCTTGATGATTTGCAATGGCGCGCCATCCCCCTGTGGAAGGTCCTGCTCAAGCTTGCGGCGCAGACGTCCGACGGCAACATCGATCGCCCGGTCAAAAGCGCCGCTTTGCCGCCCGCGTAGCAGGTCGGAGAGCATGTCGCGCGTCAGAACGGGTTGGGTCGTTGCAGAAAAAGGCGGAGAAGGTCATATTCCCCGCCTGTCAGGGCAATTTCCTCCCGCTGCGGGGAGAGGAGATGACGCCGTTCCAGATCCAATCGGAAATCGGCGAAAGTGATGATGCCCCCTTTCAAGGCGAGCGGTTTTTCCGGCGGGTTGCTGCGTCTCAGGACAGCGCGGATGCGCGCGAGAAGCTCCCTGAGGTTGAAGGGTTTAGCGAGGTAATCATCCGCGCCCAGTTCCAGCCCTAATATGCGGTTGGTCTCATCTCCCATCGCGGTGAGGAAGAAATCGGCAGGGAGTCATTTTCCCCACGCAGCCATCTCGCAATATCGAGGCCGCTCTCACCAGGGAGCATTAGATCAAGCACGGCGAGTTGGTAATGTCCGCGTTCCCAGACCTGACGGGCCTCCACACAGTCACGCGCTGTCGACACGCGGAAATCGTTTCTCTCAAGATACCGCGCCAGTAAGGCGCGGATCTCGCGATCATCATCAACGACGAGTAGTGGGGGCGCGTGGACATCGTGATGAGGACGGACGGGATGGACGACGAAATTCAAGCGTCGTTACCTATCGTTACATTTCGTCCTTCAGCCATGACGGTATAGGGAGGCCCCTCTGACGTAGAAATTCCGGATTGAAGAGTTTTGACTGATAGCGTGTGCCACCATCGCACAGGATCGTCACAATATTATGGCCCGGGCCCAGTTTTCGCGCCGTGCGCGTCGCGGCGGCGACATTGATGCCCGATGAGCCGCCAAGGCTGAGACCCTCCTGCATTTGCAGCGCGAAAATCAACTCAAGCGCTTCCGCATCGGGGATTTTTTCCGCATCGTCAAATGTGACGCCCTCAAGATTTCCCGTCACGCGGGACTGGCCGATCCCTTCTGTGATGGAACTGCCTGAAGGGGTGAGATCACCGTTTTTGACCCAGCCCGCCAGGCCGGAACCTTCCGGATCCGCGAGGACGATGCGCGGTCGCGCGCGACCTGCCCCACGTGATGCGTCTTCCAGCCCCAATGCGATGCCTGCCAAGGTCCCGCCCGTGCCGCACGCGCAGGTAAATGCATCAATCCGGCCATTCAGTTGTGACCAGATTTCCGGGACGGTCGTCCGGCGATGGCCCTCACGATTGGCGGTATTGTCAAACTGATTGGCCCAGACCGCGCCGGGCGTCTCTTCAGCAATGCGACGGGAAACACGGACGTAATTACCCGCATCGCGATAGGGCTTCGCGGGGACAAGACGCAGGTCAGCGCCGATCATCCTCAAAAAATCGATTTTTTCCCGGCTCTGCGTCTCGGGCATGACAATAATCGTGCGATAGCCGCGCGCATGGGCGACGAGGGTCAGGCCAATGCCGGTATTGCCCGCTGTCCCTTCCACAATAACACCGCCCGGCTTTAACTGACCACGTGCTTCCGCGTCAGAAATAATCGCCAGCGCGGCCCGATCCTTGACCGAACCACCGGGATTCATAAATTCCGCTTTGCCGTAGATTTTGCAGCCTGTCGCCTCGGAGACGCCACGCAAAAGGATGAGCGGTGTGCCACCGATGGCTTCAGACATTGAGTCAGATGTCCGGCGCCAACTGTTCATGTCGAAATTTTTGATCGCTGCGCCCGTTATATCTGACATGCTGCCTTCCATCTTGACGTGACTTCCTCAAATTTATGAGAAGCTGTTGAGATAGGGAGCCGACATCACGGTTTCAATGCGCGTTGCGTCGATGCTGCGATACTTTGATGGACAGGTTACATCCCGGCATCCGGCTCCTGCTCCGCGTCATATCTTACCTGCAGAACGGTCAGCCAGTTATAGCGGCTGTCATAACTCTGCCCGGAGCTGTCCGCCAACCTCCGCGGCGGCGTCCGTCGGGACGTGGGTGAGGGCGACAGCGTCCATGACATTGCCCCCGATCATGCTGATCTGCCTCCCAAATGGCGCCCCGCTCTGACCCGTGCCGACGATGATGCCACAATGGGACGGGAAACTCCGCGTCGTGGGGAGCATCGCGTAAGTAATGTCGCGGCTGCGCCCACGCCCGACACAGATGAGGTCACCCAATTGGGGCGCATAATCGGAGGGGCGGCGGGCAATCAGGCCCGATGTCTGGCCGGAGACGGCGGCGTTAATGTAGGTCGCGTGATCGAGAGAATAGGGAAAGCGGCTATTCGCACCATCAATCCGCATGACATAGGAGATAAAAGCTGCGGACCACGCGTAATTACCATCATCCCGCGCCGGAAAGCGCCGCCCCGGGCCATCCTGCTTGCCTGTCCAGCCAACCTGATGCGCGCCGGCATTTTGCCCGATCCACCAATATTCACCGACGCGCTGCAATAATCCGGGTATACGCTCCGGTTTGAGGCTGGGATCTGCATTATCGGGACGGGATTCTGGGTCATCATCCACGACGGGGCTGCCAAACAGGCGCCATTCACGCAGGGCGATGGCCACCGCATCCTGCCGGTTGAAGGGCTCATAATTCAGTGTCCCGAAATCCGGCGGTGACTATAGCTGGACCAGCTTGCACGGCCATCCGCGTCATACACTACGCCGCCCGATGCCCCGGTGGGGGCGGGGTGGGGCGCTGCATGCAGACATTATCAACAGGGCGCTGACCATGGTCATGACAGGCAGAACATGCCCCCAGTAAGGGGTTATGCTGCGCATTGAGGGCAAAAAAGGCCGACAATGGTGAATCGGTTTTTCAAAAGAAGCTCCCGGATCGGCGATGCGTGTGACCAGATCATTCACCTTCACGCGGTCAGAACCCACAGCATCGCGGTCGAGACCGAATTCCAGAGTCAAAGAATGCTCACGATTCAACGACGCTGTAAAGTCCGAGGAGTTGCCTTTCAGGGCGGTTTCACACCGTGTGCCCGGCGCTTTTGAAAGGGCCGGATGATCCTGCAAAATGTGCGTGTTGAGTGGTTTTTAAGTGATTCAGCCCAGTTTATATTGCAGAAACGCAGAGTGGGAGATACGGGATGACGGAACCGGACTGGTTGACCCTCAGTCGAGAGGTACAGGCCATCGCGCAGAATGGACTGACTTTCAGTACAAATCTCTATGATGTCGCGCGCTATCACCGTCTGCGCGATATTGCGTCAAACCTTCTTGCCATCCGGTCGGGTGAGGATGCGACAACCCTGCGCCTCCTCCATGCGCAGGAGAGCGGTTATGCCACGCCTAAAATTGATGTGCGCGCCGCTGTTTTCGATGAAGAGGGACGTATCCTGCTGGTGCGGGAGACACTCGATGCGGGTCGCTGGACGCTTCCGGGCGGCTGGGCCGATGTTAATCTCACAACGGCTGAAAATGCCGTCAAGGAAGTGCGGGAGGAGAGCGGTTATGACGTCGCCCCCGTCAAGCTCGCCGCTTTATGGGACCGCGTCCGTCAGGGCCATCGACCGGAGGTCTTCAGTTGTGCCAAATTATTCTACATATGTCGCCTTGTGGGCGGGGTCGCGTTGCAGAATACGGATGAGACATGCGGGACGGGCTGGTTCACGCGGGATAAAATTCCGACCGATCTCTCTTCCGGTCGTGTCCGGATGCATCAGATAGAACGTATGTTCGACCATCATCACCAGCCGGATTTGATGACGGATTTTGAATAATGCAGCAGCGGGGCGTCACCGTTTGCAAAAGGGGTTGAATGATGCGGAAGGCACAGGTCAACGGGTCAATGGAAGCTGCACCCCGGGCGATGATCGTCCTCCCCCGTCGGGAAGGTTACGCGTCTGACCAGGCAGGGGCCATTGCATTGCTGGCCTCGCGATTGGCGCAGCCCGAGGATATTGTGGTCGGGATGCCGATCAGCGGGCCTGTCCTGCCCGGCGGGCAGTTTGAAGCTGTGTCCGAACCGGGTCTGCCTTGGCGGTGGGCACGGGAGGGGGTCCGCTATCGCACGGGCGTGCAGCAACTGATCAAAAAATTCCGGCCTGACCTCGTTGAGGTGCATAACCGTCCGGCAATGGCCCATGCTTTGGCGCGGAGCGGCCTGCCCGTCAGTCTCTTCCTGCATAATGACCCCCAGAGCATGAAGGGCGCGCGCACCCCGGCACAACGTGAGGCCCTTATACGCAAGGTGCGGGTCGTAACGGTCTCACGCTGGCTGCGGGAACGTTATCTTGAGGATGTCTATACCGGGGATGTCGATGTCCTCCCCAATTCGCTCGATCTCGGTGCCCTGCCTCCGCGCCCGAAGGCGAAAGCGCCTATCGTCCTCTTCGTGGGACGTGTCGTGGCGGATAAGGGGGCGGATCGTTTCGTGCAGGCCTGGGGCCATGTGCGCAAGCAGGTGCCGAACTGGCGCGCCGTCATGGTCGGTGCTGACCGCTTCCGCTTCAATGCCTCGCGCACCAGTTTTGTCGACCGGGTGGAGCGTGAAGCGGAGGATTACGGCATCACGATTGCGGGTTATCAGATGCATCAGCAAGTGCTGGACATCATGGCCATGGCCGCCATTGTGGTTGTTCCCAGTCGATGGCCGGAGCCCTTCGGGCTGACAGCGCTTGAGGCCATGGCGAGTGGTGCGGCCGTTATTTCCTCCGGCAGTGGTGGCCTGCCGGAGGTGGTGGGTGATGCGGCCCTCACCGCGGCGGTGGATGCACCGGATGAGCTGGAAGAGGCGCTGCTCAGCCTCATGCAGGATTCTCACAAACGCGCGAATTATGCGGCACGTGGGCTTGAGCGCGCCCAGTTATTTGATACACATCCCGCCATTCGCCGCTTGCAGGCGCTACGACTCAAAATGGTCAACAGGGCAGGAACGCCTGCCACACCCTGACAGATGGGAGTGTCAAAAATTGAAAACCGCCCCAAATTTCTCAAAACAAGTCTGGCTTCCGCCGTGGCATTCGGCATGATCCTCGCTTATCCTCAGCATGGCCGGGCACAGTCCGATGCTTCGGCAGCTTCATCATCCAGTGATCATGGCCAGGATTTCCTCGACCGTATGGACGCGGCTGAGACTCGCTTCCACGACAAGGCTTCAAGCTGGAAGAAATCCAACCATGATTGGAAATCAAAAGGTGCTGACTGGCAGAAAGCGCAGAAATAGCGCCTGAAGGAGTCGGGCGACTACCTGAAATCGAAATGGTCCTCAGATAAGGAAAAGCTTGTCGGAGACGCTGACAGTCTGAAGAAAAAATCCGTCGCCTTGTCCGACGCGCGGAAGAAGAGCGTCGAGGCAGGGCGTCAACGCGTCAAGAATTGGCGGGAATCCCGGCAGCGCCATGACCGTAAACTCAGCAATTTCGTGTCAAAAACGAAAAAGGATTTCAAAGATCTGTCGCATTAGGCCGACGCGGATCTCAGGAATTTACGGTCGCGTGGTTTCAGTGCCTGAACGGGTGGAGAAGATTTCCCGGAGCCGCGCGGCCTCTGTTCTCAAAGTTTCCTTTGTCAGTTCGGGCAGATGCGGGATAGAGGCGCATGGAAGCGGCCCGCCAAAATGCAGGATGAGATCCGTGTCATCAGCATGAGGCGCGCCATTCATCACGATCCCGGCAATCGGGAGTTTCCGTCTGCGCAAGGCTTCCAGACCTAGAAGCGCGTGATTGATGCTGCCCAGCCCGGTTCCGACCACAAGGATGACGGGCAGATGGCATGTCGCGATGAGATCAATCATGAGCTGCCCGGCATTGAGCGGCACCATTAATCCCCCAGCCCCTTCAATCACGAGGGGGCGCTTTGTGGCTGGCAGGGAGATGCGCGATAAATCAACATGGCCCCCGTCGCGTCGCGCCGCACTCCAGGGTGAGAGAGGGGCATCAAATTGATAAAGGGGCGCATGACAGCGTTCAGGCGGTAACCCTGTCAGGGAGGCCACGTCCGCTGTGTCGCCAACATCCTCGGCAAGGCCGGTTTGCAGGGGCTTCCAGTAATCGCCATCAAGAGCCAGCGTTATGAGTGCTGAGACGAGCGTTTTACCAACGCCTGTGCCCGTGCCGGTGATAAAAAACCCGGTTCTTCCGTTCTGATCAGCTTTCATGCCGAGCCTCCTGCGCAAGATATATGCCGATCGCGACCTCATAAGTCATGGACGCGCCCGCCTGGTCAAACAATGTCAGGATACGCGTCAATGCTTGGGGGGTGAGTGGGCGCCTCGCAAAGCCGGATGGTGCCGCGCCGATACGTCTGATATCCCGCAAAAACTGCCGCCCGCTCCCGACCGGGTCGGTCAGGCGATGGGCGGACCACGTACCCGTGCCATCCTGCGGGAATTCCGCCTTGAGAGTCGTCAGTGACGGCCATGGGCCAAAACCCGCGGAAATGCCAGCGGCGGCGCAGGCCGTGTGCCACTCCCGAAAACTGCACTCAGCAAGCGTCGAAAGCGCCATAACCCCCTCATCTCGCAACAGGCCGCGAAGTTGCTGAAAACTCTCCCTGCGATTTTGGAACCATTGCACGCAGAAGTTGGAGCATATCAGGTCAAAAGACGGGGTCAGGCTGGGGCGTTCACCATCCATCGCGATGTAGGTGATCCGTCGCGCGGGATATTGCATGCGCATCTTCTCGCGGCATCGTGACAGCATGTCTTGGGAGAGATCCGTCACAATCAGCTCGGATTGCGGGAAGAGGTTGAGCAGCGCCGCCGTCATCAGCCCCGTGCCGCTGCCAATTTCGAGAATGCGCCTCGGAGCTGCACGTGCGATGTAAATCCCGGCAAGCTGGTCGCGCAATAATTTCGCTGTCCGCGCCTGCACGCGCGCGGCTTCATCATAAAGTGTGGCGCGGCTGAAACCCCGCGCGACGTCAGCCGGGTTCATGGGTGCAAGTCGTCAAGAATATTTCTGATAAATCGGGCGCATGAATGTGGCTGGGCAAGGGGGAGCATATGGCCGCCCTCTGCCCATGCAAGATGATGCAGATTTTCAAAACACATGCGGGATAAAGGCGGAGGAATGAGCGGATCGTCAGATCCGGCGAGCGCATATAGCGGAGGCGTCATGATGCGTGCCTGATGTCTGGCGTCATTCGCCGTGAGGTCAGCGAGGCCAGACATCAATCGATTCGTAACAGGATTATTGAAAGTGCTGCTGTCACCAATATTTTTCCGGAAAGTGGTGATGACATCCTTGGGCGCGGTGGCAAGGCGACGTGACATGCGCGCAGGAATGGAGGGTGCCTGACCCAACGGGAAGTCTTCGCCGCGTGTGAAGCGGGTGAAGCTATTGATCAGAATGACGGCGCGGCAATGGGTCAGATTTTGTTTCAGAAACCACAGCCCGCCCGCGGAATGCCCAATGGCGATGAAAGGGCGGGTCGGCAGGGTCAGGAAGGGCGCGGCGCCGAAATAACCGGCCTCAAGCTTTGTGACGGCAAGCGGCGCCAGGAGAGATGCCACATCGTTCCATAATGTGGCGTCGTAGCCCCAGCCATGCATCAGGACCAGTTCAGGCGCTTCACCCGCATTTCCCGTTGCGAGATCAGGATGATGGACTGTCATCGGGTGCCGATCACATCATCGTGGATTTCGATCAGCTTCTCGGCGCAAGTGAGCACATCCTCCCGCGTCAGCCCGGCATGGAGGGCCAATCTCAGTCGCGCCGTATGACTGGGAACCGTCGGAGGGCGGATCGCGGTGGCGTAGATATTTCCCTTCCTGAGTCGGGCTGCGATTTCGAGAGCCGCCTCATTATCACCAATCATGAAAGGGACGATCTGCGTTGATGAATCCCCTGTCGCAAGTCCGGCTTCATGAAGCTTCTGCCGCAGGCATGCCGCCATGGCGGCCACGTTTTCCCGTTCCGCCGTCATGTCTGGCAGGAGATCAAGCGCCGCGTCGATGGCCCCGAGGATCGGGGGGGCGATGGCCGTGCTATAGATAAAAGAGGTACAGTGATTGATAACCCAGTCGCGCAGGGTTTGGGACACGGCAATAAATGCCCCCATTGATCCCATGGCCTTGCCACATGTGCCGAGTATAAGATCAGGCTTGACCACACTGGCAAGGCCGCACCCGGCCTCCCCCAAAATGCCGGTTGCGTGAGCGTCGTCAATATAGAGAAAAGCGTCGTAACGATCCGCCAACAGGCGGAGATCTTCCAACGGTGCGCGGTCGCCATCCATGGAGAAGACGCTTTCCGTGACGATGAAACGCAGCCCCTTTGAGGTGGTGTCGCGTTTGAGAAGGTCCTGAAGATGGTTGACGTCATTATGACGAAAGCGCTTCTGCCTCACTCCCGCCGCGTTGCACGCCAAATGCAGGCTCGCGTGATTAAGTCGGTCCATATAGATGGAAGGTGCCTCGCCAGTGGCCTCCATCGACAGGTTGAGCAGCGCCGATAACACGCCGATATTTGCCTGAAACCCAGATGGAAACAATAAGGCGCTCTCAGTGAATTTGAGCGCGGCAAGTTTCGACTCAACCAACTCATGCGCGGCAAGTGTGCCGGAGACGAGGCGGGACGCACCCGCGCCACTCCCATATTCTTGCGCCCATAAGGCCGCGCGGGATGCCAGCTTCTTATGGTGGGACAGGCCGAGATAATCATTGCTGCGGAAATCATGGAGCCGCGCCGCATGCGTGACCGTCGCGGGATGCGCTGGCAGCGCCTGCCGGAAAATCCCCGAGTTTTTCCGCTGCGCGAGCGATTTCTGGAAGATAGAGTCAAAACGAGACATGTGCCTTCGTGACGCTAAGCGCTCCGCTTGTCAATTCCCGCCTCGAAAATGGCGGCGGCGCTGCTTTTGACCTCTTTTCAGTATGGCGGTAAATGAGTCGTCAGATCCCGTTAAAATGGAAGTGACTCGATTAATGGCGCGTCCCGGCGGCAATCACCTCTGGTTGCCTTACACTCAGATGCAAACAACCACACCGCCTCTGACGGCCGCGCGCACGACGGGCACAACAATCATTCTCGAAGATGGACGCCATCTGGATGACGGTGTCGCTTCCTGGTGGACGGCATGCCACGGCTATAACCACCCGGACATCGCCGCTGCTGTCCGTCGCCAATTGGATGACATGCCGCATATCATGCTGGGCGGAATGGTTCATCGCCCGGCATTGGCATTGTCAGAGACGCTTGCGACGTACCTGCCCGGCGATCTGGATCACGTTTTCTTTTCCGAATCCGGTTCCGTCGCGGTGGAAGTCGCTTTGAAAATGGCGATCCAATATTGGCTCAATAAGGGGCAAACGGGTAAGACGCGCATTCTCTCATTCACCGGTGGCTATCACGGCGATACCCAGGCCACCATGGCGATCTGTGACCCGGAGGAGGGTATGCACCACCTCTTCACGGGGGTTCTGCCGCGCCAATATGTGCAGCCCCTTCCCGTCACGTCTGAGGACGAGGCGGCTTTTGAGCGTTTACTCCAGCAATCATCCGACAACATGGCCGCCATGATTGTGGAGCCACTGGCGCAGGGGGCGGGGGGCATGATCTTCCATCCGCCTTCCATCCTCAAAAAACTGCGTGACCTCGCGGATCGCTATCGTGTCCTGCTGATTTTTGACGAGGTCTTCACCGGGTTCGGCCGGACGGGCACGATGTTTGCCTGTGAGCAGGCCGGAGCGGTCCCGGATATCATCACTTTATCCAAAGCTTTGACGGGTGGTACCATGGCGCTCGCCGCGACTGTGGCGCGCAAGCATGTCTTCGATGCCTTCCTGTCGGATGACCCGAAAGCGGCACTGATGCACGGCCCGACTTTTATGGGCAACCCACTCGCCTGCGCCTCTGCCTGTGCGTCACTCGAACTTTTCCGCCACCAACCCCGACTGGCGCAGGTGCGGAAGATCGCAGAGATCATGCAGCGGGAATTGGAGAAATGCCGGGATTTAGCCTCTGTGCGCGATGTTCGTGTCATGGGGGCGATCGGCGTCGTGGAGATTGAGGCGATCGAGGATATGAACCGACTTAGGGCGGCTTTTGACGCGTCAGGCGTGTGGATAAGGCCGTTCCGCAATATCATTTATCTGACGCCGGCCTTTACCATTGATGAAGCCACGTTGTGCCGCCTGACCGGCGCTATTTACGACGTGGTGCGGGCGGGGGCGTTCAGGAAATTGCCGTGACATATCGACCGAGCAAAAATCATGGCGCGCCGACGCGGCCAAGGGGCGCATAAAAAGCGGGTCACCCCGCCTTTTAAAACGTCAGATGCTCATTTTTCTCGAATCTGGAAGGAAAGTCCCTACGCGCCTGCGGCCAGATGCGCGCCGCGTGTGGCTGAGGTGAATTTGACTTTGACGCCGTTACTATTGCTCATAACCGCGCCACCAATACCGCGATCAAGCGTGACATCACCATTGAGCGCGGCATAGCCACCGTCAAAATCGTGTAGATTTTTCAGATTATAAACCGTGCCTATGGCAGTAATTTTTGAGAAACCGACGGCTGCGATATTCCCGCCGGAGACCTTAAAGCGGTACGCGCGCCCTTTGTAAGTGAGCTTGCCTTCACCCCAGGTGAAGCCGATCCCGATATCTGCGGATTTTGCCTCCAGCGGAAATGAGCCACCGGCTTTCCGAGAGCATCCGGGGCTGCCTGGGCGGGCGATGACAATGCGACAATTGATGTCGCAGAAATGGCGAAAATGGAAGAGTTGAATAAACGGCGTGAGATTGAGCGCATGATGAATGTTCCCTTCAGAAACACGACATGATGAATGGCTTAACACGGCGTGATACGTTATATTTTACGATACGGCGTGACGCCGTGATAAAATAAGATAGCAGGGTCGCGCACCAAACGGGGCGTTGCATCGTCCCCTCCATTCCCGGTGAAAGACCCATGCTGACACGCCCTCTCGGCGTATTGCGACAAATCTATCACGATGTTTCCTTAGGCGGAAGTCTCATCCCGTTTGCTCCACAATGGACAGTCAAGTTACAATTTAAAAAACAGCATGATAGGACGGTATTCGTACAACATGCAACAATGTCAAAGCCTTTCAGGTTCGGCTTCCATCAATGATCCGACAATAATTCTACAATCACGGAATTTTGATATCATCATGGAAATCTCCCGATAATGCGTCGCTTTCCATCCTATGCCAGAATCGGGAGATTTTGATTTTACAAACCGTCATTTTCAAGAGGTGACTCGGCTCCTTAGGATGTCCCGGCGCCGAAGGGGGGCGAGACGTGATTCACTATTTTACGCTCTGTCAATCAACTGGCGCGCGCCGAAATGATGTGAAGTAAAATCTCGTGCGCACACCATGTCCACACGCAATTAAGCAGAGTGGTCATCTGTTGAGAGAGTGAGTCCTAACGGCTTCGTTATTTTACGAAAACAAATTTTAAGAAGCGAATCGGATTGGTATCCAAAGCGTATATAAGAAAGAAATTGAGGTTCAACAGATTAGGAAAAAACTGGATTCTAAAAAATCATCCGTTAGGAAATTGAGTCCTTAATGGGCTGTTGATGACTCCTCCATATGCTGTCGAAGACGCCGGGAAGTGTCGACAGAAGATCCATTTGCAACCGTTTTAATCGGATGACCGCCATGACTATTTCGACTGACCGCTTTAGGAAGCAGGACGAGCCGACAACATCGCGTCAAAATGACGCACCCGCCCAGACGGATCATCACGAGCCGGAAAGCCCTTTCCGCGTTTCGGCGGAACTTCGTGGCGAAGCCTGGAACGAGTGGATCAGGTTTTATGATCCGGGCCGTCAGATCTCTTACTCAGGCTGCATCATGACCTATCACAAGGACGGCGCTATCATTTGATGTTCGGGGAAAGCGGTGTCAGCCCGAGTCACGCAGGTTTAGGTGCGCGTTGGAAATCGTGTCATCGGCACGCCACCACCAGCAAAGTGATCGTGGACGGTCAAGCTGCGGCAGGACATCCTCAACCGGGCCGGAAATCGACACGGCATTCGTCTCTGTCTCACACAGGGTCAGATGATGGCAGACCAGATCCGGCATATCGGCCTCCAGGAAACTATTGATTTTGGCCATCAGGAGAGCGGCCATCAACTCCGTCGTCGGGTCACCGGGCGTGACAATGATCCGACGGTAATTTTCCGGCTCATGCGTTGCAAACCAGTTGAGTAGATTGTCGCCCTCACCGAGTTGCAACGCGTGGTCAAGCTGTGTGTCAATGAAGTGGTGCCAGCGGCGCTTCACATCCGCGAAAGCCGCCACCATATTACGCTGACCATCCAGCGCCTTGGTGTTGCGTGCGCGGATTGAGACTGTCACATATTCATTATGGCCATGGGGTATGGCGCAGCGCGGTGCGGCATCGCTCAGTAAACGGTGCCCCATGGAGAAGCGCCGGGTGAATTGCAGGTCAAGCATTGACGTAATCCTGCCATCCCCGTGCCCGTAATTCACATGCCGGGCAGGTGCCGCATCCATATCCCCATGGGTGATGATGATCGCGATCCCCCAAATAACAGGAATGGCTTTCCTCGCGGATCAGCGACACAAGCGCATCGCCCCCGATCTCCCGCGCGAGCGTCCAGCCTTCCGCTTTATCGATCCACAACAAAGGTGTGTGGAGGACGAACCGCGCTTCCATACCGAGATTCAAGGCGACTTGTAACGCTTTGATGGTATCGTCGCGGCAATCCGGATAGCCGGAATAATCCGTCTCACAAACACCGGTAACGATATGGCGCATGTCACGCCGCACAGCCAACGCCGCGGCGTAAGTGAGGAAAAGAAGGTTACGGCCCGGGACAAATGTGCTGGGCAGGCCGGATTGCGTCATCCTGATCTCAGCCTCCCGCGTCAGGGCCGTCTCTGAAAGCGCGCCCAGTGTCCTGAGGTCTAGCACATGATCCGGTCCGAGGCGGGATGCCCATTCCTGCTTCAGGCGCGGCATGAGTTCGCGCAATTTCAAACGGCATGACATCTCAACAGCGTGACGCTGGCCGTAATCGAATCCCACCGTTTCAACACGGTCATAACGTTGTAACGCCCAGGCGAGACATGTTGCGGAATCCTGCCCGCCGGAAAATAAAATGAGAGCGGCATTATCGGAAAGCATCAGGGGATACCGATCAGCTTATGTGTCTGGAGGGAGAGGCGCCATTGAGGATGCGTCTGACAATAGGCAATCGTTTCCGCAAGATGCTTTTTATAATGCGGTCCATCCATCGGCTGAAGAAAGAAATGCCGGAACGCCCAATCGGAAAAACGCGCCGGGTCCATATTTTCTTGGGGGAAGATGAGCTTCAACTCATCTCCGCGGGTTTGGATTGTTTCAGGACCGGGTTTCGGGCTGATGCAAATCCAGTCAATCCCGTCAGGCGCACGGATCGTGCCATTACTCTCAATGGCGATTTCGAACTGCGCGCGATGCATGGCGTCGATCAAAACCGGGTCGAGCTGAAGGAGCGGTTCCCCACCCGTGAAGACGACATAACGCTGCGCGCGGCCTGCCCCCGTTTCATCCCAGACTTGCGAGATGACACGAACCAGACTTTCCGCATCAGCGAAGCGCCCACCATTGACGCCATCCACCCCGACAAAATCTGTGTCGCAAAATGTGCAATCGGCCTGCGCCCAGTGGGATTCGAGGCCGGACCATAAATTGCAACCCGTAAAACGGCAGAAGACTGCCGCGCGTCCTGAATGCGCACCTTCCCCCTGTAGCGTCGCAAAAATTTCCTTAATGCTGTAGGCCATGCACGCCATGTCGGTGAGGCGCGCGCAATATGCAAGAAAAAAATCAGTTGTGTTGTGCGGAATCCGCGTGGCGGGAGTGCACGGGCCTTATGTCCACGACGGTTTCCAACAGCGTCAGCGCGACGCCGCGATCAGGGCTGTTTCAAGGCGATCAAACGTGGCCGCGTCGCCGCGGGCGGCCTAATCGAAGCCATTCGGGCCTGTCGCGGAAACGTCGCGTCGCCACGCCCTGAGCGGCGCAGTAGCGCCAGAAATGCCTTGCTCGCGGATGCGAGAAGAGCGAGAAGAGAGGCGTGCCACCGACAAAGCTGAATCCGGCACGTGACATCATCACGCGTAATTTCTCGGCATGGACCGTAAGTTTATCCGCTATTTTCAAGCGCCATGCCGCGTCTTCCAGCGCGCTGGTGCCGATATGGAGGGCCAATTCATGGACCGGCCACGGCCCCAAAGCGGTGGCGAGGCGGGACATCACAGAGTGCCGCCCCAGCGCGAAACCGAGGCGCAGCCCCGCCAGCCCGTAAGTCTTCCCGAATGAGCGGAACATAATGACCGCCGGATTTTCCAGAAGCGCGGCGTGGGACGTCGTTTCAAAATCCGCGAAGGAGGCGTCGATGATCAGCGTGCCGCGGCGTTGCTCAATGAGGGCTGCATATTCTTTTAATTCCGTGAGGGTGTTTCGGCGACCGCCGGGGTTGTTGGGGCGGCACAAAATAGAGGTGCATCCGGGGTCGATGGCGTTTGTCATAAGGTCTGCTCGGGCAGTGCAGGCAATGCCCGCACCGCGCCAGCTTTCTTCATGCCCGGTATAAGTTGGTGTTTCCATATAGACGCGCGGCGGGCGGAGGAGATAGGGCAGGAGGCCGATAATGGCCTGCGTGTCCGGGGGGCGACAATCAGGCTGGCGTCACATCCATAGGCTTTGGCGGCGGCTTGACGCAGTCGTGCGAGGGTCTCTGCCTCCGGCAGCGCGCAAAGCGCGTCTTCGGGAAGGTTGCCTATCGGATAATGAAACGGATTGACCCCCGTCGATAAATCGTACCACGGTAAGGGCGCTTCGGGGAAAGCGCGCTGAAAGACCAGCACGGACCCGCCATACGCGCCGAACGCGCTGATATCAGGAATGACCGCATCATGATGCATGTGACGCCACCGCACGACCCTTATGTTTGACGGCCAGGTCACCCTCTGGGCCGCGCTGATCGCCTGTTTGCTGGACGCTTTATAGGGCTATCCGCAAGCTTTATTTCGTCGCATCGGGCATCCCGTAACATGGGTCGGGGCGCTGATCACCCTCATGGAGGCGCAGCTTAACACCCAGCCTCTCCCGGAAAGAAAGGGGCGGTGGCGGGGCATGTTATGTCTCGCCGCCATCATCATACCCGCCGGAATTTTCGCCGGCCTGGTGGAGTGGGGGATTGTGCACCGCTTCCTCTTCATGGCGCGGCCTGTGCTTCTCGAACTTTTCTGCGCCTTTCATCGCACAGAAAAGTCTCTGGCGCCACGTGTCCGATGTCGCACAGGCTCTGTCGCATCACGGGTTCGAGGCGGGGCGTCGCGCTGTGACTCGCATTGTGGGGCGAGACGTGCGCGCGTTGGATGAAAGCGGCGTTGCGCGCGCTGCGATTGAAAGTCTTGCCGAGAATTTTTCCGATGGCGTCATCGCGCCGCTTTTCTGGTTTCTTATGGCCGGGCTGCCGGGCCTTGCGCCTCTATGCGCGTGCCTGTGTCCTCTTTGTCACGATAATTGGATTGCTATGCACCGCCGCCACACGTTAAATATGCCCGCCCCTCGATCTGAACCTTCGATGGGGTCTAAACTTGTCAAATGAGGGTTATATGTCGTCCATGGCGTTTTCTGCCGATTTCACGCAGGAGCTTGATCAACTGCTCCGGTGGCGGCGGGATGTGCGGCATTTTCAGCAACAATCCGTGCCGGAACCTGTCCTTGAGGCGCTTTTGCATCGCGCGTCGATGGGGCCTTCCGTTGGGCTTTCGCAATCATGGCGGTTCATCCGTGTCGAAGACGCTGAGTGCCGTCTAGCGATCCACCGGGAATTTGAACGATGCAATCGCGCCGCCCGCGCGGAGTTGCCGGCGCGTGATGCAGAGGAATATGCGCGTCTCAAATTAAACGGGCTGAAGGACGCACCCCACCACATTGCCGTTTTTTTTGTCCCGGAACCAACGCAGGGGCGTGGATTGGGGCGGCGCACTATGCCGCAAACGGTCGAATGGTCCGTGGTCATGGCGATTTATAATTTCTGGCTAGCGGCGACGGTGCGCGGCATCGGCGTCGGCTGGGTGTCTATCCTTGACCCCGCCATAACGGGCCAAATCCTTGAGGTTGACCCTGGTTGGGAGATGATGGCGTATCTTTGCGTCGGCTACCCGAAGTCACTATCTGAAACGCCGGAGCTGGAAGAGAAAAACTGAGCGGCGCGACATCCGGACCGATCTCGATGGATTTACCGCTAGGTCAGATGGGCTTGAAGCCTAACGCGCCCGGCGAAGCAGGTCATCAAGATCAAGATGCTTTTCAAGGTGGTCAGCGAATCCATCCAATATATCATCCATCATGACCGATTTATCCGGCTGCATCGACTCCCGACCAATGCGCGCGAGGAGAGGTTTCCGCGCGTCATGCGTGTCAAAAAGCCCGTGCACATACGTCCCGAAGACGCGTCCATCTTCCGTTTGCGCACTGCTGGCTGAAGAGGCGGCGGCGATCAGTTTCTTAAGGGGGCCCGCGGGCGATGTCGTGCCACAATGAATTTCATATCCCCCAAAAACCCCTGACTTCCGGCCCTTTCCATCCAGAATATCGCCTTGCACGGCGATCAGCGATTTTTCCCGCCGAATCACTGTATCGACATCCAGCAACCCGATGCCGGACGCCTCCGCAATCCGCGATTCCACAGCTTCCGGGTCACGAATGGTGCGACCCAACATTTGATATCCACCACACAGACCACACACATGCCCACCTACGGCAACATGGCGGCGGATGGTCTCATCCCATCCGACCTGCTTCAATGTGGTCAGATCCTGAATCACGGATTTGGAGCCCGGCAGGATGATAAGGCGGGATCGCGGCAAATGCGGCGCGATGGGGGCACTCTTATCAATCCTGACGAGGCGGACATCGAGATCCGGCTCATCCAGGAGCGGATCAATATCGTCGAAGTTGGCGATGTGCGGCAGGATAAGCACAATAATATCCGCGACGCCCGCACGGTGGGAAACGGCTTCAAGGGAAAGACTATCTTCCGCAGGGAGACGGCGCAAATCGGGGAAAAACGGCACGATCCCCAACGCATCCCACCCCGTATGGCGCGAGATGGTCTCCATCCCCGCAGTGAAGAGCAACGTATCGCCCCGCATTTTATTGATAATGAAGCCGCTGACCTGCGCGGCATCATCGGGCGCGATAACGATTTTAGTGCCGGCGAGGTTTGCGATGACACCGCCGCGATCAATATCCCCGGCAAGGATCACCGGCAGATCCGCCGCGCGCAAAACCCATATTGGCAATATCATGTGCCCTGAGATTGACTTCCGACGCGGCACCGGCGTCTTCAACCAGAATTAGGTCAGATTTTGCAGCCAGTCGCTCATAGCTTTCCATGACAGGGCCAAGCAGATTGCGTTTGACTTGCTGATAATCCCGGGCGCTCATCTGCCGCCAGATCTGACCTTGCAGAATGATCTGCGCCCCCGTCTCCGCCATGGGTTTGAGGAGGACGGGATTCATATCTGTTTCAGGCAATGAACGGCAGGCAAAAGCCTGCAGGGCCTGGGTGCGGCCGATCTCCCTGCCATCGACGGTGACAGCTGCATTATTCGACATATTTTGCGGTTTAAAAGGCAGGACACGCAGGCCCCGCCGCGTAAAAGCGCGCGCCAGTCACGCGACAAGTGATGACTTGCCGACATTGGACCCCGCGCCCTGAATCATAAGCCCTCGCGCGCGGGCGGGGCCGCCCAGTGCCGACCTTGTGCCGCCGGGCGCGCTCAATATTCAATCCCCTCCCGCGCTTTGATCCCCGCATGGAAAGGATGTTTGACGAGCGTCATTTCGGTGACGAGATCGGCCGCTTCAATGAGGTCAGTCGGTGCATTACGTCCTGTGGCCACGATGTGCTGCATAGCCGGACGTTTGGCCAACCCGCTTAAGACGTCCTGGCAGGTGAGATATTTATAGCGCAACGCGATGTCTCGGGCTTTATCCTGCGTATCCTATGCACCTTTGATGAACTGGATGATCGCCACGCGTCGCCCATATCTGGCGCTGCGCAGGGCCATGCCGAAGGCGGCGGTGGATTTTCCTTTTCCATTGCCCGTATGGACGATCAGTAGGCCCTTTTCCCGATCATTTTCCGCGACCATACGGTCCTGCATGGCTTTGCGCTTCTGCATCTTGGCACGGTGATGCTCTGTCTCATCTGACATGAAATTCTCCTGATGATGGATCTACTTGATTTTTAACGGGTAGCCCGCGACCAGCATCTAAAGATGATCGGCCATGCGAGCGAGCTTCTGATTCATCTCACCCGCCTCATCCGCGAAGCGGCGCGCCAGCGCGTTTTCGGGCGTGATGCCGAGTCCGACCTCGGAGGACACAATGATGGTGGGTGCCTCCCGCTTACTGAGCATTTCACAAAGTTGCGCCGTTTCATTTGCAATATGACGGCCTGCATGGAGGAGATTGCTGAGCCAGAGTGTCAGGCAATCCAGTAAGACGGGCTTTTCCGTCTGCAGGGCGCTTTCGAGGGAAGGGGTGCCTCAAAGGTCTCCCACCTCACACCTCGCCGCGCCTGATGTCCGGCGATGCGTGCGCGCATAGACTCATCAAGGGCCTCCGCCGTCGCGACATAGCGCCAGGGCGGGGACATGCATGATTAAACTTTCAGCAAAGGCACTCTTGCCGGAACGCGTGCCTTTGTCAAAGACGGTCTGGGCCTGGCCGGTCATTGGCGGGCCCATCGGCGCGTTTTCCACCCTGCTGATTTTGGTGCTTGCACTGGCGGGTATTGACCTGTCTCTAGCGGTGCTCTGGGTTGTCGCGGCGCAATTTCTTGTGACGGGCGCGCTTCATGAAGATGGGCTGATGGACTCGGCGGATGGTCTGTTCGGTGGGCGAAACCCTGAGCGGCGTCTGGCCATCATGCGGGATGGCCGGGTTGGAAGTTACGGCGTCCTCGCCGGCGTTCTCGCAACGCTCGGCAAATGGTCCGCCTATCTGGCGATCTGCCGGACAGCATCCTTCGACATGGTTCAGACCTTATTTGCCCTGGCCTCTACGGCGGCGTTCGGACGTTTGGGGATGGTGCAGCTTTATCCCTGTCGAGACCGGCCCGGTCAGATGGCATGGCCAGCGAGATCACACTCGCAAAAGATAAATGCGTTGTGCCCATGCTGATCTCCCTGGCCTTCGGTCTTGAGGTCGGGGTGATCCCGACCGCGACGGCCCTTTTGGCAAGCTGGCTTCTGGCGATGGGGGTCGCGCGATATACGCAGCTTAAAATTGGTGGTTACACGGGCGACATCCTTGGTGCGACCGCCATCATCGTTGAGCTCGCCGCCCTCACAATCTACAGCGCCATGGGGGCGACTGTTGGTGAGGGGGCGCGGCGTCACGCCATGATTTGAGGATTAAGGATCAGAACGCCAACCGATCCCCCTTCTGTGCCGAAAGCCATGGCACCGCCTTTGGGCGTGAAGGTGATTTGCGTGACGGCGTCATTTTGGCTGTCTCCATAGCGAATGGGCAGGATCTGCTCCGATGAGAGATCAATCAGAATGATCGTGCCATCTTCAAACCCCGCCGCGATGGCGTCATGACAGGGATGGGATTTGACAGACGTGCAGAAAATCCCATTCAGCCACGCGAGCTCCCGCGGCGCTTTGCCCATGGGCCCACCCCCGAAAAACGGCCATAAAAACGAGCGCATCCGCACCGGATGTCGCAAGCCAGCGCCCATTGCGGCTGAAATCAAGTGATGTGACCTTTTTTGGGTAACCACTCATCCGCATATTATGACCGTCTGAAAGACGCCATCCATGCAGGTCATTCTCCTGCATCGTCGTCACAATGGCGTCGCCTTTAGGATGAATGGCGATACCGGTATGACTGCCCTTCCAAAACAGGCTGCGCACATTATTGGCGTCCGAATTGACGAACCAGGCGGAGGCGCCATTATAATGCGAGGTGAAAACACGTTTGCCCTTGGCGTCAAGAATGATGCCGGTCACTAAGGAAGGGTGATCCAGCTCTTTCAGTGTTCTTTCCCCGGTAGCATCCCGCAATTCCATCGACTTCTCGTAGGAAAAGGCGATGTGCGTCGACGTCACCGCAAGATTTTCAACCCAGCGTCGCCCTTTATAAAGAGCGGTCATGTCGCTGGATGTGCGGGTCCGTGTCAGGCAGCAATCCTCACTCCCTGACAATACAGCATCACGCTGCAACGGATCGGGAGAGAGGCAGGTAATGGCCGCTTCATGCACGCGGAGACGTGCCAATTTTCCGGTGAGCGGGACGCGGCCAACGGGGCGAAAATCATGTCGCCATCCAGCGTGCCGACGGCGAAAGCCAACCCGTCCGCGGTGGCTGTCAGGGCCGTGATCGGGCTTTCAAACGGACGCTCCGCCCCATGAGTCGTGACGAGAGGCTGAGGGCGTTGCTGGGTGTCGGTCATCATGATTTGCAGGCTTCAAAACCGCGTCGCAATTGCGGTCGATTGAGATTGCGCCCGATAAAGACGATGCGCGACTCCCGCTTTTCCCCCGGTTTACACGGGCCGATATAATCGCCATCCGCCAGCATATGCACAGCCTGGAAGACAAAACACTCTTCCTTGCCTTCAAAATAAAGAATGCCTTTGGCACGGAGGATATCCGGCCCCTGAGGCTGCAAAACCGGCCCGATCCACGCATTGAATTTCTGCTCATCAAGGGGTGCCTGCGTAGCAAATGACATGCTGGTAATGCCCTCTTTATGCCCATGCGAGTCATCGGTGAGGAAATTCGGCATTGTTTCAAGCGCGCGGTTCAGGTCGAACCCACCCCGATCAAGTATCTTATCCAGCGCCACCGCGCTTCGAGACGCGCGGTGGATGGCGACATGCGCGTTGATCTGCCGGATACGGGACGTCACGGCCTCAAGATGCGCCGCATCGACCAGATCCGTCTTTATTGAGGATGATCACATCCGCGAAGGCGATCTGACGGACAGATTCGGGGCTTTCATCGAGTGTGGTCAGGATGTTGACGGCGTCAACGACCGTGATGACCGCGTCAAGCCGGGCTTTCTCCCGTAGGTTTTCATCGAGGAAAAAAGTCTGCGCGACGGGGGCCGGGTCCGCAAGCCCGGTGGTTTCGACGATGATTCCGTCAAACTTCTGACGCCGTCGCAAAAGGCTGCCCAGAATACGGATCAGATCGCCACGAACCGTGCAGCAGATACAGCCATTATTTGTTTCAAAAACTTCCTCTTCCGCATCCATGACGAGGTGATTATCAACGCCAAGCTCGCCGAACTCATTGATCAGCACGGCAAATTTGCGGCCATACTGCGCTGAGAGAATATGGTTGAGCAACGTGGTTTTGCCTGCACCGAGGAAGCCGGTCAAAACCGTAACGGGTACTTTTTCTGATGACATATTGACGCCTTAACTCTTTTCGGCCCTGACCTAATGATGGGGCCTCGCGTCACTTTCAAAAGGGGGCCGCGATTGATTTCTGTCGGGCCTGATGGCACGTGCTTCTGCCAACCCGACGCCGATCAATAAAAACGCCCAGCCTCCCAATGGGAGGTTCAGGAAGTCGCTGGTGGAGGCGATCGGCCATTCCTGCACGATAAATGCCACGAACAGTCCCACCCGCCAAGCATGGTGACGCCCCTCTCGCGGCCATAATGCCATCAGAAGTGCGATGACCATCATCACAAAAAGGATCAATCCTGGCCACCCGCCATTGCTGAGTGCCTGGAGGTAATGATTATGCGCATGTTGCATGCAGATTGCCGCCCCACCCCCATCCGGGCGCTGCCCCAACGCGGTGAAACCGTGGAAATAGGCGGGCTGGGGGCACCCGTGACGGAATGCATCGAATCCAAGGCCGGTCCACGGATGTTGCGCGACGATCATCCAGACGCGGGTAAAAATCAGTCCGTAATGCGATTGCGCGAAATGCGCCAATTGCTGGTGGGCGAGGGCGATCAGATGATCCGTACTGCGGTGGGAGAAGAATTTGACGCCCAGCATGATGACCGGCGTTGTCATCAGGCCAATCAGGCCCACCCATCGATAGGGACGGTGAAGAAGCGCGCAGAGCGTAATGCCGAGCAGCATTAACGCTGTCGGCATGCGTTGACCTGCCAATATCAGGGCGGTTAAGGACAGGGCGGTCAGAATAACACCCAGAAGAACGCCGCGCCGCGTCGCCAGCCGGGTGTAAAGCGCGGCGAAAACCAGCATGAGCGTGGGCGGCGCAAGCCGTGATAAGGGCGCCGCCGCGCGGGAATGGGTATAGGGCCCTGTCAGCGTGCCATCCGCAGCACGCGGCACCCCGAAGAGATTGTGACCGAAGAGGGCCTGCATGAAAATCTGGATGGCAATGTAACATGTGCAGGCGCAGATAAGTCCCATAATCCATTGACGCGCCCACCCTTCACGCAGCGTCCAGCATTGCAGGGCGGCGGCAAAGAGGGCGAAACGTATGGAGAGGATGGCCTGGGTGAGGCCGGATCTTCCGACTCCGTCAAGGACAGGGAGGGAGCAGAAAATCTGCCACGCCCACCATAATAAGGCCCATTTCATCCAGTTTTCCGACAGAAATGACCAATCTGCCGCGGCGACACTCCGGATGAGAAAGAGAAAGCTCAGGGCGCTGATTGAAAATTCAGCCAAACCACGCCCATGGGTGAGGAAGAGGGGCAGCAAAATCGTCAGTAAGGTGGCTATTGGCGTGAAACGTGACAGGATGGCGGAAGAACGTGTCATGAGATGGTGGCAGCTCCGTAACAGGATACGCGATGCGAGGAGCATCCTCCCGTGACGCTATTGGGCAAATGGCTTATCGGGTTTTGTTGATGTTGCGTAGCACGAAAAACGTCACGATCGGTGCCAGGAGATACCCGGTCGCGACAAAAGCGATTATGAAGATCGATATCGCGGACAAGTTGGTGAGGTCTTCCCTCTTATGACGGCTTTCGCGATGATGCGTGCGCAAAATATGTCGCGGCAGCGGCACCTTGGGCGAAGCCGCATTTTACGGAAGATTTCCCCCCCGAAAGGCGGTAAACATCGCACTCAGACATGTGCCGGGGGAATTATGAAGCAAATGGAAGCCGCAGCGCAACGGGCAACGCGTTCGGACGGTCATGGAGAGCGGCGTGTCTACCAGCCGACGAATGGGCGCGCGCGCCTGACGGCCGTGCTGGATGATGTGCGGCGCGGACTCGAATTATCCCGCCTCAGCGTGGCGCTGGGCTGGCTGGATATCAAACTGCGTTACAGGGGGTCCATTCTCGGCCCTTTCTGGCTGACATTATCCACTGCCGTTATGATCGCCGCGCTGGGTGTGCTTTATGCGCGCCTCTTCCATATGCCGTTCCGGGAATATCTGCCCTTCCTGTCTATTTCCCTCGTGATGTGGAGTTTCATCAGCACTGTCTGGGGGGAGGGTGCGATGATTTTCGTCGATAATGCCGGACTCATCCTGTCGTCGGACGTGCCTTTTACCGTTTACATCACCCGCGCCGTTATCCGGAATTTCATTGTCATGGCGCATAACGTCGTCGTCATCGCCGTCGTCTTTTACCTTTGCGATGTCACGCCACGCAATGATCCGCTCATTCTGGCGGGGTTCGCGCTCTGGTTTATCGACAGCCTCGCTGTCATGACGCTGCTGGGCGTGCTGGGCGCGCGGTTTCGTGATGTAGGGCCAACTATTGCGACGGTGCTTCAGATTTTCTTCTTCATCACGCCGGTTATGTGGAAGCCCGAACTGGCGCACTCCATGGAGCCCTGGCTGATTTATAATCCGTTTTATCCATTGATCGAGATCGTCCGGCTCCCTGCAATGGGGCAGGCGCTTCCGATCAGAATCTGGGAGGTCGCTATGATCCATAGTGCGATCCTGATGGTCGTGGCTTTTCTCATTTTCGTCCGTTTTCGGGCGCGGCTCGCTTATTGGGTGTAAATATGACATCGCTTCTTATTGAAAAGATGAGCCTGTCTTTTCCCATTTACCATGCGGACAGCCGCAATCTGCGTCGTTGGCTGGGTGCGCGCGTGCAAAGTGCGAAGCGCGGCGCCACGGGGGGTGTCCTTGCGGAGGATGAGCGTCATCGCCTTTCCGTCCAGGTGTTGCGGGATATCTCTTTCTCAGTAAGGTCGGGAGAGCGTCTGGGCCTTGTCGGTCGAAATGGTGCGGGCAAAACCACGCTTATGCGGGCGCTGGCGGGGATTTACGCACCGCTTTCAGGTCGGATCACCATTGAGGGCCGTTCCAGCGCATTGCTGGATGCGCAATTGGGGATGAATCCGGAATTGACCGGGGCGGAGAATATTCGCCTGCGCTGTCTTTTTTCAGGATGCACGCGGAAGGCTTATCGCAGCGTGCTGGAGGACGTCGCCAGTTTTGCTGAGCTGGGCTCCTTCATCGACCTGCCTGTCAAAACCTATAGTTCCGGCATGGCGCTGCGTCTGGCTTTCGGTCTTGCTTCCGCGATCACGCCGCAGATCCTCTTGATGGATGAGTGGATGATGGCGGGGGATGTCCGTTTCATGGAGCGCGCCCGCCTGCGGCTGGAACGCCTGGTGGATTCGAGCGAGATTATGGTGCTCTCCTCCCATGTGGAAGACGTTTTGCGGCAATGGTGCACCAGGATCATCTGGCTCGAAGGGGGCGAGATCCGGCAGGATGGGCCGCCCGACGCGGTTCTGGATGCTTACGCTGCATCCATCTGACCTGCATTTGCCCTCGGGAGCGTCGGAGATGCCGCATCATCATGCCGGGCATTGCTGACGTAAAACCGCGTCCCGATAAGGGAGATGGGAAGGGGATAATGGCGCGAGTGACGGGGCTCGAACCCGCGACCTCCGGCGTGACAGGCCGGCGCTCTAACCAACTGAGCTACACCCGCGAAGCATCGTCGGACGATGCTGACTGATTGAGCAGGAAGCGCTTTGGACATCCGCGTCAAACAGTGAGAGGGGAACTACCAACACTTTCAGGGAATGGCAACAGGGTTAAGAAAGAAAATGCAGTTTTTTGGCTTTAAGCGATTTTAGATTTACCGGCGTAAGTGCGCCTTCGCGGGGCCGTCGCAAGTCAGCTGGGCCCCGTTATAAAAGAGGTCCGATCAGCCATGTTTCAACCTCCGGGCAGAACGTGACCGGCTTTATACGATGTCCTTGAGCTGGATGGCGACAGGTTTCAGGGCGAGGGGCAGGTAAAGGGGATGTTCCGGCCGACCGGATGCGGTGAGGCGCATGACATGAAGCTGATGTCCCGCCGCGGCGAGCTTTCGGGCAACATCCCGCCCACGTTGGCGCAATGCGGGATTGGTGGGGGATCCATAAGCAAGGATGAGTTTATCAGCCTTACGTGCCATCGTCAGAAGGACTTCGTCATTGCCTGGCCCGACAGGGTCAGTAACTTCCATAAGGCGTTTCTGATCCGTGCAGCGATAGGCAAAGCTGTTACCGACATAAATGGCGCCGTAACCCCACATACGCGCCCATTTCTGGCATTTCGCAACGGTGCGATCGTCGCCATACTCCGTCGCGACGGAGGGATTCATCATGATCCAGAGGAGGCTGGGCCGGGCGGCATCCCAGACACGGTGAAGCTGATAACGGTAGCAGGATTTTGGCCCGTCATAGATAGCAGTGCTTTCGACATCATCTTTCAGGCAGAGCGGGGTGGATGACCCGACAAGATGACCCTCGGGCGCGGAAACTTCACGGAAGAGCGGCAATAAACCAGCGCGGCGATCCTCCTTTCTCATGCTGAACCCTTGCAATGGCCTGGCGGCGCGGTTTGATCGATAAGGGTTTTTAAGCGGCGTTCGGCTTTTTGGGAAGGCGGATCTCGCATTTTGCGGCACCAATGCGGGCCGTCGCGTCAAGAGGCGCGGAGATGTCAAAGCGTTTTCACGCAGGCACCTCGACGAATCTTTCAAGCAAAGTGAGCGCCTATTTGGCCGCTTTTCGCTTTGCGATTTTGCGTTGGGACGGGGAAGCTTTTGGCGTGACACGGGCTTTCGGCTGAATTGCGCGCTTTTTGACGGGTGTCGCCTTGAGATGGTGCCCGATCGGTATCGGCTTCGCCGCCGTCGTGCCTGTCCAACCCCGTGTTTTGACATGCGTCCGGTACGTGGCGCGTTTAATATTGGCTTTGAGGACATGCTTCGCGTCAGTCCTCACCCGTCCGCCTGCCGCGCGCATGGGCGCCTGCGCCACCTGTATGTCGCGCGACTTGTAGGCGCGTCGTTTCTGACTGTTCCGCCGCCACGTGTTGCGGACAGCGATGCGGGAAGCGGAGGGCGAGGGCGATGCCTCATAACGCGCAACCATGAGATCAGCCGCCGAACGGTTGACAGGTGTCACACCTTTGATGCGCCGACCGATATTTGCGACATATTGACGCGTTTCCCGCGGGATGGCGCGCCCGGTTTTGAGGTAATTATCAAGGCTGCCCGGCCCGTAATTATAGGCGGCGAGAAAGCCGGGGGAGCCGTAAATTTCATACATCTGCCGGATGTAAGCTGTGCCTGCCAGAATATTATCGTGCGGATCATACGGATCAGGGCCGAGACGATATTGCGCCTTCAACTCGTCGTAGGTGGGCGGCATGAGCTGCATGAGCCCCATCGCGCCCGGCACGGAGGTGATAAGCTGCCCGCTGCGATCATAAAGATGGCCGCCGGATTCCTGATGGATCACGGCGCGAATCCATGTTTCAGGCACATCGAAACGTGAGGAGGCTTCTCTGATATAAGGGCCCCACGGGTCAGCCGGTGGCCCGGGTGGCGCGTAATAGCGCTTTGCGTGGCTGCGATAGGCAGCCTCCTCCTGCGAGACCGGCATGCCGGGCCGATGCGGCCCCTCGGCGCAGGCTGCAAGATAAATTGCGAGAAAAACGGGTAAAACCGCCCGCGTCAGGAATCGGCAGATCTGCCGGCAAACCGAGATACGGCTTAAGCGCGCATAAGATGCATGGTAACGCGGCATGGCGGCGGGCCTGACTTCTTTAAAATGAGTCCCCGTCCGGCAGAACCATGAGGAACTTCGATGACACTGTCGCGGATCATAATGCCATAAAAGCGGGAGGGTTCATAGAGATCTTACCGCGCTGGCCCGAAAGCGACGCGCTTGAGGCGCTTTATCGGTTGTGACGCAGGGTCTGATCGGGTAGGGCAGGAATATGCAGACATCCGCGCCCTCCAATATGTCAGAGAACGAACCGGACCTCCCCGTGCGCGGCCTCAGCCTCATGATGATGCGCGACATTTCAGGCGGTTTTAGAATGTCCCGCTACGCGGCGAAACTGGCCTGGACGGATATCCGCCTGCGTTATAAGGGGTCATTTCTGGGGCCTCTATGGCTGACCTTGTCATTTGCCGTCATGGTCGTGGCAATGGGGATCGTCTATGCCCGATTATTCCAGATCGATCTCGTCGGATATCTGCCTTACACAGCGATTTCCTTCGCCATATGGTTTTCCTGGTTTTCCCCGGTGGCCATGGAATCATGCGGGTGTTTCACCGCGGTACGCGCGCAGATATTTGCCGCCAAATTACCCCTTACCGTGCAGATTTTACGCACATTGATACGCAATAGCCTTGTGCTCGCGCATGTCATCCTGGTCCCGATTGCCGTTTTCATCTGGTTCGGCATTGCCTTGAAGCCGATGGCGCTCTGGAGCCTGGTCGGCATGGCTGTGTGGGTTGCTGATGGTTTCGCCGTCTGTATGGTTTTTGGCAGTATCTGCGCCCGCTACCGCGATATTCCCCAGATTATCGGCGCTGTCATGCAGATCGCCTTTTACGTCACGCCGATCATCTGGCAGCCGGAGCAACTCGGGGAGGATAGTCACTGGCTGCGGCTCAACCCGCTTTTCAGCCTTCTGACGATCGTGCGGGCACCCCTACTCGGGGCGGTGCCGCGTGCGGAAAATTACATTGTTGCGATCCTGTTCAGCCTTGTGCTGATTGGACTTGCCCTGATCGTGTTCCGTGCCACACGTTCAAAAATCCCTTATTGGATATAAGCCCCGTGACGCAGATCCGTTTGACCCAATTCGGCCTGTCCTACCCGATTTACAGCGGCAATACGCGGTCGCTCAAAAAAACGCTCTTTAAAAATGTGCGGCAGAACATCAAAAAAATCTCACCCGTCGGGGGCGAGGTGGTGATGGAAAACAACGTCGCCGTGGTACGCGCCCTGCATGAGATCACGTTCACCGTTCATGCTGGTGAACGTGTCGGGCTTGTCGGACATAATGGTGCTGGCAAATCGACCTTGTTGCGGGCAATCGCCGGTATTTTCGAGTCGTCGCAGGGAGATCTGCACATCAGGGGCGACGTGCACTCACTATTGGATGCGGGTGCGGGGATGAACCCGGATCTCACAGGGCGCGAAAACATCCAGCTTTACGCCGCCTCTCTGGGCTATACGCGTCAATCTTCCCAATTGCTTGAGCAGGATGTCGAATCCTTCGCGGAATTAGGAGCATTTATGGATATGCCGGTCCGCCTTTATTCCGCTGGTATGGGCGTCAGGCTAGGTTTCGCGTTGGCGACAGCACCTCGACCGGATATTTTATTGATGGATGAGTGGTTTATGGTGGGTGATCAGGGCTTTCATAAGCGTGCGGAGCAGCGTCTTCACAGCCTTGTCGATTACGCAGATATACTCGTCCTGACATCTCATGAGCTTCACGTGCTGCGCAAATGGTGCACGCGCATCATCTGGCTGGAGCATGGCCGGATGCGCATGGATGGCCCGGCGAAGGATGTTCTGGACGCCTATGAGGCCGCCGTGTCTGATGGGAATTAACCGGGAAGCATCCCTGAATTTATCGGTTCAATGCCGATGTGCCCCCGTTTCAAGCCGCGTCGCCTGATGTCAGAGCGACGCGGCATCATTGTCAGCCTCTAAAAATATCGGTGATTTCGGAGAGCAGGGCGAGCGCTTCCTTCTTCGGGCGTTGAAAACTATTACGCCCGATGATCGACCCATTCGCCCCGCCTGCCTTGATGGCGCGAATGGTTGAGAGCAGGCTTTCGGTGTCTGCATGTTCCCCGCCCGAGAAAATCAGGATGCGACGCCCCCCAAAGCTGCTCTGCACAATATGCCGGACGCGTGCTTCCATTGAGCTGATGTCGATTTTCTGTGCTTCATAGACTTTTTTAGCCGCGGGGAGCGAGAGCGCATCGGTCGGCGGCTTGACCTTAATGATATGCGCACCGGCCTCCGCCGCCATATGCGCCGCGTAAGCGCAGATATCGACGGCTGTTTCCCCGGCTTTATCCAGCATCGGTCCCCGAGGATAACTCCAGACCACGACGACAAGGCCGGCCGCTTTCGCCTCCTCGGCGAGCTCCCGCAATTCATTCATCTGTTTGAAGCAATATTCGGAGCCGGGATAGATCGTGAAGCCGATGGCTGAACATCCGAGGCGCAGCGCATCTGACACCGTGCCGGTCACGGCCTGGTCCTTCTCCGTCGCGAGGGAGTTGGAGCTGTTGCACTTCAGGATCAACGGGATTTGACCCGCGAAACTTGAGGCCCCGGCCTCCAACATGCCGATGGGTGCTGCAAAAGCGTTGAGCCCGGCTTCAATCGCGAGGGAGAAATGATAATGCGGGTCATACCCGGCCGGGTTGGCGGCGAAAGAGCGTGCGGGCCCATGTTCAAAGCCCTGATCAACCGGAAGAATGACGAGCTTCCCCGTTCCGGCCAGCTTTCCGGTATTGAGAAGGCGGACAAGATTGGCTTTGGTGCCCGGATTGTCAGATTCGTAATTTTTGAGGATGTCATTGACTTGAGGGGTTAAAGACATTGAGTCCTCCTGATGAATTTGGTTTGCGCAGGCGATGTACGCTTCAGCCATAAGATGGGTAAAGTTTACTCACTCGCCTGCACGAAATTCCCTGAGTGCCGGAGCAAGATATTCCTGCAAATCCGGCGTTCTGGCAAGGGTGATGAGGGTGAAACGCTGGAGGGGACTCAGATCATTCCATTGTGGCTCCGTGAGCGGCGGAATTTTTTCAGCTTCCAGACGCGCAGTGACGGCGGCATCGGGTTTCCTCGGATGGGACCATGATGCATTATCAGGGCTTTGAAACGTTTCAGAAGAATTAAGGTGATGCTGCCCTAGCAATTCAAGGACGCGCGATGCGAAAGCTGCGTGATCCTCCGCCTGGATGCCGGGGAAAATGAGGAGCTCGGCTTTTTCATGCGGGCTGAGACGTTCCCATTGTGCCGGCGCCAGGGTGGAAGATGTCAGCGCCAGCCTCATTCGCAGAAACATCGCAATATATTGCGGAGATTTCAGCAGGCCCTGTTCAAACGCAAGCAGCACGTCAATTTGACTCCTCAAGGCCGAATTTACTCGCCTGAACGTCCGAAGCGCCGGGGCGCCCGGAAACATGTCGTGACGAGTTTACGCGCCGTCCTGACAATATTGCAATCGCCTCAACCGAAACACGAGGAATCGTGAATTGTTTCCTAAATCTACGCTTAACCTCCGCAGGCTGGGCAGCGCCATTCTCGACGCTGCCTTTCTGATCATGTGACGTATTAGAAAGATGTGATGAGCGTCATATAAGCTGCCTGTCTCCGACCATATTGCGCCTGAAAAACGCCAACACCCTCGCCGTCACGAATCTGGTAACGGCGGTCAAAGAGGTTGGCGACGTCAAGCCGCAATTTGATCGGGTGATGCGTGGGCGTATTCATGAAGCTGTGCTGATACCCGATATTAAAGACGGCATATTGCGGCTGCGTCCCCTGATTGGCGAAGCCGGACCGCAACCCGCTACTATAAACGAAATCGAGATAGGCCATATCGTGCCGCGTTTCATAGGAGGCGCCGGCTGACGCGGCGATGGAAGCCTGATGGTCCAGCGCGATGGCGTGCTGCTTGATGTAGGCAAACTCCGCCGCTTCAAACTGGTATTCCGCCGAGTTGATGTCGCGTGCGCGAGTGTGCGCGTATGAGACGTTGCCGAAGAGTGACCAGCCGCCCTTGCACCAGCTATTTGACAATTCGGTGCCGTAAACCTGTTCCGTGCGATAGCTGAAGGGCGTGTTGATAACCGCGCGGCCGAACTGCCCGATATCGCCGAGGTTTTTCGCCCACTTATTAAACGCGTCCAGTGTGATCTGGTAATGCGGCGTCACTTTATAGAGGATACCGGCATCGATATAATGACTGTGCTCAACCTTCAGGGGCGATTCAATCAGGCTTTCCGGCGCTGAGGAGGTATTGGCGAATTTCTGCAAAGTGGCCAGGCCGATATATTGCGGGCTGGGGTGGCGTGAAATAACGCGCATAGCCGATATGAGCCGAGAGTTTCGGCGTCACTTTCCAGACGAAATTGGCGCGCGGGCTGATCTGATGGTCATTCACGAAATTTGATGCGAACTGATCCCAGCGTAGTCCATAATTCAAAGTCAGCTTCCGCGTCACGCGATATTCATCCTGGAGGTAAGCGGCCGCCTGCACGGCCCAGTTACCGGATGTATCGTAAATTGACATGGGGAGGCGCGAAAGCTGCTTACCCTCATCTGACGTGGCGAAGGCCAGGCTCTGCGTCCTGAGCCGCTCGGAGGTATATTGCCCGATTAGTCCGAAACGCAGTGTGTGATCGGATGTCAGGCGATAGGAATTGTCAAATTGCGCGCCGCCCGTGATGTAATCATTCATTTCCTGCTGAGCGATGCCCTGAAATGATAGGTCACGCAGGCGGTCGGGATTATAATTGATGTGCCCATAGCTGATATAGGGGGAAAGCTGCATATTATAGCGATCCGCCGTGTGCTGCCATGACAGGACGCCGTAATAATCCTGCTCAAGCTGCGTATCTCTTAAAAGACGGGATTGAATGGTCTGATCACCCGGGGGGACCAGGCCATTATCAAATTTGATGGGCAAAGCTGTGGTGTTCGGTAGTTGGAAGTGCTGGTATGACGCGCTGCCGAGGAGGGAAATCCGGTTTCGATCATCCACACGGTAAGAGAGATAGGTGAAGCCTTTCCCCTGTCGCGTCCGGTCATGCGTGGGGCGGAATGAGGCTGTCGGATTATCGATACCGATATCATCCTGGTTATAGGATGTGACGAAAAACCAGTCCCACCTCCCTTTACTGCCACCCATTTGCAGGGAGGGGTTGATGGTGTTGTAGCTCCCACCGTAGATGCCTAGCTGGTTTTCCTTGAGGCTCGCGCCCGTCTTCGTCGTGACGTTAATGACGCCCGCCGTACGAAAGCCGAATTGCGCCGGCAATGTGCCGGTCAGCAGGGAGACGGGTTGAATGATGCGGCTATCGAGATCCTGCGCATAACCATGAGGCTTTCAGGGAGAAGGATGCCATTGACGCGATAGGTGAGGTTATTATGGTCACCGCGCACATGGATCTGGCCATTCCCATCCTGTACCACCCCGGGCACGCGCAGCAGATATTGGCTGATTGAAGCATTCTGGCCCCCTGGGGTGACGTTGATCTGACGCTGATCAATTTTATAGGAGACGGCACCGAGGCTGGGGAAAATCCATGCCCGTGCATGGTCCAGCTTCGCTGAGACCGTGATCGACTCTTCTTCCGACGATTGATAAGCGCGCGACGACGTGCGGGCCTGTGACGGGGCCTTTTGCGTGGAAGCGGGACGTTGGGACGTCCCGGACGCGTCTTTGCGTAACGCGTCACCCTGCGCCTGGGCGAGACAGTGGCCGTCGAAAGGAAGTAGGCGGCGCAGCAGATCCCTGTTCTGCGGCTGAACATCAGAGCAGGCCGTGACAAATCCGTCTGATGGGAAATGAGAGCATGACGAGAGGCGCGTGCATCTCGATTTTCAGGTCGTCGAATCATTTTTATGCCTCTGTTGAACAAAATTTAGAAAAGAGTGTCGATAAGCAGCTTCACATTCAGTGCCAGGATGATCCCCGCGACGCCCCAGCTCGCGACGGCAAAACTCTTACGAAGCTGGAATGGCCCCATGATTTTGCGGCTCGAGACAAAGAGGATGAGCGGGATCACCGCAAAAGGCAGTTGCAGCGACAACACGACCTGACTCACAATCAGAAGCGTGTTGACACTGCCATCGCCATAGAAGGCGACGGTGAAAATCACCGGGATGATGGCGATGTCACGTGTCAGAAGCCGCCGCGCCCATCGCGCAATGCGGAGATGGAGAAACCCCTCCATGACAATCTGATCGGCCAGCGTTCCGGTAATGGTGGAATTTGTGCCCGCAGCGAGCAGCGCAACCGCAAAAAGCGTTGAGGCCAGTCCAAAGCCCAGAACGGGGGAAAGCAGACGATAAGCGTCCTCAATTTCCGCCACATTCTGATAGGCCGTATTGTGAAAGGCCGCGGCGGCGACAATCAGAATGGCGGCATTGATGAAAAGGGCGAGCATCAGGGCGACGGAACTGTCCGTGACACTCCAGCGCAGGGCATCACGACGTTCAGCAATTGAGGCGCCGTAAGCGCGGGTCTGAACGATGGCGGAATGAAGATACAGATTATGCGGCATCACCGTCGCGCCAATGACACCGATGGCGATATAAAGCATACCAGGATGTGTCACCACGTCGCGATGCGGGATGAATCCGCGCAGTAATTCGGCGACAGGTGGCGCGGCGGCGATAATCTGAAGCGTGAAGCAGAGAGCAATCACGCCCAATAGAAGCTGCAGGGCGATCGCGGTGCCGATCACCTCTGCGACAGCACATGCAATGATGGCGATTTCACAGGCAATCCAGAGCGGGAAACTCAGCCAATGCGGGCACCATTCCCGACATGCCTGCGCGAGGTTCCGACCCGTCGCGATGCCGAGGCGCGCGCTGAGTGCCTGTAACAAAATTGCCATGAAGTTGGACAGCAGGATCACACAGAGCAGGCGATAGCCATATTGCGCCCCCCTGTAGATCAGTCGCCCAGTTACCGGGGTCCATATAGCCGACAGCGACAAGATAGCCCGGCCCCATATAGGAAAATAATTTGCGTGCCCAGTTCTGGTCCGGTGACGCCACGCGAATGGTAGAGAAAACCTCAGGAAGGCTGGCTCTGTCGCGATTTTGCGCCGAAGCATTCGGTGGGAAAACGTCGCCTTGCATTATCTTCCTATCCCATTTTCAAGACGCGTTACCATGCCACGAAATGCTCTCTCTGCGACAAAACATGCCTGTTTCCAACGAGAAGGTTAATGTACATTATAACGTGTTGTTGACAATAACTCTCATTTGAAACGAGCTTGTTTCGTGACACTCGGCTTACGTCTGTTGCATATTAGCCACTCTCCATAACGCGTTGCGTCGGGAGGGGACTTTCGATGAAACTCACGCGTTCTCCGCAAGATGCGTCAATTCATCGCAAGGCCCGGGCCGCCCTATTTACGTTAAGACTTAACGCACGTTAAAAGGCGCGCGCTAAAGGCGAGGGGGTCAGGACTCAGGTGGCGATGTAGAATTTAGACGGGATGCTGGCGCAGATCGCATCCGAAATTGCGAAGATTACCTATCGTGGACGGGTGGCGGACTATATTCCGCCACTTGCCGATGTCTCTCTGGACAAATTCGGCATGTCTGTGTGCTTGGCAGACGGCACATGTGCCCGGACGGGAGACGCGCAGGAAGGTTTTTCAATCCAGAGTGTGTCGAAAATTTTCGCTCTGACTCTGGCGCTACAACATGATGCGGCTGAAATCTGGCAGCGCGTCGGGCGTGAGCCTTCCGGCACGCCCTTTAACTCCATCGTGCAGCTCGAAAGTGAGCATGGCATCCCCCGCAACCCGTTTATCAATGCGGGCGCCATCGTCATCGCAGATATCCTCACTGCACGATATGGTGCGCAAGGTATGCAGGATAAATTGCTGGCCCTCGTGCGTGATCTTTCAGGACCAGCCGCAATGGGGGAATCGCTCGTCAGTATTAATGAGGCGACCGCTCGGGCGGGAAAACTTTCCGAGCATCGGAACGTGGCGCTGGCTCAATATATGCGGGTCTTCGGCAATATACGTCGTGACGTTGAGGAAACGCTGGATGCGTATTTTCATCAATGCGCCCTGACGATGAGTTGCACCCAACTCGCGCGGGCGGGGCGCTACCTCATGATGGCGGGCTGGACCATTTTCAGCTAGGCGGTGGCGCGTTACTTCAACGGTGCGTTCTTTCACGCGGGGCGCGGTGCCGTTCCGCCGATAATCCGCCCTTCACGGTCCGTCACAATGACATCGACCTCAATGTCGGACGGGGCGAGGCAAACGCGCGTGACGGAAGCGGCTTCCGCCGCGATCAGATCGCTCAGAGCGGGATGGTTCGCGAGTTGAAACGCCCCAGCACCGTGTTGGCGCGGCGCATCCTCTCCCTGATTTCCGACGTGACGCCGAGTTTCTCCGCCATGATGGCGAGGCTGCCCGGGTCCGCCAGAGTGCGGCTTGAATGGAGGTCCAGATGGCCCTGCGCCAGCTTGGCCATTTTTGCGATGCCTCCCGCGATGGTGAGATGCGGGACAGGATGCTGGCGAAGATATTTCAGCATCCCGCCAACAAAATCACCCATCTCAATCAGGGCCGCGTCAGGAAGAGCGTAAAAAGCTTTAACACACGCCTCCGACGTGCTGCCCGTGCTGCCCGCAATGTGTGTAAGGCCGCTGGCGCGCGCGACGTCAATGCCGCGATGAATCGTATCTATCCACGCGGAACAGGAAAATGGCACGACAATGCCGGTTGTCTCCAATATTGAGAGGCCACCGACAATTCCCAATCTCGGATTGAGCGTCTGGCGGGCGAGGGCTTCACCATTTTCGACACTGATGGTCACGATGGCGTCGGCACTTTGAGGGGTGACTTCCATGAGGGCATTCGTGATCATGCGGCGCGGCACTGGGTTGATGGCCGGGGCACCGGGTGGGTGATTACACCTACACCTTTACCCGCCTTGAAGGTCACGCCTTGTCCCACCGCGCCTCGCGCAACCGACGCGGTGATGAGCGCGCCATGCGTCACATCCGGGTTATCACCCGCATCTTTGATGATGCGCGCCCAGGCTAACTCACCCATTTGACCGCATCCATCCAAAGCGAAGCTGACCTGACGCTGATTCGGCAATGTGATGGTGACGGGGTCGGGGAATTGACCCATCTGAAGCCAGCTCCAGGCGGATTTCGCTGCGGCGGTGGCGCAACCGCCCGTTGTCCAGCCGCGCCTTAAAGGGGGCGTTCCCGGTCTTTTATCATGGGTTTGAGTGGATCATCGGGTCAGGCCATCGATACATCATAAAGATGGAACATTTCGATTACGTTGCAGATCCGACCATTCCCCGTTGAGAAGCATCACCTCGACGCTGTCTTACCATAGGCTTTTCGCGGGTGGTGAGGCAATCAGCTTGGCGCTTTCCACATATCTTACCTCGACGCGCCGTTAAGATTAAAATATAGTGATGACCTGTTACCGAGGTGCCCTCACGGGCTTAAAGGGGAAGACGGTGCGCCCAAGACTCCGATGATTTTCAAAGGAGATGGGTCAGGCCGGCGCTGCCCCCGCAACTGTAAGTGGTTTGATATCAGGGCGATCGCGCACTGGGCGTCTCATGACGATGTCCAGGAAGGTGCCCTGAAGGAGCGATCCGTGCCACGAGCCAGGAGACCTGCCTCGCATCATTTGAGTCGACGATACTGGCTGGCGGGGTGCCCGGTTGGTGTAGAATGCCGCGGGGCTTGACGCCCGTTGCGGTTTTTGCCGATGCATGTTGCGTGCGCTAGCCGTTTTGTCGCGCTTTTCCCGCCTCAAAGGCGTCCATGATGAATGAAAATGCCGCGACCCGCCCGCATCTGAGCATATGTCTCACTTGCGCCGCGACCGATAAGGACATTTCCGGCCAGAAGCTCTAAGATGCTGTCACGGAGGCCAATGATGGAAGTGTCGAGGTGGTTGGCGTGAATTGCCTGGCATCCTGCCGGAATACATGTTTCGCCACGATTTCCATGCCCGGGAAGTGGGGGTAACTGATGGGCCATCTCCATGCCGGACTCGCACAGGACCTGCTGACATATATTGCAGCCTATCGCCGCTCAGCGCGCGGCGTCGTCCCGCCATCCAAACGGCCTGCCAGTCTTTAGAAAGTCATGATCGGTCGTTTCCCGACCTTTACGCAGAGGGATATCGCATGAACGTTCAACTCACGAAAATTCCGGTTACCATCATCACCGGCTTCCTCGGTGCGGGTAAAACGACCTTGCTGCGCCATCTTCTCGAACATGCGAATGGGCGTCGTATCGCGATTGTCGTCAATGAATTCGGCGCGGTCGGGGTGGATGGCGACACGTTGAGAAGCCGCGGCGTGACAGGTTGCGCGGAGTCCGGTGTCATTGAGCTGACAAATGGCTGCCTTTGCTGCACCGTGGTGGATGATTTCATCCCGACAATGCAAAGCCTTCTGGACCGCGACAACCCGCCTGAACATGTGGTGATCGAAACATCCGGGCTGGCCCTGCTGAAGCCCCTTCTGAAGGCGTTTAACTGGCCTTCCATACGGACGCGCATGACGGTGGATGGCGTGATTACCGTCGTCGATGTCCCTGCCGTTGCGGAAGGGTGCTTCGCGGATGACCCGCAAGCCGTGGCAGCCCAAAGGGCGGAAGATCCATCCCTCGACCATGACAACCCGCTCGCTGAGGTGTTTGAGGATCAGCTCGATTCCGCCGATCTCGTCATCCTCAATAAATCGGATCTCGTCTCATCATCACAATTGCGCACCGTCATCGGCCAGCTTGATGCGCGCGCGTCGGGTCGGGGTGGTTGTGGCGCGCCATGGATGGGTTGACCCGACCGTTATGCTCGGCATCGCCGCCGCCGCGGAAAATGACCTCGCGTCACGACCCTCGCATCATGATGGTGCGGAGGCGCATGAGCATGATGATTTCGTGTCATTCGTGATGGATCTGCCGTTACAAGACAATGCCGAGGCGTTTATCGCCAAGGCTGAGCGCGCCGCTTCCGGGCAGAATATCCTGCGTATGAAAGGTTACGCCCATATTCAAAATCGGGATCTGCCCCTGGGGATTCAGGCGGTCGGCCAACGCATCCAGCATGGATTTGCCCCGATGGCCCTCCGATCCGCTCAAGCCGCGCCGGATGCTGCCGGGAAGATCGTTGTCATTGCGCAGAAGGGATTGGATGAGGACGCGGTGCGCCGCGCCTTCACAGGGTAGGGCATGTACCTCCTTCTGCGTGAGCAGCATAATATCGAGGCGCAGGATGTGGCGGAGGATCTGGACCATCCGGCGGCGCCCCTTCTGCTCATGTCCTTCACCGATAGTGATCTCCTCGGCCTCTCGGCTGCCGCAGCCGCGCAAAGTGCCGACGCGGAGGGTGTGCTTCAGCTTGTTAATCTGCAACAATTGCGCCACCCCATGTCCGTCGATCTTTATCTTGAGAAGACGGCGGCGGGTGCGCGCGTCATTGTGATGCGCCTTCTTGGTGGGCTGGAATATTGGCGTTATGGCGTTGAGGAACTGGTGGCTCTGTGCCGCGCCCGCAAGATCGCTTTGGCCCTGTTGCCGGGTGCCTGTCAGAGCACGAATGCATTACGGGAAAAATCAACCGTCTCCCCGGAGATATGGTCACGGCTGAATGGATTTTTTCAGGAGGGGGTAGAGTAATTGGTCAGGCGCTTTCCGACTGATGCGCAGCCTCGCGGGGTTGGCGGAAGATGATGGTGCGTCTGCAGAGAGCCTTCCATCCTGCGGTATTTACCGCACAGTTGCGGCGCGGTCGGATGCGGGCCGCGCCGTTGGGACGCCGCGCACAGCTTGGGTGATTTTTACCGCGCCCATCTGGCGGCGGGCGATCTGGAAGGTATCGACGCGTTGATTGCGGCCCTGGCTGAGGCCGGTTTGGACGTAAAGGCGCTTTTCGTCGCCTCATTGAAAAATGACGCGGTCGCAGCGTGGCTGGCGCAGATGATGGACAGCGCGCCCCCGAACATCATCCTGAATGCCACGTTTTTCTCCGCCCGTCGGGAGGGGGAAGGACGATCCGTCTGAGGACGCGAGTATTCTCGACCGCGCGCAGGTTCCAGTCATTCAGCTTCTACAGCCGAGCGCAACGCGCGCCCAGTGGATGAAGGCCACGCGCGGTCTCTCCCAAATCCGATATTGCCATGCAGATCGCCTTGCCGGAATTAGACGGGCGCATTGACGGGCCGCCAATTTCCTTCCGTAAAGAGGCGCCACCCGGCTTTCCAACGCGGCGGGAGGCCTTCCCGGAAGGTGTGGCGCAGGCTGTTTCCATGGCGGAAGGCTGGATCCGACTGGCGGCGACCCCTCCCGCGCAGCGTCAATTGGCGCTGATCCTTTCCGATTATCCCGGTGCGGAAGGCCAGATGACGCATGCTGTCGGGCTGGATGGTTTTGCGAGCATCGCATCCATTCTCCAATTGCTCGTTGAATCTGGCTATGACACATTCCCAAATGACCCGGTTGCGATTGCAGGGCAGATTACCCAGACGCAACCCATCCCGATCCTGTCCGCTGCCGAATATCGACGGCTTTTCATAACCCTTCCCCAAGAGGTGCGTGAAGCGGTCACTGCCTTGTGGGGCACGCCGGACCGGGCGATTTCGGCGCGTTTCCACCTTTATGGAAAAGTATGCGTTGCCGTGCAGCCGCGTCGAAGTCAGGCGAGAGACCATAAGGCGCATTATCACGACCCCGATGCGATGCCGGGACATGAGTATCTCGGTTTTCACCTCTGGATGCATCACGTTCAGGCCCCTCATGCCATGATCCATCTTGGCGCGCATGGCACGATGGAGTGGCTGCCGGGCAAGGCCGTGGCGCTGTCGCGCGCCTCTCTGCCGCAGGCACTCTGTCGGGGGCTGCCCGTCATTTACCCGTTTATTGTCAATAACCCCAGAGATGCCGCGGCGGCGAAGCGGCGACTTGGCGCGGTAACAATCGGGCATATGACCCCCATGCGCAAGGCCGGGCATGATCACCACCTTGCGGCGCTTGAACGCCTGATCGATGAATACGCAGAAGCGGAGGGTATGGACCGACGACGCGGGAAGAATCTGCGGCGGGACATCATCCTCAAAGCGCAGTCCTGCGGTTTGTGGGATGAATGCCGCCTTTCAGAAACCCAACTCAACGAAGATGAAGCTCTGGCGCAGATCGGTGCGGCTTATCTGGTGGCCTCAGGCTGGGCCTACAAGGATGAAGGCGCTGAGGCGGGAAGCCGCGGCCTTTCAGGCACAATTAAGGCAATCGGAACTCATCCTGCATGTGCAGGACCACGCCGAGACTGATCTGCTTGATACGCCGGATTGGGCAGCGCATGAGGGTGGGCTTGCGGCTGCAGCCGCCGCTGCAGGCGGGCAGCCGCGCCTTTGGCACGGCGATACAAGTGACGGGCAAAAAATGCGCCTGCGCCAATTGGAGGACGAGGTTGCCCGGATCACGCGCGGACGGCTGACGAACCCTGCCTGGATCACCGCGATGCAACGCCACCATTATCGCGGCGCGGCTGAAATCGCCCGCGCTGTCGCCGCTTTATGCGGGTTTGCGGTGACCCTGCCCTCGCATTTCGATACGCAATTTGACCTTGTTTTTGCAGCGACACTTGGCGACACGAAATGCGATCAGTTTCTGCGTGATGCCAATCCTGAAGCGCGGGAGGATATAAGGCAGCGCCTGGAAATAATGTGGCGGCATGGCCAAATGGAAGCCGCGCAGCAACAGCGTCGCCCTGGCGCTTGCCCCGTGACGCGCGCCCTCATCATCGTCGTACCGCATTCCGGCGCGGGCAAAACCACTGTGACGCTCGCTTTGCTTCTGGCCTTCAAAAATGCGGGTCTGCGGGTGCGGGCGGCCAAATGCGGACCTGATTATATCGACCCGCAATTCCACGCCGCCATCACGAAAGCCCCATGCCCGAATTTGGATGGCTGGGCCATGTCACCCGCTTACCTGCGTCAACAGCTCGCGCGTCTCGCGGAGGGTGCGGATCTCGTGCTGATTGAAGCATCGATGGGGCTCTATGACGGTTTTGACGCCGTGCAGGGATGTCGCGGCAGTGCCGCGGATCTGGCGGCGTTATTGCAGATTCCGGTGATGCTCGTGATAGATGTGCGCGGGCAGGGGCAGTCTGCTGCGATGATTGCAAGCGGCTTCGCGCGGTGGCGTGACGATGTCCGACTGGCCGGAGTCTGGTTCAATCATATCGTCTCGGACCGGCATAAAACGCTTTGCGCGGCCGATCTTGATGTGAAATTGCTGGGCACGATGCGGCGAACCGCCTCTTTGAGCATGCCGCGCCGCCATCTCGGCCTTGTCCAGCCATCCGAATATGAGGCGTGGCGGGCTGGGATTGAGGAGGTGGCACGCCAGATGGCCTGCGAGAACAATCTTGATGATTGTCTCGACGCGGCCTGCAAGCTGGATATTGGACGGTTGCGCGATACAACGCCTTCTACGCCGCGCTTCGTGCCGCTTCCACCGCCGGGGCAGAATATCACTGTTGCGCGTGATGCCACTTTTACCTTCATCTACCCGCATCTGCTTGAAGCCTGGCGTGACCAGGGGGCAAACGTCAGATTTTTCTCACCCCTGTTGGATGAAGGGCCGCCCGAGGATTGCGATGCATGTTGGCTCCCGGGCGGTTATCCCGAACTCCATGCCGGTATCCTGTCTCAATCCGATCAATTCAGGCGGTCGATCCATGCATTTGCTCGCACGCGGCCCGTCCACGGGGAATGTGGCGGCTATATGGTGTTGGGAGAAACGTTGGAGGACGCGTCGGGCCACACACATAATATGTTGGGGCTGCTTTCCTACCAAACGAGTTTTGCGCGTCGCAAAATGACACTGGGTTATCGGGAGGCTCATCTGGATGCCGCCTCCATTCTGGGGCCGAAAGGGACGATTTGCAGGGGGCACGAATTTCATTATGCGCGCGTCATCGCCTCCGGTCATGATGATGCGCTTGCGACGATTTATGATGGCGCGGGGAAGTTGATCGGCAAGGCTGGCGGTAAGCGCGGAAAAGTCTCGGGAAGCTTTTTTCATGTGATGTCACGCCGGATGTAACATGCTGCCTCCATTTTTATCCACCCAGCGCGGTGAGGTGCATGAGGCTGTCATACGATGCGCCTGACCCTCATCCGCCATCCTCCCGATTGAGAACCCACGTCATGTCTGTTACGGCAGGACGGAGCGCCCCCTCGTACCAGGTTGGCAGCGTATCGCGCGCGCATGGCCGTTGACGGGACGGATTTACTGCTCACCCTCCGCGCAGTGTCTGACACCGGCGCGATTCGCTGTTGGCACGGCCTGTCGCCTACAGGTGGATCCTCGCCTTGTCGAGCTTGATTTCGGCGTGTGGGAGGAAGTGCCTTGGGATGTGACCCCGAAAGGTGAACTCGATGCATGGGCGCGCGACCCGGAAAATTTCCGCCCGGGTGGTGGCGAATCGGTTTCGATGTTGCAAAAGCGCCTCATGCCATTCTGGCAGGAGGTGACAGGTCAGGAAACTGACGCGACCGTGGTGACCCATGGCGGGCCGAGCAAAATCCTGATGGCGTTGGCCGAGGGGCGAAATGGCGCCTCAGTGACCCGCCCCTGTTGCCAGGATGTGTGGCGACGTTTAACATTACACCACCGACATAAATTAAGTTTTGATAAATAAAGTTGCATCTCACCTCCTTGAACTCAAGAGCTGATGGAGCCCTGACGAATCATGCGTTTTCATCGGCCTTTGCGTGGTGTAACTCTCCGGTATCTCCGCTCACATTTTCGAGCGGAGGCTTGGGGGTCACTTTACATTAAACAAACTTCACGTTAGTCACATGATTTCAATGTGTTGAATGTAATATTTCCAGGTTATAAGGGAATTTTTCACCTTATCCGGGAAGTAAAGTGGAAAACAACATCTCCGCAAAGAAGGCGAATTGATGAAGACGCAAAAAAGAGTTCCGTTGATCAGTGCCCTCATCGCTTTGATTTTCGGCCTTCCTGCCAGCGCCCATCCAGATGGCGCGCCACCCGCCTCCCCCAAGGTGGCGGGGGACTTCCCGACACAGGCGTCGCAGCTTCAGTCGCAGCTCACGCAGGAGAAGGCAAAGCGCCGTCAGCACGGTTACGTCGCCAAAACCAGCGTGCCGCAACTTCCCCAGCCTGAGGCCATTCTGGTGGATCCGGGTGGCGTCAATACCTGGCTTCGGGAACGGGGCATCGCCATCCTTCTCGATAACACAAATGAAATGTCAGGGATGCTGCATCGGCCCACATCAGGGCTCGGCCTGAAACAGGGTGCAAGCAATGCCGGGCAGTATTCTCTCGAAGACGATATTGACTGGGAGCGTCTGGTCGGCATCAGGGGGCTTGCGACACATGCTATTATCGTCGGACGTTACGGCATTCCGGCAAGTCGGATGTTCGGCGATAATCTCAATCCGAGTCAGGAAATTTACGGCAGTGGTGGCAATGTCTTCGTCCACCTTGTCTTTGCCTATGCGGAAGAAAGTCTTTTCAGTGATCGCCTGGCCTTTGCGGCAGGGCGCATGTCCTTCCTCTCTGACTTCTCGGCCAATCCGCTTTATTGTAACTTCATGAATAATGCTTTCTGCGGCAACCCGAAAGCATCGAGCGACAATTTAGCCCATGCCTCCTACCCGGACGCGAACTGGGCTTTCAGGGTGCGGACTCGTCCAACCAAGGACTCGATCTTTTCTTTCGGCGTGTATCTCACGCAAACCCAGGCGATTTACGGCAATGCCCAGATGCGCACTGGTTTCAAATTTAACGGCGCGACGATTGATGGCGCGGCAATGCCGGTTGAAATCGCATGGACGCCGAATTTCGGGAGGCACCATCAGCTGCCCGGACATTATAAAATCGGCATGGCTTATGACACGGCCGACCACAAAGATAATTTCTTTGACGGGATGAACACGCCAGCCGCCTTATCAGGCCTGCCTGTGCGCTATGATCACGGTGCGTGGGCGGCTTGGGGCCTGGCGGATCAGATGATCTATCATTACCCGGGTGGTGCGCCGGATGCCGGTATTACGCTGCTGGGCGTCACTTATTTCAATCAGCCCGAAACGTCCACGCGGTGGCAGCAATATTCCATCGGTATGTTAAATCGTGGGTTCTGGAAATCCCGCCCTCTCGATGCGATGGGTTTGAACTTCACCTACATGCGCGTGTCTCCCGACCTTTATCGGTCGCAGCTTCTCTATCAGCAACAAGGCATGAAACTGCCGAATGGCTCGCTCTTCCCCCAGAAAAACGCGTATGTTTTTGAGGCAATGTATCAGATCCATGTTTTCCGGGGGATCACCTTCGCACCGGACTTCCAGTATTTTTTCAATCCGGGCGGCATGAAGCCATTGAAAAACCAGGCAATGCTGGGCTTCAAAAGCCATATCGAACTTTTCTGAATCCGGTCGGGGCGGGCTGCATGCCCGTCCTTCTCAGTAGCTGACTCCAATTTCAAATTCCGCCACCGCGTCACGTGGCGGCGTCAGTGCTGTGGCGGACTCTCCCCCTCTGGTGAAGAGAGGGCTTCATCCGCTGATGGGGCAACATCCTGCGGAAGGGACGTGGTTTCGTTCGCGCGTGTTGGCGGTGAGAAGCTGGTCATGAAACGTTCCGCCAGCGCGCCATAGAGACTTTTCTTGCAGATGACGCGTGACACGCCGAAAACAAGGAAGGAAGTCGCCATAAAGGCCAGAGTTACTTGTTGATTATCGGACATTTCCATAACGATGACGGTGGCTGTCAATGGTGCCTGCACAACCGCTGAAAAATACCCCACGACGCCAAGCAGGACGACCGCGCCAGCCGAAGTGTGCAGCAGAAACTGGCTGATCCAACCCCCAATCCCCGCCCCCACCGAAAGGGAAGGCGCAAAAATACCGCCCGGAATACCGGACCAGTAGGAGATGACGGTGGCGGAGAGTTTATACAGGAAGAACGACGCCGGATAATGCTCCCGCCCATCAATGATCGCGCGTGCCTGTGCATATCCGGTGCCGTAGGTCGCGCCATGTGAAATCAGGCCGATCACGGCGAGACCTAACCCGCACAGAATGACGAGGATCATAACCCGCGGGTCCCAGGACAGGATTTGACTGCGTAACTGCGCCGCTGCATCGGCCAGCGCCGCGAAACTGACGGCGGCAATGCCGACAAGGATGGTGCCCACCCAATAGGGCAAGGCGCGCCGCCACTGCGTCGTCGTCACCCAGACGGAACGCCTTATATGGCGTATGTGTGTCGAGGCGTTAGGAAGGGGGGCTTACCTTGTCTCATATCGCCTCAATATGTTCCGAAGTCGAAAACGTGTCTATTATATCGAGCTCTGCGCCCGACAAGAAGCGTATTCGACGATATGCTGACGGGAAGTGACAAAATATGTCGCACTTTGCCCGTCCCTGTCCGGGTCCGTCCCTTAAGGGATCGGGACGCCCTCAGGCAAAAGGTGGCTCTCCGGTTCAATATGGACGTGGATTGTGGTGACGTCCGGCCCGAAATGCGCCTTAAGTGCGTTTTCAACACAATCACAGATGGCATGGGCTTCCGAGACGCGGGTGGCTCCGGGCACGACAAGGTGAAAGTCGATAAAATATTGTGTGCCGGATCGGCGTGCCCTGATGTCATGGGCCTGCAGGGCACCGCCGCCATGGGACGCAATAATCTCAGCGATTTTCTGCAAGGTGGCCGGGTCAGGCACTTCATCCATAAGCCCGGCAATGGAGGCGCGCATGACGCTGAACCCGATGCGCAGGACATTTAAAGCAATCAAGGCTGAAAGGATCGCATCAAGGCAGTAAAAGCCGGTAAGGGGAATGAGGGAGACGCCGATGATGAGAATGAGCGTCGTCCAGACATCGGCAATAATATGGTGGCCGCTGGCGATCACGGCCGGGGAGTTGATGCGCCGCCCTTGCCGCAGCAAAGTCAGCCCCCAGACGAGATTGACAAGACCACCGAGCGCATTGAACATGACGCCCTGCCAGGCGGCCAGATCTGTGTTCGGCGCTTTCCAATGTGTCCAGGCAGCGTAAAAAATGCCGAAGGCCGTCACGACAACCAGGACACCTTCAATAACGGTCGATAGATACTCGACCTTTCCGTGCCCGTAAGTGTGATTATGGTCCGGCGGAAGGTTGGAAATATGCAAAGCGGCGAGGGCAAAGGATGCGGCAACGACATTAATGACCGTCTCCAACGCATCGGAGAGAAGCGCCATACTGCCGCTGAGCCACCAGGCGAGCATTTTCAGGGTGAGGGCGACAAGACTGACGGCCAGAGTGCAGAGGCCGAGACGAATCTTCTGTTTCTCCATTGTTAGAGTCAGAAGTGTCATGGTGATGCGGGGGCCTGTCTGACATGCCCACAAGGGGGCGCGTCTGTGTCATCCTCCAATTGGAAGGTCGTATGGCCGATCCGAAAGCGTGTACGCAGCAAACCTGCTGCGGATTGCAGCAGATCATCCCGTGAGGCAATGTCGGCACTGACGACAAGATGCACGGTCAGGGCCGTTTCTGTCGTGCTCAGGGACCATATATGCATGTGATGTATCTGCCGGACCCCCGGCAGATCCCGAAGCGCCGCGCCAACAGCGTTGCTGTCAATATTCCAGGGTACCGCATCAAGCGTCATATCCAGCGAGGCGCGCAACAAACCCCAGCTTGAGACAACAATCAGGACGGAAATGACCAGACTTACAACCGGGTCAAATATGGACCAGCCTGTCAGCAGAATGGCGACGCCGGTGACCGCGACGCCAGTGGAGATCGCGGCATCCGACACCATATGCAGGAAGGCGCCACGCATATTCAGGTCATCATGACTCCCCCGCATGAGTAACAGGGCCGTGCTGCCATTGACAATAAGGCCGATGAGCGCGGTAATAATTACGCCACAACCGGGCACGTCCTGAGGGTGCAAAATGCGCATGATTGCACCAACGACGATTCCGCCCGTCACGAAGAGCAGCAGCATGGCATTGCCAAGGGCGGAGAGGATAGTGGATCGTTTCAATCCGTAAGTAAAACGCTCCGAGGGTTCCCGCCGCGCGAGATTATAGGCCAGCCACGCCCCGCCGAGTCCGAGCAGGTCGGAGAGATTATGCCCGGCATCTGAGATCAGGGAGAGGGAGTTGATCCATAAGCCGCAAATCGCCTCACCGAAGACGAAAATCGTATTGATGGTGAGGTAAATGAAGAAAATTCGACCGAAATCACTTGGCATGTGATGGTGATGTCCACCACCCTCTCCATGATGATGAGTCGCGTGATCACGATCATGATGGCCATGGTGATCGTGCACCGCGCGATTTTCGTCGCAGGGTCGGGACACATTGGACATAGCCGGAGATGATCTTTCCGGGTCAAGTGATTCAGACATGTGTCACCTTCAGGAATATCTTACGAAAGTCACGTTGCAGCAACGTGAGAAATTTTCAAGAGGCGCGGGGCCGGCGGGGGCATCCGCATACCGCGCTGCGGCGCCGGGACAAGCCGCCGATCGACATTAGAAAACGGCGCGATCACCTTTTACCCCCCCTTGGCCGGAATGTGTTAAAGAGCGCGTGAGCCATCCATTACTGAGCGTTTCGCACGCACTATGATCCGTGTCACTGAAATCCGCCTTCCGCTTGAGCACGGTGAGGACGCCATCAGAAAAACCGTGGCAGCGCGGCTGGGCGTTGATGAACAGGAAGTGCGCGAAATCACGATCGCGCGCCGTGGCTATGATGCGCGCTACAAAATCGGATCATGCTCGTCTACCATATTGATTGTTCCGTCGATAATGAAGCCGAAATCCTTGAGAAATGTCAGGGTGATGATCGCACCGCGATGCGCGTGATGCCGACGTCCGCGCATCAATATGATGTGCCTTCCGCGCCGCACCCGCCGCAGCGTCCCGTCGTGATCGGCGCCGGACCTTGCGGCCTGATAGCGGCACTTGTTCTGGCGAAGGCAGGTCTTAAGCCTATCATTATCGAGCGGGGTAAAAAAGTCCGGGAAAGGACGGTGGACACGTTTGCCTTCTGGCGGAAAGCTGAACTCTCGCCGGAAAGCAATGTCCAGTTCGGGGAAGGTGGAGCCGGGACATTTTCGGATGGCAAGCTTTATAGCGGCGTCAGCGACCCGCGGCATCTTGGCCGCTTCGTGCTGGAGACCTTCGTTAAAGCCGGTGCGCCGGCGGAAATCCTCTATCTTTCAAAACCGCATATCGGCACATTCCGGCTTGTCACGATGGTTGAAAATCTCAGGGCGGAGATTGAGAGGCTGGGCGGCACTTACCAATTTAACAGCCGCGTCGATGGCATCAGGGTGGATGCGCAGAAACGTCTGACAGGGCTTGACCTTGCCGATGGCAGCCACATCGCAACGCGCCATGCTGTCTTCGCTTTGGGCCATAGTGCGCGGGATAGTTTTGATATGCTTCACGGAGCCGGGTTGGCCATGCATGCCAAACCTTTTTCCATCGGCGTTCGCATTGAGCATCTGTAATCCGTCATTGATGCGGCGCGGTTCGGCCCCTCAGCGGGTCATCATCTACTGGGCGCTGCCGATTACAAGCTCGTGCATCGCGCCGCCAATGGGCGATCTGTCTATTCCTTCTGTATGTGTCCCGGTGAAACCGTCGTGGCGGCCACGTCGGAGAGGGGGGCAGGGGGGCGGTGGCGACGAATGGGATGAGCCAATATTCCCGTGCTGAACGAAACGCCAATGCGGGGATCGTCGTCGAAGTCAAACCTGACATCGACTTCCCAGATAATGTTCTTGGCGGGATAGCCTTTCAACGCCGTTGGGAGCAGGCAGCTTTCAAGGCTGCCGGGCGCAATTATTCTGCGCCCGCCCAGAAAGTCGGGGATTTCCTCGCAGGGCGAGCGTCGACGGATCTCGGTGCGGTGATCCCCTCCTACAAGCCGGGCGTGACGCCGGCTAATCTGCGGGACTGCCTTCCGGATTTCGCGATTGACGCCATCAGGGAGGCATTGCCCGTATTTGACGCGAAAATCCCCGGCTTTTCGATGGATGACGCCGTCCTGACCGGGGTTGAGACGCGTACATCCTCCTCCCTCCGTCTTGATCGAGACAAGACCGGGCAAAGCCCTTCGATCCGAGGGATTTTCCCGGCTGGGGAAGGGGCGGGCTATGCGAGGGCATTCTCTCCGCAGGGATTGACGGCATACGTGCGGCGGAATTTCTCGCGGGGGCGTTGCGGGAATAGACCCCCTCTCCCTGACCTGCGACATCGCCGATAAAATCACATTCTTGACTGAAAATAACATTAAAACATCACGTCACCGGCGTAAAAAACTTAAAATTTGTGAAATCTACTACTTTACAGGAAAGATTTCCTTCTTTATCTGGCGAGATACGATATTTTTCTCATTGATTAAGGCCAGATATGAGCGCGAATGCCCCGTCCGTCGACATGACCAACGCTTCCATCAAGCCGGAGGAAGCCACGCATGGCGCGTTGCGGACACGGTTGGACCGTATCTTTAATGATCCGGATCAAGTGGTTGAAGATGGCGTGCGCGGTGTTCTGCTGGCTTATCCAGACGTTATTGCGGCGACGTCGAACCCGCGCGTGCTGAAACGCGCCCGTCCGGCGACGCGTCGCAAGGTCGGGATCGTCACAGGGGGTGGGTCAGGGCATGAACCGGCCTTTCTTGGCTATGTCGGCCCCGGAATGCTAGATGCTGTGGCAGTGGGTGAGATTTTTTCCTCCCCGACCGCGCTCAGTTTTCTGAATGCGATGCGCGAAGCGGATAATGGGGCGGGTGTGGCGTGCCTCTTCGGCAATTATGCGGGCGATACCATGAATGTGCGCGTGGCGGTGCGCGACGCTCAAAATGTGGGCATCAGTGTGAAAACGGTTGTCGCCACGGATGATGTGGCTTCCGCACCAGCCAGTGAAGCTGATCGTCGCCGCGGCGTCGCAGGCGAGATCCTGATGTGGAAGATCGCGGGCGCGCGAGCGGAAGAGGGGGCCTCCCTCGATGAGGTAATCGCTGTCGCGGAAAAGGTGATCCGCCACACGCGTTCCATCGGGGTGGGGCTGACGCCCTGCACCATTGTCGCGAATGGTCATCCTAATTTCTCAATCGCGCTCGGCACGATGGAAGTCGGGATCGGCCATCATGGGGAGCCCGGCGTTTCTGTTCAGAAACTGGGCAGCGCGCGGGAAATCGCGCAATTAATGATCGACCATCTCCTCCCCGATCTGCCTTTTGCAAAAGGGGATCGTGTGACCGTTCTCCTCTCCGGCCTCGGGGCCACGCCTGTCATTGAGCTCTACACGCTTTACGCGGAGATTGCCGATATCCTTGCGGAAAAGGGCATCATGATCGCGCACCGCTTCGTCGGTAATTACTTCACGTCGCTTGAAATGAAGGGCGTGACGCTGACGCTCATGAAGATGGATGAGGAGCTTGAGCGCCTCGTTAAAGCACCGGTGGAATCCATCGGCCTGACCCAGATCGGGCCTGCAGCGTCTAAAGGTGCCGCAGCCAGCGTCGCGGTGGAAGCACCTGTTGCCACGCTGACGCCGGACCATCAAAGTGCCGCGGCGGAGAAAGAAACGGCGCGTTATCTGCCGGAAACCGGCATCGCTCTAGCGGCGACAACCGGGATTGTGCCCGCACTCGTCACGGCGATTACCAATGCACGTGAATGGCTGAGTGAAATCGACGGAAAAATCGGGGATGGTGATCACGGCATCAACATGGCCAAAGGTTTTTCGCGGTGTGGGGAACGTCTCGGCGCAACGCCGCCCCCGATGGGTGAGGGGCTCGCCATCCTTTCTGACAGTTTGATGGCGGGCATTGGCGGCTCTATGGGGCCGCTTTACGGGCGGTTTTTTGAGGGGATGGCGCAATGTCTTGAGGGCGCGCGCTTTCTGGATGCGAAATTATTTGGTCAAATGCTGGGGGCGGCGCTGGCGGGCATTAACAGTCTGGGCAATGCGCGTATCGGTGATAAGACCCTTATTGATACGCTGCAGCCCGCTGTTGAGAGCTTCAACACGGCATTGCAACAGGGTCAGGATTTCAGCCAAGCTCTGGACGCCATGTCGGAAGCTGCTGAGAAAGGGCGTGACTCGACCATCGACCTTGTCGCGCGTATCGGGCGCGCCAGCCGACTGGGGGAACGCTCACGCGGTGTGCTGGATGCGGGCGCAACATCCTGCTGCCTGATTTTGCAGACAATGGCGACGTCATTAAAGCCGCTCACAATCTGAGAGGATTGACCGAGTCGCAATTTGCGCCAAGCTTATCCCGTCAGGTGATGAATAAGGGAAATTCATCACCTGAAGTTTCATCAAGATTTGTTCAGCGGCCTGCGGACATGCAGAATGTCGCATGAAAGGGTAAAAGCTCTGTTGTGAAGGCGGAGCGCGGTTTTTGGCATGTCCTGATCGCCTTATCAATCTATAAAAGGCTGGGCACCTGTTCGCCCGCCCTGCCAGGCAGGTCGCGCTTGACGGATACGAATTTCCTGTCAAGTGTCTGGACGTTTCAAAGGTGAATATTTAATTACGGGCAGAACATTCCAATTTTGACACGCGCGCATTATCTCATAATGAATATCGTTTGCAATTCGCGCGCGGGGTCGTCATTCCATGCTCACCTTAGACAGTCTGCTGCCCGGCCATTCCGGCAAGATCGCCAAAGTTCAGGAAGTCGGGCAGGAGGATGTCGTTTCACGTCGATTGGGGGAGCTCGGCTTCATCCCTGGTGCCGTTGTCAAGATATTGGCGGTCGGACCTTTCGCCCGTGACCCTATTGCCCTCCGGGTGGGTGCCTCCCGCTTCGCGTTGCGCAGAAGTGAGGCGCGGCGTGTGACGATGGAAAGCCATGATGCCTCGTTAAGCGGGCCGGATGAAAAAAAGAGCGCCGCGCTTTGAGCGGCGCTCTCCCTGCATCGAGTCCCTCGCCGCGACGCGTCGCGCTCGTCGGCAATCCGAATAGCGGCAAGACATCTCTTTTCAACCAATTAACGGGGAGCCGTCAGAAAGTCGCCAATTACGCGGGTGTGACGGTTGAGCGGAAGGAGGGGCGTGTCACTCTGCCTGATGGCAGCCATGTCCGACTGCTTGATCTGCCCGGCGCCTATAGTCTTCAGGCCACCTCGCCCGATGAGGCAATCACCCGCGATGTCTGCCTCGGTCAACATGCGAAAGAGGCCAAGCCGGAACTGATCATCTGTGTCATTTCGGCCAGTAACCTGCGTCTGCATCTTCGCTTCTTACTCGAACTGATGCAGATTGGCTGTCCGATCATCGTGGCGCTTAATATGATGGATGAAGCGCGACGCCAGAATTTCGAAATTGACATTGCCGGGCTTGAAGCGGCGCTCGGCGTCCGGATCATCCCGACCGTCAGCCTGCGGAAATCCGGTGTGTCGGCCTTACGCCACGCTTTGGCCGCGCCGCCGGAGAGTCCTCCAGCGCGTGAGGCGGCCCCGATTTATGCGCAGGTTGATGCGTTGATGTCGCAATACACCAATGAGTCTGTCGCAGGGGATAATCAGCTGACAGACCGCATTGATCGCGCCGTTCTCCATCCTGTCTGGGGGATGGCGCTTCTCTTCATCGTTTTGTTTATCATGTTTCAGTCGGTCTTCACGCTCGCCCAACCGGCGATGGACTTTCTGGAAAACGCGTTCTCCCGCCTAGGCGCGGCGATCGTGACGCCGCTCCCCGATGGGGCGCTGCACAGCCTGCTGCAAAATGGCGTGATCGCCGGGGTGGGGAGTGTCGCGGTTTTTCTACCGCAGATCCTGGTGCTTTTCTTCTGGATTATCGTGCTGGAGGAGAGTGGTTACCTGCCACGCGCCGCCTTTATGCTGGACCGCCTCATGGCGTCGGCCGGGCTGAGTGGAAGGTCGTTTATCCCCCTCCTCTCCAGCTTTGCCTGCGCGATCCCGGGGATTATGGCGGCGCGAACGGTGCAGCACCCGCGGGACCGCATTGTGACGATCATGATCGCGCCTCTCATGACCTGCTCCGCGCGTCTTCCGATTTACGCTCTGCTGATCGCCGCCTTTATCCCGCGTCACGTTTATTTCGGCTTTATCGGTTTGCAGAGCCTCGTATTGTTCGGGCTTTACGCCCTTGCCATCCTCAGCGGCATCATCGCCGCGCGCGTTCTGACGCGGGGGGCGGCGGCGGAAGAGCATATTTTAATGCTTGAACTCCCGCCTTATCACTGGCCGAACCCGCGCGCCGTCCTTATCGGGTTGCTTCAGCGTGCCCGCATTTTTCTCACCCGTGTCGGCACGGTGATTGTCTCCCTTAACGTGCTTTTATGGGCGCTTTCCTGCTTTCCGCCCCCGTCTGTGCACGCGACGCAGCCCGCTATTTTTTATTCGCTTGCGGGTAAGATTGGCCATTGGATGCTTCCGGTCTTTGCGCCGATCGGGTTTAACTGGCAGATCTGCGTGTCGCTTATTCCGGGCCTGGCAGCACGCGAGGTGGCGGTTTCCGCCCTCGCGACGGTTTATGCGCTCAATGCCACGGAGGATACGGCGGCCACTGTTCTTGGCCCGCTTTTATCCGCACAATGGAGCCTCGCCACAGCGTTGAGCCTGCTGGCGTGGTATGTCTACTCGCCACAATGTTTCTCAACGCTCGCCGTTATGCGTTGTGAGACAAATTCCTTCAAAATTGTCGCGAGAACGGCACTCAGCCTTTTTGCACTTGCTTATATCGCCTCACTTCTTACCTATCATATGACACGCTTTTTAGGGGGCGCATGAAATATGTGGGAAGATCTGGCCGTTGGTACCGTACTTTTCGGCGCTGCATTTTATTGGGTGAAAAAGGTGATCCCTGGCTTTATCTGCCGGCGTGTCGCACGTCCCGCAGCGACGTCTGACGGGCAGGGCGCATGTTTGCGATGTTCAGGCTGCGGGTCAAATTCCGGCGGGTGTCACTGAAGACGTTGTAGGAAAGTCATGCTGAGTATGGCGCTGTCGTCAGGGTCGCGCACACAGCAAATGACCATTTAATTGCGCAAAAAAGCACGGATGAAGGCGGACTTTGGGTCACGCTTCAACCGCACTTCTCAGAACCTCATGGTGTCAGGCTTTTATCGGTGCTTGGAAGCCAGAGCGTCCTTGACGTTTTTCGCTGAAGAATAGGAAAGCTTTTTGGATGCGGCGATGTTGATGGTTTCGCCGGTCTTGGGATTACGACCCTGACGCGCAGCCGTCGTGCGAACCTGGAACTTGCCGAAACCCGGGATAGAGACTTCTTCACCCTTCCGGGCGGCTTCGATGATGCTGGACCATACTGTATCAAGGGCCTTTTTGGCGTCGGCTTTGGTGCCGCCGGTCGCGGAGGCAATGCGGTCAATCAGATCGGTGGACTTCATAGCTATCCTCTTTCGTTAAAATCGGTCTCTTGAGCCATAATCCGTGTGGCGCGAGTAAACAAGGTGGGAATCAGTCGTCCACGCGCCCAAGCTTCGGATAAACTTTGATCGCGTAACGCGATAAGGCAACGCGATATTTTGAGGGGGGTTCAAGGGTGAGGTGGGAAAACTTCACGTGCCCCGATATTTTACGCTGTGACGTCTCTATTTTGTCCCGACAGGCGCAGGATTGTAAGAAATCGTAAGGATTTGGCCGTCCCTGCGTCGTGAGGTGACGTTTACAAACTAAGCTGTCAGATTTTAACAAAACTCCCCGGCAACCAGTCCCCGGTGCAATCAACGTCGTCACTTTGCGGCAACATCGTCAAATTAATTGAGACGCGTTGCGCAGTATGTGATTTTCTCCGGATTAGGCTGCACGCTACGGTTGAATAGCCCTGCAATCTTCCCGTGTTACGACATTAATTCGACGAAACATGACATTGTGAGGCGGCGGCAGCGCGATCGTCCCGTGCTGTTTTCCGAGCACTCACAGAGTCGCCACGCCACGATGAGACATTGTGAAATATCAAAGCTTCCCCCTTCATGCGTTCCATATGAAGCGACGCGTATATTTCACTGAAAAATCGGACTCGACTTAACATTTTCAATGTCTAAGCGAATACGTAAAATCGCTCACGTGATATGAGAAGAGTAATATTTATTCATTAAGAAAAAGATACTGCCCTCCCGGGATTGAGCTGAAATAAAAACCACACATGCCGCGATCACCCTGTCAGCCTGGCTGAATTGTAAGCCACTTTAAAGGAGGTGATCTCATTGATTTTATGAAGAAATCCTCACGGATCTGGGTTAGATTGCGTCCACAAGGGGCGGCAGGCGCCTTTCAGGAAGGACAGATGAGATGTCGAAAATAGATGCCACATTCGATGCGCAGTTCCGCGCCGCGCTGAACGGTCTGAAGGCCGATGGCAGCTACCGGATCTTTGCGGAGCTGGAGCGCCGCGTCGGCCATTTTCCCAAAGCCTACCATCATGGGCTGAAACGCGATGTAACAATCTGGTGCTCAAACGACTATCTCGGGATGGGTGAGCATAAAGAGGTGCTGACCGCGATGCACGCGGCGCTGGACCAGTCTGGTGCAGGGGCGGGTGGCACGCGGAACATCGCCGGCACCTGCCATGAGCATGTCTTGCTGGAGCAGGAACTCGCCTCCCTGCACGCTAAGGAAGCGGCGCTTCTATTCAATTCCGGCTATCTCTCCAACTGGGCGACGTTGGGCACGATCGCGGCGCGCCTCAAAAACTGTGTGGTGCTTTCCGATGCGCAGAACCACGCTTCCATGATTGAAGGCATCCGCCATTCCCGGGCGGATAAGCGCATATTCCGCCATAATGATGTGGGTGATCTTGAGCGTCACTTAAGTGAACTCCCCGCCAATGTGCCGAAAATCGTCGCTTTTGAGTCGGTATATTCAATGGATGGAGACATCGCCCCGATTGCGGAGATCTGTGATGTCGCGGAACGTTACGGCGCGCTGACCTACCTTGACGAGGTCCATGCGGTGGGCATTTATGGCCATCAGGGTGGCGGCGTCGCGGAGGAGCGCGGCCTGTCCCACCGCATCTCCGTCATTGAAGGCACGTTGGGGAAGGGCTTCGGTGTTGTGGGTGGGTATATCACCGGCTCAGCCGCATTATGTGATTTTGTGCGCTCTTTCGCTTCCGGCTTCATCTTCTCCACCGCGCTGCCCCCGATGATCGCTGCAGGTGCTCGCGCGAGTGTCCGACATCTGCGCCAAAGCTCGGTTGAGCGTGAGGGGCAGAGAGCGGCGGTGCGCTACCTCCGGCGATGTCTTGACGATGCCGGAGGTAGCGCACCTTGCCAATCCGTCTCATATCATCCCGGTGATGGTCTGCGATGCGAAGGAATGCCGCGCGATTTCCGATGCGCTCCTGACGCGCTACGGCCATTACATTCAGCCGATCAATTATCCCACCGTGCCGCGCGGGCTTGAGCGGTTGCGGATCACGCCAGGCCCGCTCCATAGTAAATCGGATATTGATGAGTTGGTCGCGGCGCTGAAGCAATTATGGTCTGAGCGTCCCGGGCTTTCTCAGGTAGGATGAAATACCCGATGATGCCGGGAAACGGGGCTGTAAAGGGGCGGAAAACCGTCAGATTTTCTCAGAAAAGGGCCAGAAAACCTTAAAATCGCGTCCCGCTGGTGGGAACATGTTAAAAACTCGATTGTATTGCTCTTATAGATGACCAAATCGGGACTCGCCCATCATTTCATGGGCGGGGAAGGATGGCCGATGAACGCACGACGCCATGAGCAAACATTGGAAGAAACGCGGGTCCGCAAAGAGATTTCGCGTCTGGCCGCGATGCTGCGCGCATCGTCCCCCGAAACGACTTTCACAATCGCCGTGCGCGGCGGAGATGATGCGTTTATAGAGACAAGCACGGCGCAGCATGTCGGCGTCGGCGCGGGTCGAGAAATCAAGGCGCTGCTACAATCCGGCCCGAAAGGGCCCTCAGGCGCGGACAATATCATTTCAGATGTCCTCACCGAAACGCTCGATCGCGTAAAAACGCGTATCTTTCGTGCGTCTCAAGGTGCCATCGTCGCGCTGATTGCTGTCCCTGACCATAGAGAGGCCCGTCAGCCCGCGTCGGACGCTAAAATAGGCACATATGTGCGGGAATTGGTCGCGGGGCTGGGCCACCAAGATGCGAAGCCGCCGACTAAAGTCAGGCAGACATCGCGCGTTGCTTTCGGGTGCCTTGCATGGGATGAAGCGCGGCAATGCGTGCGCGGCGATGACGCGGCGGCGTCCATGCTCGGCCTGACAGCACAGATCCTCTATGATGGCATGACGCTGGAAAAATTTTCCCGCTCTTTGGCACTTCCGGATGCTTTGATGTCAGCGGGGTCGGGGAGCGCGTCCATCCATCATCTGAAGGTGGACGGGGCGGACGGAGATATTTTTCATTTCTTCGTATCAAAAACATACAGGCTGCTGGAATGCGATCTTCTGCCGTCGAGAGGCGACGCGCGCGGCCCGCGATATGGAGGATGCCCTCCTCACGCAATTGATGCAGGGCACGAGTGACGGGTTTTGTCTGCTGGATCGACAGGGGCGGGTCATCTTTACTTCCGGGGATCGCATCGCCACCCTGTCGAGCTTTCCCGGCACGCAGCAATTCGGGACGGACTGGTCCGGCCTCTGGATGGGGCAGGGTCGTGCTTCCGCACCCCACATTATCGAGAAAGCTCTCGAAAATCACCCCGGACAGATTGAGGAATATGCGTTCTCAGCCGATGGCACATTGCATCGCTGGCGCGCGCGGGTCGTGCCGATATCTCTTCCGCGTGGGGGGCATAAAAGCAACGTCATTTACCTTATGTGCAGTTCACGCGACATGATAGCCTCCACCCAGGATCATGAGCGCCTTGAGCTCGCATCCTATGCCGGCGCGATCTCCGGCGGGTGGATCTGGGACATCAAAGCCCGCCTGCTGCATGGGGATCCGCGTATGGCGGCGACCCTGGCTTTTCCGGTTGGAGAGATGTCTTCCGGCGTGAGGTTGCGGCAGTTATTGCGGCGGGTGGCGGGCGATGACCGTACCGTGCTCCTCTCAGCTTTGCGGAAAAGCCTGTCATCGCTCGGGAGGCTTCAATGCGAATTCCGGGGCCGTACGGCGGATGGGCAGGGCTGGATCTGGACGATCACGGATGACCTCCTGGCCTCTGTGGGGCTGGATGGCCGATTACGCCACGTTAATCCGAGCTGGGCGCACTGCGCCGATCTGGACCGCGCGCAATATAAGGATGAAATGCTGGCCAGTTTTGTCCGCCCCCAGGATCGGCAGAAAATTGCGGAGATGTTACAGGCGCTGGCCGCCAATCAGGGGGAGCGCAGCGCGGACCTACGTCTGAGGTTTGACGATAATTCCTGGCACACATTCAATTGGACGAACTTCCGTGACGATGATGAAATCTTTCTCATCGGGCGCGATATTACGGAGCGAATTATCCTTAAAGACCAACTTCGTCAGTCACAGAAAATGGAACCCGTCGGCCAGCTGACGGGCGGGCTCGCCCATGATTTCAATAATATCCTCGGAGGGATCAGCGGCGCGCTCGGCCTCATGCGGCGGCGGATGGCGCGCGGGCAGATTGAAGGGCTGGAGCGCTACATTAACGCGGCGCAGGAAGCGACGGACCGTGCGGCGGGGTTAACCCCATCGTCTGCTGGCTTTCTCACGGCGGCAAACGCTTGACCCGACAGTGACAGATGTGAATGAGCTGGTCAGCGGGGTGGCTGAATTCCTTCGCCGAACGATTGGCCAAGCCGTGCGCCTCAAGCTGCGTCTCGATGCAAGGTTGGGGCCTATTCTGATTGATCGCAACCAGCTTGAAAATGCCATCCTCAATCTGGGCATTAATGCGCGCGATGCGATGCCGGAAGGGGGGGACGGTGACCATATCAACCCGATCTGACCCACCTCCCGAAGAAGGGAAAGACGCTGTGCGCTTCATGTGCCTGACTGTCGCCGATACAGGCGTGGGCATGACGCCGGAGGTCATGGCCCCGGGCCTTCGACCCGTTTTTTACGACCAAGCCGATCGGCAAAGGCACCGGGTTGGGGCTGCATGATATATGGGTTCGCCTCGCAATCGGGCGGCAGGGTGGAGATCGAGTCCGCACCAGGGGCCGGGACGAAAGTGCATATCTGGTTTCCCCTTTATATCGGAGAGAAACGACCCGTCGCCCAGGGCACCGCGCGCCGCCGAAGCCCGACGGAGGTTGATTTATCCCATCTGCGCCTTCTCCTCGTGGAGGATGACGTGACATTGCGCTTCACCTTGGAGGAAACGCTCCGTGACCGGGGGATCCATGTCGAGACGGCGGAAACGGGAAGTTAGGCGATGGCGCTTCTGGCGGATGAGGATCGCCGTTATGATGTCCTGATGACCGAGTCGGTCTCCCGGGCGGCGTTAATGGGGGCAATTGGCCGACGAAGCGCGCGCCCGCAAGCAGCATCTCTCAGTTCTCTTTATGACAGGCTATTCGGAGCAGACTGTTTTTTCAGATCAGAGCTTCGATGAGTCCACGCAGATCCTCTTCAAGTCCTTCACGACGGAAATGCTGGATGAAAAATTGAGCCGCATCGTTGAATATATGAATCGCAGGCTGAATAATTGATTAAATTGTGACCGCTTTCGGAGTGGACGTGGCCTTAAAGCTCCTGCACGATGAGGATTTTTAACGTCTTCGTCTTCACATTTCCGAGGGTACATTTATGCTTCGCCGTTCTTTGACGCAACGATTTGCCTTGCCCGTTCTGGCCAGTCTCACGCTCGTTGCCTGCCAGAAGGCACCTGATACGACTCAGGTCGCGCCTCTGCCCAACGGGCCTCCTTTCCGTCCCGCCGCCACCGGCGCCTGGCAGCCTGGCGCAACTACAGGATCAACGGATTTTCGCGGCGACCCGCCAGTGGAAAGATTCCCCGCGCTGGAAACTCGCCGTCAATGATGACGATTATACGTTGGACCACGCTCTCAGGAATTTTTCCTGCGCGGCCGGGTTTGATATCGACACGGCCAAGGCACCGCATCTGCGCAAACTTGTCCGGGATGTTCTGAGCCTCGAATCACTCACGATGGTCGCCCTGAAGCGCCACTTTGCCCATCAGCGCGCGTTTGTCGGCAATAATGCGCCGACTGCATGGTTCATAAAGCGGCGCTTGGCTCCTTCCGCTCCTACCCGTCCGGGCATACGATGATGGGGACGACGCTCGGCTTCCTGCTCGCATCCCTGATGCCGGATCACGCTGATGCGTTCTACATGCGTGCCCGTATCTACGGGGAAAGCCGTATCGTCTGCGGCGCACATTGGGCCTCAGATGTTGAAGCAGGCTATCGCATCGCCGCGCAGCAGATCTTCCTCATCATGATGCGGCCTGAAATCAAGGCGCAGCTCCCGGCTGTCCGGAAAGAACTTGAAGTTCTCCATGCAGCTAACGGTAAAACCGGACGCGGCGCAATGCGCGTTGGAGAAAGAGGCGAACACGCATTCTCCCAACCGCTTGCCATAAAGTCACGGGCCTTTCTGTCCTGATCATGATCCGCGTGTTGCATGATATGGGTGCAACACGCGGATCACACCTCCTGTCTTCGTTGATCGGCGAAATCTGATCCGCTCACGCTGGTTTGTCCATGCCGACGCGGCGGTTGGATCGGGTTGCGCATGTCTTAACCGATGGATGAGAAGTCGGGTCCTCCGGTACGCATAACGTCCTCATTTTGCCAGCAAATCGCGTGAAGCCGCAAAAAGCAAATCATTAAAATTTGTAATCAGCGAATTAGACAAAAACATTAAAGAAAATTTATAATATCCCTCTAATAACAAATAAAAAGGGATAAAAATGCCTCTCTTCACAAAAAAGTTCCTGCTGTCGGCGTCGGCTCTGACAGTTTTGGCCTTAGGGGTCAGTCAGCCTGTGAGCGCTGATACAGATAATATGTCGGATAATGCGCCGCCCAACGGCTACCTGATTATCCTGGCGCCGCCTGCCGCAAAAACGGAGGCCCTCCGACGAGATCAGCAGATCTTCAACGAGACGCGAAAGTGGAAAGGCTCGCCGCGATGGGAACCGGCGACGATCGATGATGATTTCTCTCTTCCCGCTGTGATCCAAAATTTCTCATGTGCGCTCGATTTGAAAATTGACCTCACCAAAACGCCGAAGCTGAACAAGCTGATGAGTGACGTCATTGCAATTGAGGGGCCCAGGACAAATGTGGTCAAGGCGCGATGAGCGCGTGTGCGGCCTTATGTCGGGTATGAGAAGTGCCTCTTTGTATCAAGGATCGTGTGACGAAAGATCACAATCGCTCCTATCCCTCAGGCCATACAGTGCGCGGTAATATTGTGGCCTTTGTGCTATCCGTTGTCATGCCGGAGCGGGCGGAGGAAATCCTCGCGCGGGGGCGAATTTTTGGCGAGAGTCGCATTGTTTGCGGCGTGCATTGGTCGACAGATGTGGTGGCTGGCTACAGTTACGCTGCGGGCCTCGTCCCGCCATTCTGAGTCGACCAGAAATTCAGGCGCAGATCCCGGCCGTGCGTGCGGAATTATTGGCACTGAAGCAAAGCCTCAACGCGCCGGAACAGTGCATTTGCGAATTGGAAAAAACCGGCAACACAATAAGCCCTTTCCGCGTCCCCTGATCGCAGGACGCGTGTGATGTGAAATCGGCTTCCTCTCACACGTGCCCCTTCCGGCTCTGCGCCGTCGCACCTGCGAATGACTCATCGCCGGTGCGGGGCGCAGGGTCAGATCTTGGTTTGGATATAGTCGATGAAAGTCTCGGCGGCGCGCCCCGGGCCGGAATCCGAGGAAAGCGTCAATGATGAATCGTCCGAGATTTCAAATAGCGCATCGACACCGGTGAAATGCGCGATCTTCCCGGCGCGGGCGGCGGCATAAAGGCCCTTCGGATCACGCGATTCACAAATATCGGCCGAAGTATCGACAAAAATTTCCGAGAAGGGTTGCCGATAATCTCCGAAGCCAGGGCGCGTTCGGATTTCATGGGCGTGACAAGCGCCACCAGCACGATATGACCCGTTTCCGCAAACATGCGCGCGACATGGGCCGTCCGGCGGATATTTTCCCGACGATCCTCCTGTGAGAAACCGAGATCGCTATTGAGCCCGGCACGCAGACTGTCACCATCAAGTACGACGCAACGCTGCCCATCTCGGAATAAGCGGGCCTCGACTTCCCGCGCGATTGTGCTTTTGCCCGCGGCGGGGCGACCGAAAAGCCAGAAAACATGTCCCTGACGCTCTCCCGCGGCACGTCGCGCCTCGGAGGAGATCACGCTTTCCGTCGGGTGGATCGTATGAGACGGGTCGGAAATTTCCGCCGCACCGATCAGGGGTGCGCCGCCGACGATCTGTTGATATTGGTCGACCAGCACGCCACGCCCATCATTGAGACCGGGTGTGAAAAATGTCGAAAAGCACCGCATGGGCGGTCGTCAGGGCGATGGTCGCAAAGCCCTCAGGCCCGACCATATCGGCCTTCTGGAGGGTCATATCCTCAAGATTGACGACGGAATCAATGGAGGCGACGGTCACTGGATATTCCGCAGGCCCGAGGCGGAGGGTCAAGCGCTCACCGCGTTTGAGGCCCTCCTGACGCAGCCAGAAGACACGAGCCTGAATCCGTGCTGACCGGACCGGGCGCGGCATGTCTTCATCCGGATTGAACAGCAGATCTCCGCGATCCGGCACGATATCCGGCTCCAGGCGCAAAACGATGGATTCCCCGGGCCCGGCAACGGGCAGGGCTGGCACGTGCCAGCGAGCGATTTCAGCGACGCGGGCGGTCTGGCCCTGCGTACCGATGGAGATTGATGCCCCTTCGCGAATAATGCCACGATCAACGCGGCCGACAACGTATCGCGTCTCGTCGAAGCGATAAACATCCTGCACCACCATACGGAAGCCCAGGCGCGCACGCGGCGCGGGCGGGGGCATTGGCCAAAGCCTGCACCAGGGTCGGGCCTTTGTACCACGGGCTGCGATCAGATGGTGCCGCAATATTGTCCCCATCCCGCGCGGAGGCCGGGATGACCGCATCGACGGACACATTTAACTGCGCCAGAAGCGCACGGATCGCTTGCTCAGCCGTTTCAAGGCGCGTGGCATCAAACGCGAGCACATCCGCCTTATTCATCAGAACAATCACATGTCGGATGCCGATCAAATGCAGCAACATGGCATGGCGACGAGTCTGCTTCTGCGCGCCTTCCGCTGCGTCGACAACGAGGACGGCGGCTTCAGCATCCGCCGCGCCGGTGATCATATTGCGCAGAAATTGCCGGTGGCCGGGCGCGTCCATAATGACGAAATCGCGCCCCTTAAACTGGAACGGAATGCGCGTTGAGTCGACTGTGACACCCTGATCGCGCTCAATCTGGAGGGAGTCGAGAAGGAAGCTCCACTCAACGGGTCGCCCGCGCTTCTGGCTCTTTCAACAATCTGTCCCAGCCGTCCTTCAGGGAGGCTGTCTGTATCATGCAGAATCCGCCCGATCAAAGTTGATTTGCCATGATCGACATGGCCGACGATTACAATGGGCGTCGCCGCATTGCGGGCTGTGTTTTCCGCGGGGTGAGGCGCTGTCATAACTGTCATTTTTAGAGATACCTTGCGACGCGGAGGCGCTCAAACGCGTCCTCTGACTCATGATCCATCGCGCGGCCTGCACGCTCGGATGTCCGACTTGATTGGAGTTCGGCAATGATGTCCTCAAGTGTGGCAGCATCGCTTTCAACCGGGCTGGTGATGTCCTGATCACCGAGAGAATGGTAACGCCGGCCATTTTTTGAGAAATACAGATCGACAACCGGAATGTTCTCCCGCTGGATATATCGCCAAATGTCAATCGCACGCCAGGAGAGGAGCGGATGCACACGGATATGCATGCCCGCTTCATGCGGCGTGGCATATTGATCCCAGAATTCGGGCGGTTGGTTGCGGACATCCCATTGGTGCCCGGCGCCCCGGGGGCTGAACACGCGCTCCTTGGCGCGAGTGGCCTGCTCATCCCGGCGGATACCGGCAATGACGCCGCGGAATTTCTGCTCTTCAATCAAAGCGGCGAGACCAGCCGTCTTCCGCGCGGCGGAGCGTGCCGCCGGGGGCAGGCTGGGATCAATCTCTTCAACAGGCGGGCAGTCTCTGACAACAAGATCGAGATTCCATTTTTTGGCGTATTCATCCCGGAAAGCATACATTTCGGGAAATTTCTTGCCCGTATCGACATTAAGCGCGGGGAAGGGCACGCGACTCATGAAGGTCTTGCGTGCCAGCCATATCATCACATTACTGTCTTTGCCCAGGGACCATAACATGCCCAGCGGGCGCAATTTGCGATAAGCCTCGCGCAGGATGAAAATGCTTTGCGCCTCTAACTGATCGAGATCATCCAGTGCGCGTGGCGCCATGTCAGAAGTCATACGGTGCTCCGGTCTGCGGGGGTGAGGTGGATGCCGCATTCTGTTTTGACATGCCCGGCCCAACGGCCTGCGCGCGGGTCTTCCTCCGGGCGGACAGCGCGCGTGCAGGGCGCGCAACCTATGGAGGTAAAACCAAATCCGGTCAAAGGGTGTCGCGGTAGATTGCACCGACGGATTTCCTGCTCAATATCCGCGCGGGACCAGTTACTGAGAGGGTTGATGCGCGACCAACTCTCCCGGTAGCGCAGCGTATTGAGGAAGAGGACCGGCGTCGACGGATCAATTTCCGCGACCATACTGAGGAGAAGGGCGGACTCCGCGCCGAAAGACGACGTCACCGCCAGGCAGCCGCGCAACATCCTGACCGCCGTTTCAAGCACGGTATCATTCGGCACTTCCCGCAATGCGGAAATTTCTTCGAGAGAGAGAGTGGTATGGCCGCCTCGTTAGAATTTATAAACTTTATGTAAGCAAAAGCTAATCACTCATGACAAAACGTTCAATAGGTAAAATGCATCAAATAACGGCTTCTTATCGTTGAATAGGCCGCAATTTCACGACTTCACCGATGATTGTCATGGTGGGTGAGGCAATCCCGTTTTGTGTCACGATTTCGGGAAGCGCTTCAAGTGTCGTGATGAAGACGCGCTGCGATTCCTATGTTCCCTTCTCGATAATAGCGGCTGGCCAGTCCGGCGGTAGCCCGTGTTCCACAAGTTTCCGTGCCAGTGTGGCAAGCGGGGTCAGGCCCATATAAATGGCGAGGGTTTGACCTTTTTTGGCGAGTGCGCCCCAATCCAATGCGAGTTCCTGCCCTGATTTGGCGTGACCCGTGACAAAAATGCAGCTCTGCACATAGTTGCGATATGTCAGGGGGATACCGGCAGAAGCGCCGCAGCCATTTGCCGCGGTGATACCCGGTATAATGCGCACAGGGATGTCCTGCCGCATCAAAGCATCCATTTCCTCCCCACCGCGCCCGAAGATAAATGGATCACCCCCCTTGAATCGCAGGACGCGCAGGCCCTGACGTGCCTTCTCCGCGAGGATCTGCGTGATCTCCGTTTGAGGCAAAGTGTGGTGACTGCGTTTTTTGCCTACAAAAATACGCTCGGCATCGCGGCGGAGACGGTCAAGAATGGCATCGGGGATCAGTTGGTCATAAAGGACGCAATCGGCATTCTGCATGGCGTTCAGGGCGGCGAGTGTCAGGAGGTCCGGGTTACCCGGGCCGGCACCGACGAGCCACACTTCGCCCATTTTTCCTGTCCCGGCGGTCTCTTCAGCGACAGAATTTTCAAGTGCTATCCGGGCGGCTTCCGCATCGTCTTTTTCCGCAGCGACACGTCCGCCGGAATCGAGAAAGCGCTCCCACGCATGACGGCGCTGCGTGATGTCGGGCAGGGCATCGCGTATCCAGGCGCGCTGACGTTTCATAAATTGCGCGAGGCGCGCCACGCCGTGGGGGAGGCTCGCTTCAATCTGCGTGCGCAGCCGTCGCGCCAGAACCAGGGCGGCACCCCCGGAGATGATCGCGACCTGAATGGGCGACCGGTCGATAATGGCGGGTGTGATGAAGCTTGAGGGCGGAATGTCATCCACCACGCAACAGGGCACGCGGCAGTCACCAGCCCATGCGGCGAGCTGCCGGTTATAAGCCGCATCCTCCGTCGCGATGAAGATCAGCCGCGCTGCTTCAAGGCAGACACGGATGGATGATTCATCTCTTTCCTCACCCGCAAGATGAATTTGCCCCGCCTCAATGTGGGCGCGGAGTTCCGGGAGGGGGTTGGTGGTGAAAATCCGTATATCTCGGGCGCGTGAGACGAGGAGACGCGTTTTATTGGCGGCTGCTATGCCGCTACCGACCACCATGCAAGGCGCGTCATCGACGCGCAGTGCCACGTGCAGATATTGGGGTTCGTCAAAATCCGAATGCAACTGTGCCTGTTTCCTGTCTGTACCTTCTGACGGGTAAAATCACGTCAGAACCACTGCGGACACAGATAGGATGGATGGGCCTGATAAAAGGCGCTTTCAGAATAAAGCGTGGTGGGGCGGCTTTCGGCGCATGCTTTATTCAGTCACATATTCCCTTTGTTCATGCCTGACGCGCGGGGCATTTGGCAGAAAGCGGTGCCTATCGATTGAACCTCCCTGGGAAAAACAAGGTAAAGCGTGAAGCTGACACCGCACCCGACAAACCAGGATAATTTATTGAGCAGGGCGAGGGACGGCACGAAGGCACCGATGACGGCGAGGAACCCGCCAATGAGGAAGGCCAGTATGGCCGCAACGCTCCAGCCATGAAGCCCTTCATAAAGGCCGTGACGTCGGTAAAGGTCGGGTAGAAAAAGGCGCTGGCGTCTTCTGACGAAATAATCTGCCAGCATCACCCCGGTCACCGGCCCGAGAAGCCCGCTTATGATGTTGAGCAGCGCAAATACACTCGTGGCCTGGGTGAACCAGAGCCAGGGCATAAAAGTAAGGCCGAGAATGAGGACGAGATAGGCGCTTCGGTGGAAATCAAGCCGACGCGGCATGAGATTGATGAGGTCGTAACAGGCGGGCATGATATTGGCGACGACATTGACAGATAATGTTGCGATGACGATCGTCGCGCCGCCCAATAAGGTGACTGTCGTGTTATCCAGTGCGAGGAGCAGATCCACCGGGTTCCAGATCGCATGACCGAAAGTGATGACGGTTGCGGAGGTCGTCACAATCGCCATCGGGGTAAAAATCAGCGCCGTCACAAGCAGGCCGATAAACTGCCCGATAACCTGATCACGCTGGGATCGCACAAAGCGGGAGAGATCGGGCACATTGACGGCAAATGACACCCACATTCCCATAATGCCGGTGACGCCTCCCGCAAACGTGCCGGCAAAAGCCCAGCCATGAAGGTGTGAGGGCAGGGCGAAAAGCGGGCCAATGCCGTGACCGACAGATAACCCCCAGATGGCCGCGCCCGCACCCATGATGATGACGAGCGGGCCCGCCACCAGCTCAAACCGTCCGATGCTTTGGATGCCGTGATTCATGATCCAGCCATGTAGCGCCCAGATCAACGCCAGGGCGCACCATCCATGCATTGACATGCCGAGCCACGTCACGGAGAGCGTCTTCCATGCGGGCCAGACCGTCATCATAATGGCATCGACCGCCTGTGACGCGTCATAAGCCTGTACGGAAAACCAGAAGATGGCGCAGACGCCGCGTAATATGACCGGCAATTGCGCACCGACAGGGCCAAAGGCACTGTGGATCAGGACGCAGAAGGGCAGGCCATAACGTGTGCCGGAGACGGTATTGAGGCACATGGCGAGAAACAGCACCACATAGGCGACCGCTACGCCCTCCAGACATTCCACCGCTGAAAATCCGAGTGCCATCAGCCCGGCAGCAGCCTCATAAACGACGATATTATGCGCCATGCCCATCCAGATCGTGGCAAGATTCAGCCAGTTCCACGGGCGTCTGTCATGGGGGACGGGGGCGAGATCTTCATTATAGAGCTGCGGGTCGGGCGCGAGGGGAAGTGTCGTCAAAATCTTTCCTCCGGCAGGTCGCGTCGGGATGAAGAGCCACCCCGCGCCGGATGACAGGGCGGGGAAGGCACGTCACGATGCATGCAGGTTTCATGCTGGCACAGAATCTCATTTCGAAAAGAAATAATATGGCAAATTCTATGACGATGTTTTAATTTACCGTTTCGAGTAGGAAATGAGTGTGTCCTGATGAAGGATGCACGCCTGACCCACGCGAGAAATTTCGGATTCTGCCTCATTTCCGTGAGCAGGCTTCGACCGACAGTCAAGAAAACACGAAGATGGTGGTCGCATCATGTCCAACGCCCTGCAGGAATATTGTCGAGACCTTACCGGATATGGCGCGAAACCGCCTGATCCGTATTGGCCTGGGGGCGCCCGTACGGCGGTGCAGTTTGTCATTAATTATGAGGAGGGCGCGGAAAATGCCATTCTCCATGGGGACAGCCAGGCCGAAGCGTTTCTCTCTGAGCTCGTCGGGGCAAAGAACATCTCGGGGATGCGCAATATGCAGATGGAGAGCGTCTATGAATATGGCGCGCGTGCCGGGTTCTTGCGGCTCCATCGCATTTTCACGGACGCAGCCGCACCGGTCACGGTTTTCGGGGTTGCCATGGCTTTGGCGCGTCACCGGGAAGCTGTTGCGGCCATGCATGAAGCCTCGTCGGAGATTGCCTCACATGGTTATCGATGGATCGATTATCAGAATGTGCCGAAAAGCCTTGAACGTGAGCATCTGCGTGCGGCGATACGCATTCACCGGGAAGTAACAGGCGCCGCGCCAGAGGGGTGGTATCAGGGCCGCACCAGCCCGAACACAGCGCGCCTCGTGGCGGAGGAAGGTTTCTTCACTTATGACGCCGACTCTTATGCGGATGACCTGCCTTAATTATGATTGCCGTCATGAACGGGCACAATTGATCGTGCCCTATAGTTTCGACACGAACGACATGAAGTTTGTCGGATATAATGGCTTTACGGAAGGGGCGCAGTTTTACCGCTATCTGCGGGACAGTTTTGAGATGCTGCATCAGGAGGGCGGGAGAATGATGTCAGTCGGGCTCCATTGTCGCATAGCAGGTCGTCCCGGGCGGGCGCTGGCTGTCAGGCGGTTCCTTGATGACCTTAAATCACGATCGGATGTCTGGATCGCGCGTCGCATTGATATCGCCCATCATTGGCTGAAAAATTTCCCGCCGTGACGGGCGCGCGCTCTTCCATATTTCATGCGGGAGGCGCATCGCGTCACATGGGCGTTGCGTCAAGGAGGCGTTCAATGCAATCCGGGTCACTCAGCGTCGATAAATCCCCAAACCCGTCTCTCTCGCCACTTGCGATTTTTCGGAGGAGGCGGCGGACATTTTTGCCGGACCGTGTTTTGGGCAGATCATCCACGACATAAATATGTTCCGGCACCGCATAACGCCCAATCCGACGGGAGACGATCTGGCGTGCATGTTCCGGCAGCATGTCGGCCTGCGCCGCATTTCGCGGCACGATGAACACCACGACGGCCTGGCCTTTCAGGGAATAGGGTATTCCGATGGCGGCACATTCCGCAATATCACGATCATCGGCCAGAACATCCTCAATTTCAGCAGAACCGATGCGATGCCCAGAAACATTAATCACGTCATCAACGCGGCCGGTAATCCAATAATGACCATTTCCGTCGCGTCGCGCCCCATCGCCGGTGAAATAATATCCGGGATAGGGGGCCAGATAGATTTTCTGGAACAATTCATCATTTTTCCAGATGGAAAGCGCGCGTCCGGGCCATGGGCGGCGGATACATAAGACGCCCTCACCTTCATTTTCGCGTTCCTGACCATCCGGGCCCAGCAACACAGCGTCAATACCGGGCAGCGGCAAGGTGACGGCGCTCGGTTCACCCTCAATGATGCCGGGGACGGGAGAGATCATGATGCCCCCCGTCTCTGTCTGCCACCATGTATCCACAAGATGGCAGCGATTGCGGCCAATGACCCGATAGAACCACTCCCATGCCTCTCGGCTGATCGGTTCACCGACGGAACCCAGCACGCGCAGGGAGTTCAGATCGCACTCACCCGGCACATCATCACCCTCCCGCATCAGGGCGCGGATCGCGGTGGGGGAGGTATAAAAACTCGTGACGCGATATTTCTCAATCACGCGCCACCATTGGCCAGGATCGGGGTAGGAGGGAATGCCCTCATAAATCAGGATTGTCCCGCCATTACAGAGTGGCCCGTAAGCCACGTAACTATGCCCGGTAATCCAGCCGAGATCAGCCGTGCACCAGAAGACATCACCCTCACGATGGTCAAAAACCACATTCTGGGTGAAGCTTGCCCAGGTGAGGTAACCGCCCGTGCCGTGCACGATGCCTTTCGACTTGCCCGTGCTCCCCGAGGTATAAAGCAGAAAAAGGGGATCATTCGCATCGCGCGTGACGCAGGGAAGCGCATCCGGCGCTGCGGTGATGAGGGGGCAAGGAGATGGTCTCGCTCTTCCTGCATCGGCACGTCCTCATGCGTTACAGACATGACGAGTATGGTCTTGACCTGGTCGGGTGAAAGGTACGTCAACGCCACATCAATTGTTTTCTTGAACGGGACGCGCTTCGGCCCGCGTCGACCGACATCGGCGGTGATGATAAGTTTGGCATCCGCATCTGCAATCCGGTCAGCGATGGCCTCGGCGGAGAAACCGCCAAAAAGCACCATATGGATCGCCCCGATCCGCGCACAGGCCAGCATCGCGATCACGCCCTCCGCAATGGCGGGGAGGTGGATCGCCACGCGATCACCCTCTTTCACGCCGACTTGCAGAAGGACGTTCGCCATACGGCAGACTTCCCGATGGAGCGCGCGGTAAGTTAGTTCCCGCTTCTCATCGGCCGCTTCTCCCTGCCAGATTAAAGCTAATTGATCACCACGCGTTTCAAGATGGCGATCCACGGCATTGAAGCAGGCATTTAGCTTTCCACCTTCAAACCAAAGGCCGGAAGCACTCAGAGCCTGCGTTGGCGCGGTGAACCATGCCAGGCGCATGGCGAGATCCATCCAGTGCGCGTCCGGGTTCAACGCCGCTTTTTGTTGCATCTCGTGCCATCGAAAAATCGGGGGGAGATGCTCAGGCGCTTCGACATTAGTTGGCGCGATGGATGTCATTCATGAAGCCCTTGATGATATGGGACGCCCAGCAATCCTGATTTGAAATCAACCGTCCGGAACGCGTATGACGCAGCACGTTATGTCTACATCCTCATTCAGCGGACCGTAAACCTTGCAATATTGCACGCACCCTGTCCACTCGCGTCCGGTGGGCGTTTCGCGTCAGTGCACTCATCAAGTGCCGTTTCCATATTTAAGCCGCGCAAAGTAAAGCAAAGTCGCGCGGTGATCATACATTGTCAGACCATTCAAGTTTCTGTCATTGTGCCATCATGAATGATATAAAAAAGTTTCTTTCGGGGCCTCACGGGAAGGCGTGTGATGACGGACGATCCTCTTCGTAACGCGGCAGAAATCATCGAGAAATCGATTGAGAAGGATGCGATTCCCTCTGTGAAAAGCTTCTTTGATGAGGCGACCTTCACGGCGAGCCACGTTGTTTATGACCCGGCTTCCGGCCGCACGGGGGGCGAGCGCCCGGAAGATAATGGAATTCATCCAAGCTGAGAGCCTCAACGTGGTCTGGCAGCTTGAGACCCATGCCCATGCCGACCATCTTTCAGCCGCCCCATGGTTGCAGGAGAAACTAGGCGGCAAGCTTGCGATCGGGGCGCATATCATCGATGCGCAGAATGTCTTCGGGAAAATCTTCAATGCGGGCACAGATTTCGCCCGCGATGGCTCCCAATTTGACCATTTATTCGCGGATGGTGAAAAATTCCGCGTCGGGAAGCTAGAGGCGGTGGCGCTTCATGTGCCGGGCCATACGCCAGCGGATATGGCCTACGTGATCGGTAATGTCGCTTTTATCGGAGACACGTTGTTCATGCCCGATTTCGGCACGGCACGTGCCGATTTCCCCGGTGGCGATGCGAGGCAGCTTTTTCGCTCAATCCGGCGCCTTCTTTCCCTCCCGCGTGAGACGCGGCTTTATTTATGCCATGATTATAAAGCGCCAGGACGGGACGTATATTGTTTCGCCACGACGGTCGGGGCGGAGCGGGACGGGAACATCCATGTGCTTGATGGTGTTTCAGAAGCGGCATTTATCAAAATGCGCCAGGAGCGGGACACGCATCTCGTCATGCCCAACCTTCT